>JALYXU010000253.1 GCA_030946925.1 Pseudomonadota bacterium
ACGCTGCGCTGCGGCGCAGACCGAAACGTGACTGAACAACTGCGAACCGCGCGACGCACCGTCGAGTATCGACGGACTAAGAGAGCTGGATCTCCCTGATTTCCTCGCTGACCTTCAGCGTCGGGCCCGTCTTCTCCTGCACCTCGCGCGCGGACACGCCCGGCGCGACCTCGCACAGCACGAGCCCTTGCGGCGTCACGTCGATCACCGCGAGGTCGGTGATGATGCGGTGCACCACCTTGCGCCCGGTGAGCGGCAGGTCGCACTCCTTCAGGATCTTCGGTGAGCCGTCCTTGGCGGCGTGATCCATGATCACGACCACGCGCTTGGCGCGGGCGACGAGGTCCATCGCGCCCCCCATCCCCTTCACCATCTTGCCGGGGATCATCCAGTTGGCGAGATCGCCCTTCTCGCTCACCTGCATCGCACCGAGGATCGAAAGGTTGATCTTGCCGCCTCGAATCATGGCGAACGAATCGTGGGAGCCGAAGATCGAGGAGCCGGCGATCGTCGTCACCGTTTGCTTGCCGGCGTTGATGAGATCGGCGTCGACCTCGTCCTCGGTCGGGAATGGGCCGATGCCGAGCATGCCGTTCTCGCTTTGCAGCCAGACCTCGATGTCGGGCTTGACGTGGTTGGCGACCAGCGTCGGCAAGCCGATGCCGAGATTGACGTAGAAGCCGTCCTTCAGTTCCTCGGCAGCCTTGGCGGCCATCTGATCGTGGGTCCAGGCCATCTCAGGCTCCTGTCTTTTCGGCGGCTTTGGCGATCACGTCGATCGCCTCCTGCACCAAGGCATCGGCCGGCACCGCCGCTCGAACGGTCCGTTTCTCGATGCGTTTTTCAGGCGCGGCATTGAGAACGATCCGATGCACGTAGATGCCGGGCAGGTGCACGGCATCGGGATCGATCGCGCCGACTTCGACGATCTCCTCGACCTCGGCGACCGTGATCCTGCCGGCCATCGCCACTGCCGGATTGAAGTTTCGGGCGGTCCGGCGAAACACCAGGTTGCCGCTCTTGTCGGCCCGCTGCGCCTTGACCAGCGCCACGTCGGGGACCAGCGAGCGCTCCATGACGTAGACGTGGCCGTCGAATTCGCGCGTCTCCTTGCCTTCGGCCACCAGCGTGCCGACGCCGGTGCGCGTGAAGAACGCCGGAATGCCGGCGCCGCCGGCGCGCAGCTTCTCGGCCAGCGTGCCCTGCGGCGTGAACTCGAGCTCGAGCTCGCCGGCCAGGTACTGGCGCTCGAACTCCTTGTTCTCGCCGACGTAGCTCGAGATCATTCGCCGAATCTGCCGCGTCTCGAGCAGCAGGCCGAGGCCGAAACCGTCGACGCCGGCGTTGTTCGAGATCACGGTCAGGTCCTTGATTCGCGAATCGCGAAGCGCCTCGATAAGCGCTTCCGGAATGCCGCAGAGGCCGAAGCCGCCGACAGCGAGAAGCTGACCGTCGTGGACGATGCCTGCAAGCGCGGCGGCGGCGCTCGGAAAAATCTTGTTCATGTCGCGGCGTGGGCTGGGAGCCCGCGATTATGTCCGGCCGAGCGCCTCCTAGAATTCGTCGATGGGCATGGACACGGCAGCGCTGCAGGCCAGCCTGGAGGCAATCGCGGCGGCGTATGTCCGTCGATTGCAGCTGCGCGTCGACTCGGCCGACGACGACGCCCTGCGACTGACCATGCCGGTGACGCCCGAGCTCGTGCACGCCGGTGGCGTGCTCTGCGGTCAGGCGATCCTGGCGGTCGCCGACACGGCAATGCTGCTGGCCATGATCTCGAAGCTCGGCGGCTTCAAGCCGATGACGACCGTCCAGCTGCAGGCAAGCTTTCTACGTCCGGTGGCGGGCGATGCGGCCAGCGTCACGGTGATCGCCCGCATCCTGCGTCTCGGCAAGACGCTCAGTTATGGTGAGGCCGAGTTTCGGACCGTCGACGGCAAGCTCGCGGCGCACGCGACGAGCACCTATGCCTTGCTCTGAGCGCAGTCCCGCGCAGCGTCGTCAGGCGGCTCGCACCTGCGATCCGGCGAAGAGGGCGTCGCCGGCGGAGGTCGTGGCGGTCCCGAGGCCTGTCTACACCGCCGCCACGAGCGCGCGAATCGCTTCCGGCAGCGCCACCGACTTCTCCTCGCGGTAGTTGATCCACACGGTCTTGGCGCCGCCCGTCGCGTAAAGCAGCCCCGGTTCATCGGTCCGCTCGAGAGTGACGTACGCCTCGAAGCTGGTCCGCCCGGGGTTGGCGACATAGTGCCTGGCCAGCACGTCACCGGGGTACTTGAGCTGGCGCAGGAAGTTGCAGAACGTGTTGACGATCACCGGGCCTTCGCCTGTGATGTCGGGCGGGCCCGAAACCCGGGTCATCCATTCGATGCGGATGATCTCGAGATAACGGAAGTAGATGGTGTTGTTCACATGACCCATCGCGTCCATGTCGCCCCAGCGGATCGGGATGACCATTTCGAGAGTCAGTTTCTTGGCTTCGGGTAGGTCGAATCGCATCTCTCGCCTCGTCTCGATCTCAGGCCCGGGACACGCCCAGCTCTGCATACAACCGCTCGACGAGCGAGCGCAGCGCCGCGATTTCGGCTTCGGCATTGGCCTGGCGGAGCTTCAGAGCGGCAAGCTCGCTGCTCGGCACGAAATCTTCGCCGTCGCTCGCCACCGGCAATGCCGCGATGTCGATGCCGCCAGAGAGCAGATGCGCCCAGCGCGCCTCGCGCGAGCCGGGAGCGCGCGGCAGCTTCAGGGCCAGCGCCCCGCCCTTCTCTTCAGGCCGCGCCGCCAACTCGTCGAGGAAGCCTTCGACCGAGGACAGGTCGGCGAAGCGGTGCAATCGATCGCAGTTGGCGCGCAGCTCCGAGGCCGTCTGCGGTCCGCGCAGCATCAGGACGGCGAGCAAGGCCACCGACTGCGACGGCAGCGCCAGCGCCCGACCCGTGTTGTGCTCGTAGCGGCTGACCCGGGATCCGCTCGATTCGAACGCCAGCGACAGCAACTTCAAGGCGTCGGCCGCCGCCTGGACGTCGGCGTCGCCTGCCGCCATCACGGGGTCGCGGGCGGTCTTCTGGTTGCAGCCGAGCGTGAGCGCGTTGAGCGACAGCGGATAGCTGTCGGGCACGGTATGCGCCTTCTCGATCAACACGCCGAGCACGCGTGCCTCGAGCGGCGACAGCGGCCTCATCGGCTTCGCACTAGAGCGCGAAGCCGTCGTCGGCCTGGATCACGGCGCCGTTGACGAAGTGGCTCTCGTTGGCGCACAGCATCATCAACACGGCGTCGAGGTCTTCGGGCTCGCCGATTCGCCTGCGCGGCAGCGTCTCGATGAACTTCTTGCCCGCGTCGGTCGACCACTGGTGGTGATTGATCTCGGTATCGATGTAGCCGGGACAGATGGCATTGACGTTGATGCCGTAGCGGCCCCACTCGAGCGCCATCGCCTTTGTCATATGCACCACCGCGGCCTTGCTCATCGCGTAGACACCGATCCGGCCGAGCGGACGGAGGCCGGCCACCGAGGCGATGTTGACGATCCTGCCGCCGGTGAAGGTGCCCGGCGCAGCGCCCTGCGACCGGGCGATCATCCGTTTGCCGACCTCCTGGGCGACGAAGAACGCACCGCGCACATTGACGTCGAACACGTAGTCGTATTCCTCTGGCGTCGCGTCGACCAGCTTCTGGGTCGTCGCCACGCCGGAGTTGTTGACGAGAATGTCGATGGTGCCGACATCGGTCTCGGTGTGCGCGATCGCCGCCTTGATGCCGTCGTGGTCGGTCACGTCCATCGGCACCACGTGGGCGTCGCCGCCCTCGGCCTCGATCTCGGCGCGCAGGCTCTTCAATCGCTCGAGCCGGCGGCCGGCCAGCGCCACGCCGGCACCGGCAGCGGCCAGAACCCGGGCGAACTGGGCGCCGAGTCCGCTCGACGCGCCGGTGACGAGCGCGACACGGCCGGAGAGGTCGATGGAGTAGCTCATGAGGTGAACAGGACTTTCAAGAGGAAGCTTTCAATAGAATCGAAAGTCGAGTGTAGCCAAGAGAACGACGATGAATGCCGCAGAGAGACTCGCCAAGTACGGTCCGCGCGAGGCCATGGAATACGACGTCGTGGTCGTCGGCGCCGGCCCTGCCGGCCTCGCCACCGCGATCCGCCTGAAGCAGCTTGCGGTCGAGCAATCGAAGGAGGTCTCGGTCGTCGTCCTGGAGAAGGGCTCGGAGCCAGGCGCGCACATCCTGTCGGGCGCGATCATGGATCCCCGCGCCCTCACCGAGCTGTTGCCGAAGTGGAGGGACGACGGTGCGCCGCTGAACCAGCCGGTCACCGGCGATCGCTTCCTGTTCCTGAACGAGACCGGTGCACGCGCCACGCCCGAAGCCTTCCTGCCGAATTGCTTCAAGAACCACGGCAACTACGTGATCAGCCTCGGCAACCTCGTCAAGTGGCTGGCGGCACAAGCCGAGGCGCTCGGCGTCGAGATCTTCCCGGGCTTTCCCGCCGCCGAGGTGCTCTACGACGACAACGGCGCGGTCAAGGGCGTGGCGACCGGCAACCTCGGCGTCGGCAAGGACGGCGAGCCCACCGCCGAATTCCAGCTCGGCATGGAGCTGCACGCCAAGTACACCGTCTTTGCGGAAGGCTCGCGCGGCAGCCTGGGCCGCCAGCTGATCGAGCGCTTCAAGCTCGACGCCGGCAAGGATCCGCAGAGCTACGGCATCGGCCTGAAGGAGCTCTGGGAAGTCGTTCCCGACAAGGCCAGGCCAGGCCACGTGCTGCATACCGCCGGCTGGCCGCTCGATGCGGCGACCTACGGCGGCGCCTTTCTCTATCACCTCGACGGCAATCTCGTCGAGCTCGGTTTCGTCGTCGGTCTCGACTACACCAATCCGTACCTCAGTCCGTTCGAGGAGTTCCAGCGCTGGAAGCTGCACCCCGAGATCCGAACGTTGCTCGAGGGCGGCAAGCGGCTCGGCTACGGTGCCCGCGCGCTCACCGCCGGCGGCATCCTCAGCCTGCCGAAAACGGTGTTCCCCGGCGGCGCCTTCGTCGGCTGCGAAGCCGGTTACCTCAACGCCAGCCGCATCAAAGGCAGCCACGCTGCGATCAAGACCGGCATGCTCGCGGCCGAGGCCGCCTTCGGCGCCATCGCCGCCGGCCGCAGCCACGACGAGCTGTCGGCCTATCCGGCCGCGTTCGAAAGCAGCTGGCTGAAGGCCGAGCTCGAGCAGTCGCGCAACTTCAAGCAGTGGTTCAAGAAGGGCCGAAGCATTGCCACGCTGATGACGGGGGTCGAGCAGTGGTTGCTGCCCCGGCTCGGCTTCAAGGCACCGCCGTGGACGCTGCACCGCGTCAAGGCCGATCACCTCTACCTGAAGCCAGCGGCCGAGTGCGAAAAGATCGTCTATCCGAAGCCGGACAACAAGATCACCTTCGACCGGCTCTCCAGTGTCTTCGTCAGCAACACCAACCATGCCGAGAACCAGCCGGCGCACCTGACCTTGAAGGACAGCAGCGTGCCGGTGCAGATCAACCTGGCCCGTTATGCGGGTCCGGAGAGCCGTTACTGCCCGGCCGGGGTCTACGAGTTCGTCGACGATGGCGGCACCGAGCGGCTGCAGATCAATGCCCAGAACTGCGTCCACTGCAAGACCTGCGACATCAAGGACCCGACCCAGAACATCGTCTGGGTCACGCCCGAAGGCGGCGGCGGGCCCAACTATGTGGGCATGTGAATGGCCGCGACCTGAACCAAGGACAAATGATGCCTCCCTCCGACACTGCCCTGGCCGGCCCCATCGAGGTCCTCACCGCGGCCCGCCTCTGGCCGCCGATGATGGACGCGCTGCAAGGCGTGTATCGGGTCCACGATCGGCTGCATCAGTCCGATCCGGCGGCATTTGCGGCCGCCGCGCCGCGGATCCGGGCGATCGCCGCGAGCGGTGAGTCGAAGGTGCCGCGCGAGCTGATCGCCCGGCTGCCGGCGCTCGAGATCATCTCGGTGTTCGGCGTCGGCTACGACGGCATCGACGTCGGGGCGGCGCGCGAGCGCGGCATCGCCGTCACCAACACGCCCGATGTCCTCAACGACGAGGTCGCCGACCTGGCGATGGCACTGGTGCTTTCGGTGTCGCGACGGATTCCGCAAGCGGACCGGTTCGTGCGCGAGGGCAAGTGGGCTGCCGGCGCAATGCCGCTGGCGCGAAAGGTCAGCGGCGCCCGGCTCGGCATCGTCGGCCTCGGCCGGATCGGCAACGCCATCGCCCGGCGCGCCGAAGCGTTCGGAATGGCCGTCTCGTATACGGCACGCAGCGCCAAGCCGGACGCCGGCTATGCCTACTTCCCGAGCGCCGAAGCGCTGGCGGCGCAGGTCGATTTCCTGGTCGTCATCACGCCCGGCGGCGACGCGACCCGCAAGCTGATCGATGCCAAGGTGCTGCGCGCCCTCGGAAAGGACGGTTACCTCATCAACGTGGCGCGCGGTTCGGTGGTCGACGAAGCGGCACTGGTCGAGGCCCTCGTCGCCGGCAGCATCGCCGGGGCCGGGCTCGACGTCTTCGAGAACGAGCCGAACGTCCCGGCCGCCCTGCTCGGCCTCGACAACGTCGTCCTGACGCCGCACGTCGGCAGCGCCACCTGGCAGACCCGTGGAGCGATGCGCGACCTCGCCTTCGGCAATCTCGAAGCGCACTTCGCCGGCCGACCGCTGCTGTCGCCGGTGGCCGCATGAAGATGCTGCAGAAGTTCGCGCTCGACGGCCGAATCGCCCTCGTCACCGGCGGCGGTTCGGGGCTCGGCCTGGCGATGGCGCGCGGCCTGGCCGAGGCCGGCGCCACGGTCGTCCTCAACGGCCGCACGACGGCACGGCTCGAGGCCGCCGCGGCGGAACTGGTCGGCGCCGGCCTGCGTGCCGAGGTCGCTGCCTTCGACGTCACCGATTCCGCGGCAGTGACCGCAGCGATCAGCGCGATCGAGGCCCGCCTCGGCAGCGTCGACATCCTCGTCAACAACGCCGGCATGACGCGGCGCGGGCCGCTCGAGAGCCTGAGCGACGACGACTGGCGCAAGGTCATGGCGACCAACCTCGATTCGGCCTTCTTCGCGGCCCGTGCCGTCGTTCCGGGAATGAAGCGAAAGGGCAGCGGCGCGATCGTCAACACCTGCTCGGTGATGTCGACGTTGGCGCGGCCGTCGACCCTGCCCTATGCCGTCAGCAAAGGCGGACTGGCGATGCTGACGCGCGGCCTCGGCGTCGAGCTTGCGCCTTTCGGAATTCGTGTCAACGGCGTCGCGCCGGGCTTCTTCAAGACCGACCTGACTGCTGCGCTGACGACCAATGCCGAGTTCGACGCCTGGGTCTGCAAGCGGACGCCGGCCGGCCGCTGGGGCGCAAGCGAGGAGCTAGCCGGCATCGCCGTGTTCCTGGCCTCCGACGCCGCCAGCTACATCACCGGACAGATCTTCTATGTCGATGGCGGGTTCACGGCCGGCATGTAGCCGCGGGCAGCCTTTCCGCGCTCAGTCCTGCCCTTCGGTCAGCGCGTCGAGCTGGAATCGGCCGTCCTTGGTGACGAGCCAGATCTCGGTGAACTTGAAGCCGATCGCGTTCGAGACCGCCGGCAACGGGCTGGCCCGGCGGATCATCTCGACCACGGCACGCGTGACATCGGGCGCATGCGACGGACCACGCACCACGTGGACGTCCTTCGCCCTCCCGCTCGCATCGACCGTGGTCTCGATGACGACGACGGCGTGGATCAGCGGCGGCAGGCGTCCCTTGAAGATGCGCGTTGCATATGCGGCGTAGACGTGGCGGGCCGCGTCGAAGCGATAGGCCCGCGAATCGAGCGCCGCCGACACCTTCTGCATCGCCGGCAGGCTGGGCTCGCTGAAGTAGGCCGAGCTCGCGGCGCCGGCGCTGCCGTGCGCGGCAAGAACGAGCGCGCCGAGGAAAAGACTGATGCGCTGCATACGACCTCCGCGGCGGCCGTTCGACCGGGTCCACCGTGGGTCCGATCGCAACGTCGCGGACGCCGGCCACGCTGCGCTTGCAGCCTAGGAGATCGGCGATCGGCAGTGCGGCTCGGACCGACCGGCTGGCTGGCGCGGTCTCGTCGCCGTGGTTTCGATCACGGTGTCACCCGTAACCGGATCGATCAGGGCGCCGCCGCGAGCAGCTGAGCCTGCAACCCGCTTCCGGCTACGCAGCCCAGCCGGGCTTGCGCTTGTCGATGAAAGCCTGCACGCCTTCGAGCGCGACCGCGTTCATCATGTTGCCGGCCATCGTCTTGCCGGCGTCGTCGTAGGCCGCGTCGATGCCGAGCTCGAGCTGGCGATAGAACAGGCGCTTGCCGATCTCGATCGCGACCCTCGGCTTGGCGACGATGGAAGCAACCAGCGCTTCGACCGCGGCGTCGAGCCCGTCTGGGGCGGCGACCCGATTGACGAGACCCTTGCTCTTCGCCTCTTCCGCCGAGATGAAGTCACCGGTGACCAGCATCTCGAATGCGTGCTTGCGCAGGACGTTGCGCACCAGCGGCACGCTCGGCGTCGAACAGAAGAGACCGAAGTTGATGCCGCTCACGGCGAACCGGGCGTCGCTCGCCGCGACCGCGAGATCGCACGCGGCGACGAGCTGGCAACCGGCCGCGGTGGCGATGCCCTGTACCTTCGCGATCACCGGCACCGGCAGCTGCTGGATCGTCAGCATCATCCGCGAGCACTTCGCGAAGAGCGCTTCGTAGTAGGCCTGCGAAGGCTCGGCGCGCATCTCCTTCAGATCGTGGCCAGCGGAAAACGCCTTGCCGGAGGCGGCGATGACGACCACCCGCGTATCGGCCTCGGCAGCAACCTCGTCGAGCTCGGCCTGGAGCGACTCCAGCATGGCGACGCTGAGGGCGTTGAAGGACGCCGGCCGGTTCAGGATCAAGGTCGTCACGCCGCGTTGATCCTGTTCCCGAATCACGAAGGGCGCCGACGAAGCAAGGGGCGCAACGGTCATGCCGGTCTCCTAGTCCTTGCCGGCCGGGGTGCGGGCACGGTCGCGCAGCTGGAACTTCTGGATCTTGCCGGTCGAGGTCTTCGGGATCGGCTCGAAGCGAACTTCGCGCGGCACCTTGTAGCCAGCGAGCAGGCCTCGGCAATGGCCGACCAGCTCCGCGGCCGTCACTTGCGAGTCCTGGCGCAGCTCGACGAACGCCACCGGTGTCTCGCCCCACTTCGGATCGGGCCGCGCCACCACGGCGCAGGCCAGCACTGCCGGGTGGCGGTAGAGCGCCTCCTCGACCTCGAGCGAGCTGATGTTCTCGCCGCCGGAGATGATGACGTCCTTGCTGCGATCCTTGATCTTGACGTAGCCGTCCGGGTACATCACGGCGAGGTCGCCCGTGTGAAACCAGCCGCCTGCAAAGGCTTCTTCGGTGGCTGTCGGATTTTTAAGGTATCCCTTCATGACCACGTTGCCACGAAAGAATATTTCTCCCATGGTTTCGCCGTCGGCAGGCACTGGCAGCAGGGTCTGCGGGTCCAGCACCGTGACAGCCTGCTGCAAGGGGTAGGGCACGCCCTGGCGACCATTGAGGTTGGCGCGCTCCTCTATCGACAGCCCGGCCCAGGATTCTTGCTTGGCGCAGACGGTGGCCGGCCCATAGACTTCGGTCAGGCCATAGACATGCGTGAGGTCAATGCCGATGGCCTCGCAGCCTTCAATCACGGCCGCTGGCGGTGCGGCACCGGCAATCAGGCCGTTGATCTTGTGGTTGATGCCTTCACGCACAGCTGCCGGCGCGTGAATCAGCATGCTGTAAAGAATCGGCGCGCCGCACAAATGGGTGACGTGGTGCTCGCGGATCAGCGAGAAGATCAACGCCG
>JALYXU010000269.1 GCA_030946925.1 Pseudomonadota bacterium
CCCGCCGCGGCCCAGTGGCTGGCCCGGGCCGGCCGCGATGTGGTGCTGATCGACGCCCACGTCTTTCCGCGCGACAAGGTCTGCGGCGACGGCCTGATCCCGGACGCGCACCGGGCCCTGGCTCGGCTCGGCGTCCTCGACCGTGTGATGGCCGAGGCACGCATCGCCTCCACGCTCGCCTGCATCGCCCCCCGCGGCGGCCGCATCGACGTGCCTGGGCGGCTCGCAGTGCTGCCGCGAAAGCGCCTCGACCAGATCGTTTGCGAGGCTGCCGTCGACGCCGGCGCGCGGATGTTCGCGCCGTTGCGCTTCGTCGCGCCGATTCGCGACGGCGGCGCGGCCGGTGCGGTGATCGGCGCGCGGCTGACGCAAGGCGACGACGCGCAGGAAATCCGCGCCCGCTGGGTCGTGCTGGCAACCGGCGCCCAGCCGCAGGCAACGATCGCCGCGACGATGTGCGAGCGGCGCACGCCGAGCGCGATCGCCTTGCGCGGCTACGTCAGGAACGCGGCGATGGCGGCGCGCATCACCGCCCTCGAGGTGGTCTGGCACAAGCGGCTTTCGCCCGGATACGGCTGGATCTTTCCGTGCGGCGACGACGTCTTCAACATCGGCGTCGGCGTCGCCCAAAAGCATCTCGAGGACGGCCGGCCTGCGAAGAAAGGCGTCAACCTGCGCGACGCCTTCGCTGCGTTCCAGTCGATCTACGCACCGGCACGCGAGCTCGTCGATGGCGGCAGCTGGCTGGCCGATGCCGGCCAGGAGCTGAAAGGCGCGCCGTTGCGCTGCTCGCTCGCCGGTGCCCGCCTCGATGCGCCGGGGCTGCTCGTCACCGGCGAGGCCGCCGGCAGCACCTATGCGTTCACCGGCGAGGGCATCGGCAAGGCGATGGAGACCGGCATCCACGCCGCCGAAGCGATCCTCGGCAGCAACGACGACGCGGTGGTCCGCGCCGACTACGTCGCCCGGGTCATGGCCCTGAAGCCGCGCTTCGCGCTGTACGAAGAAGCCAACCGCGCCAACGCCCATCCGTGGCTGATGGACCTGTTGGTCTGGAGCGCCAGGCGCAGCCCGCGCCGGGTCGAGCGGATGGCCGGCGTGCTCGAGGAGACGCACATTCCGACCGACGCGGTGACGGTGCGCGGCGTGCTGCGCCGCGTCTTCGACCGGCGCTAGCGAGAGGACCAGGAGACGTCCATGTGCCAGCTGCTCGGAATGAATGCCAACACGCCGACCGACGTGATGTTCAGCTTCACCGGTTTCGCGACCCGCGCCGAGGAGCACAAGGACGGCTTCGGCATCGCCTTCTTCGAAGGCGCTGGGGTGCGCCTCTTCGTCGATGCGCAGAGCGCTCGCCGCTCGCCGGTGGCCGAGATGGTGCGCCGCTATCCGATCAAGAGCGAGAACATCGTCGCCCACATCCGCAAGGCGACGCAGGGCGGCATCGCCCTTGAGAACACCCATCCCTTCGTGCGCGAGCTGTGGGGCCGCTACTGGGTCTTCGCCCACAACGGCGACTTGCAGAAGTTCAACCCGCGTCTGCACGGTGCCTTCCACCCGGTCGGCGCGACCGACAGCGAGCGGGCTTTCTGCTGGCTGATGCAGGAGCTCGCCAAGGCGCATGCGAGCGTGCCGTCGGTGGCCGAGCTGACGGCGACGCTGGCCGAGCTGATGCCGCAGGTGGCGAGCCACGGCGTCTTCAACGCCATGCTCAGCAACGGCCAGGCGCTCTGGGCGCATTGCTCGACCCATCTGCATCACATCGTCCGCCAGCACCCGTTCAGCCGGGCCTCGCTGCAGGACCAGGATCTCGCGGTCGACTTCGCCGAGCAGACGTCGCCGAGCGATCGGGTTGCCGTGGTCGTGACCGAGCCGTTGACCCGCGACGAGGAATGGCATGCCTTCGCGCCGGGCGAGCTGCGCGTCTTCGTCGACGGCCAGCCGCTGCCGGTTTCGATTGCGCTACCCTCGCCGCCTCCGCGCGCATAGCCTCTTCATGACGACTCCCATCACGCCCTCGCCCCGCTTCGACACCTTCTACAAGCACGACGCGCTGACTAAGCTGCTGTTCGCCTATGCGGAAGCGCATCCGACCCTGGTCGCGGTGAGCTCGATCGGCAAGAGCCACGAGGGCCGCGACATCTGGGTGGCGGCGGTCACCAACACGGCCACCGGCCCGGCCGACGACAAGCCCGCGTTCTGGGCCGACGGCAACATCCACGCCGCCGAGCTGCTGGCTTCGACGGCAGTGCTGTACTTCCTCGACGAGCTGGTCCGCAAGCACGGCGGCGATGCCGAGATCACCGAGCTGCTCGACAGCCGCGTCGTCTATCTCTGCCCGCGGCTGAACCCCGACGGTGCCGAGCTGGCGTTGGCCGATCGGCCGCGCCACATCCGCTCCTCGACCCGGGCCTATCCGTTCGAGGAAGAGCCGGTCGACGGCCTGACGCCCGAAGACATCGACGGCGACGGCCGGATTCTCTTCATGCGCGTGCCCGACCCGCACGGTGCCTACAAGAAGTGCGCCGCCGATCGGCGCCTGATGGTGGCGCGCGAGCCCGGCGAATTCGGCGGCGAGTACTTCCGGCTGATGCCCGAGGGGTTCCTGCGCAACTACGACGGCCTCAACGTCAAGGTCAACGCCGACATCGAAGGTCTCGATCTGAATCGCAACTTCCCGTCGTTCTGGCGGCAGGAGTTCGAGCAGGTCGGCGCCGGCGACTATCCGACCAGCGAGCCTGAGGTCAAGGCGATGGTCGACTTCATCGTCAAGCACCGCAACATCGGCGCGGCGATCAGCTTTCACACGCACAGCGGCGTGATCCTCCGGCCGATGGGCACGCAAAGCGACGACGACATGATCCCGGAGGACCTGTGGTCGATCAAGCGCTTCAGCGAGATCGGCGCCAAGCTCACCGGCTATCCGGCGATCAGCATCTGGCACGACTTCAAGTACCACCCGAAAGACATCATCACCGGCACCCAGGACTGGGTCTACGAGCACCTCGGCGCGTTGTTCTGGGTGGTCGAGATGTGGGCGCCGAACAAGGAAGCCGGCATCGCCGACTACAAGTGGATCGACTGGTACCGCGAGCACCCGGTCGAAGACGACTTGAAGCTCATCAAGTGGAGCGACGAGCACTGCGGCGGCCAGGCGCACGTCGACTGGAAGCCGTTCATGCACCCGCAGCTCGGCGCGGTCGAGATCGGCGGCTGGGACAAGATGAACTACTGG
>JALYXU010000291.1 GCA_030946925.1 Pseudomonadota bacterium
AGTTTCTTCAAGGGCAACTACCTGTTCCGCCTCTGGACCGACGCGTCGTCGATCGTCGACTACCTGGTCTATGCCCGCAACTACATCGCGGATTGCGAAGACAAGCACGGCATGCAGGCGGTCGAAGACACGCTCGACAGCTGCCATGCGCTGCAGAACTACGGCGTCGACCGCTACCACCGGCCGAGCCGGCTTTCGCTGGCCGACGAGCTCGCCCGCCGCACCGAGCGCCTGCAGTACGCGCAGACGCAGGTCAACGACATCTGGCGCACGTTGCCGAAGCGCCCGGAGCGGCCTGGCGAAGCGTCGGAGCTGAAGCGTTTCCCATCCGAGCCGCAGGAAAACATCCTTTATTTCATCGAGAAGAACGCGCCACTGCTGGAGCCGTGGCAGCGCGAAGTCGTGCGCATCGTGCGCAAGATCGCGCAGTACTTCTATCCGCAGCGGCAGACTCAGGTCATGAACGAAGGCTGGGCCACGTTCTGGCACCACCATCTGCTCAACACGCTCTACGACGAAGGCCATCTGACCGACGGCGTCATGATCGAATGGCTGAAGTCGCACACCAACGTCGTGTTCCAGCCGCCGGTGGGTCACCCCGCCTACAGCGGCTTGAATCCGTACGCCCTCGGCTTCGCGATGTACACCGACATCAAGCGCATCTGCGAAAACCCGACTGCCGAGGACCGCGAGTGGTTTCCGCAGCTTGCCGGCACGCCCTGGCTGCCGGCGCTGCACCACGCGATGCGCAACTTCAAGGACGAGAGCTTCATCGGCCAGTACCTGTCGCCGAAAGTCATCCGTGACCTGCGCCTCTTCACCATCTTCGACGACGAGCACGACGAGCACCTGCGCGTCTCGGCGATCCACGACACAGCCGGCTATCGGCAGGTGCGCGAGGCGTTGTCCCGCCAGTACGACCTCGGCGCGCGCGAGCCCGACATCCAGGTGCTCAGCGTCGACCTGCGCGGCGATCGCTCATTGACGCTACGCCACACCCGACACAACAACCGGCCGTTGCACGACGGCGCCCAGGAAGTGCTGAAGCACGTCGCCCGCCTGTGGGGCTTCGGCGTGAATTTGGAAAGTGTTGATTCGTTCGGCGACGTGGCGACGCACTGGTCGATCACCGCCTCGGAGCTGGCCGCGATCTAGCCCCTCGCTCAGAGGGTGAAGATCTTGCCCGGGTTCATGATGTTCTTCGGGTCGAGCGCGCGCTTCACGGTGCGCATCATCTCGATCGCGCCGACGCCGGCCTCGCTGACGAGAAAGCCCATCTTGTGCAGGCCGACGCCGTGCTCACCGCTGCAAGTGCCGTCGGCGGCGATGGCCCGCATCACCACCGCCTCGTTGAGGCGCTCGGCCGTCTCGCGCTCGCCCGGAATGGTCGGGTCGACCAGATAGGCGATGTGGAAGTTGCCGTCGCCGACGTGGCCGACGATGTAGTGCTGCATGCCGGCGGCTTCGGCTTCCTCCGATGCCTGCACCACCGACTCGGCCAGACGCGAGATCGGCACGCAGGTGTCGGTCGTCACCGTGCGGCTGCCCGGCTTCATCTGCAGGCCCGCGAAGTAGGCGTGATGCCGCGCCGCCCAGAGCTTCTTCCGCTCCTCCGGCGTGGTCGCCCACTGAAACCCCTCGCCGCCATGACCACTGGCGATCTCCTGCACCGTCGCGGCCTGTTCGGCCACGCTCGCCTCGCTGCCATGAAACTCCATCAGCAGCATCGGTGCTTCGGTCAGGGACAGCTTGTCGTGCCGATTCACGGCCTCGACCGCGTGGCGGTCGAGGAGCTCGCAGCGGGCGATCGGAATGCCCATCTGGATGACCTCGATCGTCGTTCGAACTGCCGCATCGATCGAGGGAAAGGTGCAGGTCGCCGCCGACATCGCTTCCGGAACCGGGTAGACGCGCAGCGCGACCTCGGTCATCACGCCCAGCGTGCCTTCGCTGCCGACCATCAGCCGGGTCAGGTCGTAGCCCGCCGACGACTTGCGGGCGCGCGTACCGGTACGGATCACCTCGCCCTGCGCCGTGACGACCGTCAGGCCGAGCACGTTCTCGCGCATCGTGCCGTACCGAACGGCGTTGGTGCCGCTGGCACGGGTTGCGCACATGCCGCCGATCGAGGCATCGGCGCCGGGGTCGATCGGAAAGAACAGGCCGGTGTGACGGATCTCCTCGTTGACCTGGGTTCGCGTCACGCCGGCCTGGACGGTCACCGTCAGGTCCTCGGCATTGACGGCCAGCACCTTGTTCATGCGCGACAGGTCGATCGAGACACCGCCCTGCACCGCGAGCAGATGCCCTTCGAGCGACGAGCCGACGCCGAACGGAATCACCGGGACGGCATGGCGGTCGGCAAGGGCGACGACCGCGGCGACGTCTTCGGTGCTTTCGCAGAACACGACGGCGTCGGGTGGCGGCGCGTCGATCGGCGACTCGTCGCGGCCATGCTGGTCGCGCACCGCGCGGGCAGTCGAGCAACGCTCGCCGAATCGCGCCTTCAGGGCGGCAAGCATGGCCGGGGGCACGGCGCGCGGCTCGAGGCGCGGCAACAGATCGGCGGGCAGGGCTGCGTTCATGGCTCGTCTCCACGGCGGTGTGACGCCGTCCGACGATTGTAGGAAGCGCTGCCGCGGCCGCCGTCACGGACGTTGGCGCGGTAGGATGCCTCGGCCATGGCGAACCGTCTGACGCAGATCGCAACCCGGACCGGCGACGACGGCACGACCGGCCTCGGCGACGGCTCGCGGGTCGGCAAGGACCACCTGCGGATCGCGGCGCTCGGCGATGTCGACGAGCTGAACTCCCACCTCGGCGTCCTGCTCGCGGAGCCCCTGCCTGCGGACGTGCGCGAGCTGCTGGTCGTGGTCCAGCACGAGCTCTTCAACCTGGGCGGCGAGCTGTCGATCCCGGGCTTCGCGCTGCTGAAGGAAGCGGCCGTGACCGGGCTCGATGCCGCGCTCGCGCGCTACAACGCGACGCTGCCGCGCCTGCAGGAATTCATCTTGCCCGCGGGCACGCGCGGCGCGGCCCTCGCCCATGTCGCCCGGACCGTTGCGCGACGTGCCGAACGCGCGGTCGTGGCCTTGGCAAATCGCGAGGCCGTGCGCGTCGAAGCACGGCAGTACCTGAACCGCCTGAGCGATCTGCTGTTCGTCCTGGCCCGCGTCCTCAACCGCGCCAACCCCGACCAGCTCGGCGACGACGTCTACTGGAAAAGCGAACGTCTGGCCCGCCAGACCGACGCCGAACCCGAGATCGACTGAGCCCGATCCGGACGGTGCACCGGCTCAAGCCAGCGCAGAGATGCCGACGTTCACCGCGCGCTCCCGTCGCGACAGCACTGCATCGCTCAACGTCTGCAGGACACCGACCGAATCGTCCCAGCCGATGCAGGCGTCGGTGATGCTCTTGCCATAGACCAGGCGGGCCGGGTCGTCCCTGCCGGCGCTGAACGCCTGCGCACCTGCGAGCAGATGGCTTTCGACCATCACGCCGAAGATGCAAGGGTTGCCGTCGCGCAGCTGACGCGCGACGTCGGCCGCGACGTCGACCTGGCGCAGGTGGTCCTTGCTGCTGTTGGCATGACTGCAGTCGATCATCAGCGTGCAGGGCAGCCCGGCCGCTTCGATCTGCGCGCAGGCGGCAGCGATCGCCGCAGCCTCGTAGTTGGGCGTCTTGCCGCCGCGCAGGATGAGGTGGCAGTCGGGATTGCCGCGCGTCTCGACGATCGCGACCTGGCCGTTCTTGTGCACCGAAAGGAAGTGGTGGGCCCGTGCCGCCGCCTGGATCGCATCGATGGCGATCTTGATGTTGCCGTCGGTGCCGTTCTTGAAACCGATCGGCGCCGACAACCCCGAAGCCAGCTCGCGGTGGACCTGACTTTCGGTCGTACGCGCGCCGATTGCGCCCCAGGCGATCAGGTCGCCCAGGTACTGCGGCGAGATGACGTCGAGGAACTCGCTGCCGGCCGGCATGCCGAGCCGGTTGATTTCGAGCAGCAGCTGGCGGCCGATGCGCAGGCCCTCGTCGATGCGAAAGGTCTGGTCGAGATAGGGGTCGTTGATGAGGCCCTTCCAGCCGACCGTCGTTCGCGGCTTCTCGAAATAGACGCGCATGACGATCTCGAGCGTGCCGGCGAAGCGCTCGCGTTCGGCCTTCAGCTTCCTTGCGTACTCGACGGCAGCCAGCGGATCGTGGATCGAGCACGGCCCCATGATGACGAGCAGCCGGTCGTCCTTGCGCTGCATGATCCGACGGATCGATTCCCGGGTCGCGCCGATCTGCGTCTCGACCGGCGTTCCGGCGATCGGAAAGAACCGGATCAGATGCTCCGGAGGCGGCAACGGCAGCACGTCGACGATGCGCTCGTCGTCGGTGCGGCTGGTGCGTTCGCTGCTGGTGGACGCGGACTCGCTGCAACTGTGGCTCTTGGTCATGGCGCTTCTCTCTCTCTCTATCTCGGACTGCCGATGGATGGGCAACGGGAACGGGCAAAAAAAACGCCGGGGATCGCCCGGCGGTTCTGGAGTTCGGTTGCGCTGTCTGACTACGCGATCGCCTCTCCGTCCGCCGAGCGGTGAAGACCAGCAAAATACGCGTAAAACCAGAAGCGCGAAAGCATGGCGGCAATGTAGCACGCCCCTTTTCCTGCAACATCGACCCCACAAGGAGACATGTCATGGATCGAAGAAAAGTGTTGTCGACCGGCGCCGTCGGCGGCCTTGCCGCCCTCGCGGGCTGCGCCGGCGTTTCACCGCAGGCCACCGCCGCGAACGGCTCGCGGACCGTTTTCCGCGTCGCCCAGCCGATGTTGCCGATCGTCGGCACGGCCGAGATGTTTCCGGTGCGCCGCATCTATTGCATCGGCCGCAACTACGCCGCCCACGCGCGCGAGATGGGATCCGATCCGACCCGCGAGCCACCGTTCTTCTTTCAAAAGCCGAGCGACGCGATCCAGTTCGTGGCCATCGGCACGACCGCGGATCACCCGTATCCGGCGCTGACGAAGAACTATCACTACGAGATCGAGCTGGTCGCCGCCCTCGGCAGCGGCGGCAAGAACGTCTCGATCGAGCAGGCGCTGTCGCTGGTCTACGGCTACACGATCGGGCTCGACATGACGCGGCGGGATCTGCAACGGGCGATGGGCGACGAGAAGAAGCCTTGGGAAATCGGCAAGAGCTTCGATCGCTCGGCACCGATGGGGCCGCTGCATCGCGTCGCCGACGTCGGCCACTTCAGCAAAGGTGTTATTTCGCTGAAGGTCAACGGCTTGGTCAAGCAGAGTGCCGACCTGAACATGATGACCTGGAGCGTCGCCGAGCAGATCTCGAAGCTGTCGCAAGCCTTCGAGCTGATGCCCGGCGACCTGATCTACAGCGGCACGCCGGAGAACGTCGGGCCGGTGGCGCCGGGCGACGTGATGCAGGGCTCGATCGCAGGCCTGCCGACGCTCGACGTCCGAGTGACATAGCCCCCACGCTCTCTTCGTTCGCTGCCCCCCGAGGGGGCAGCGGCCGGTGGCTTGGGGCGGCCCGGCGCCCGGCCGGCCAAGTCACGTGTCAGGCAGTGCCGCCGACGGTGATCCGGTCGATGCGCAGGGTCGGCTGGCCGACGCCGACGGGCACGCTCTGCCCTTCCTTGCCGCAGACACCGACACCGGTATCGAGCCGCATGTCGTTGCCGATCGCGCTGACGCGGGTCAAGGCGTCGGGGCCGTTGCCGATCAGCGTCGCGCCCTTCACCGGATACTGGATCTTGCCGTTCTCGACCCAGAACGCCTCGCTCGCCGAGAACACGAACTTGCCGCTGGTGATGTCGACCTGCCCGCCACCGAAGTTGGTTGCGTAGAGGCCGCGCTTCAGGCCGGCAAGGATCTCGTCTTTACTTTTGTCCCCACCCAGCATGTAGGTGTTGGTCATGCGCGGCATCGGCACCGCTGCGTAACTTTCGCGGCGGCCATTGCCGGTCGGCGCGACCTTCATCAAGCGCGCATTCATCGAGTCCTGGATGTAGCCCTTCAGGATGCCGTCTTCGATCAGGACGTTCTTCTGCGTCGCGTTGCCTTCGTCGTCGACGTTGAGCGAGCCGCGTCGATCGGCGATGGTGCCGTCGTCGAGCACGGTCACGCCCTTGGCGGCAACGCGTTGGCCGATTCGGCCGGTGAAGGCGCTCGCACCTTTGCGGTTGAAGTCGCCTTCGAGACCGTGGCCGATCGCTTCGTGCAGCAACACGCCGGGCCAGCCCGGCCCGAGCACGACGCTCATTTCGCCGGCCTTGGCCGGACGGGCCTCGAGGTTGGTCAAGGCGGCCTTGACCGCGTCGTCGACGTACGACTCGATCACCGCCTGATCGAAGTAGGCGAAGCCGAAGCGTCCGCCGCCGCCGCCATTGCCTGATTCGCGTCGGACCACGCCGTCCTTGGTCTGCTCGGCGATGACCGAGACCGAGAGCCGGACCAGCGGTCGGACGTCGGCGGCGATGGTGCCGTCGGCGCGGGCGATCAAAACCACGTCGTATTCGCCGGCGAGTCCCGCCATCACCTGGACGATGCGCGGATCCTTGGCCCGCGCCAGCTTCTCGACCTTCTCGAGCAGCGCCACCTTGGCGGCGCTGTCGAGCGTGGCGATCGGATCCATCGGCGCGTAGAGGGTGCGGCTGCGCGCGATCGACGTCGCGCGGCCGATCCTGACGCGCCGGCTCTGGCCGGCCGCGGCGATCGTGCGCACGGTATGCGCCGCATCCATCAAGGCCGCTTCCGAAATGTCGTCGGAATAGGCGAACGCCGTCTTCTCGCCGGCGACGGCACGAACGCCGACGCCTTGGTCGATGCCGAAGCTGCCGCTCTTGACGATGCCTTCTTCCAGGCTCCAGCCCTCGCTGCGGGTGTACTGGAAATACAGATCGGCATCGTCGATCCGATGTGTCGAGATGCTGGCGAGCGCGCGGCCGAGCGTCGTCTCGTCGATGCCGAAGGGCTCGAGCAATAGCGATCGGGCAACAACCAGGCGTTCGATCGTGGGTTCGCGAGAAATCATGAAGCGAGCTTTCCGAAAGTCATCGTTGGGATTGTAGAAGTGCACGCATGGCCGCGTCGGCAGCTCGATGCCCGGCCGCGCAAAGAGCCTCGAATCGCTGCCCTTTCACACATCTTTACGGCCAGTGTCGTCGGCGTGGCGGTCGGGCATTCGTTGAACACAGGCGGAACATCGATCCCGTTCCGGCGATGCGACTCTCACTTCACCAAGGAAACATCATGCTCAACTTGAAAACTGCCGCCATCGGCGCGACCCTCGTGATCGCCTCGATCGGTGCCTTCGCGCAAGCCACGGCCCCCGCCACCCCGCGCGTCGATGCACGTGAAGTCAGGCAACAGGCACGCATCGATTCGGGCGTCGCCTCGGGCCAGCTGACGGCCCGCGAGACGAATCGTCTCGACAAGCAGCAAGCGCACATCGCGTCTGCCGAAACGAAGGCCAAGGCCGACGGAACCGTGACCGCCAAGGAGCGCCGGCACCTGGCACGCTTGCAGAACCACGCAAGCGCCGACATCGCCAGGCAGAAGCACGACGCCCAGGTCGCGCCGAAGCCCTGAGCCCTGACCCGAACGCGGCGGCTCCTGTCGCCGAAGCTCGTTCAGCCCGCGTCCTCGCCTTCAGGTGCGGCGCGGGCCTTCAACTGCAACGCCCGCGCATAGAGAAGATTGCGCGGCGCGCCGGCAATCGCAACCGCAATGTCGACCGCTTGCTTGAGCGGCAACGCGGCCATCAACGGGACCAGCAGCGCGTCATGGGTCGGCTCGCTGCTCGGCACGCCGTCGCCTGTGCGCGCGTGCAGCACCAGAACGAATTCGCCACGGCTGCGATTCGGATCGGCAACCAGCCAGGTGGGCATCTCGCCCGCGGCCATCGTGGCGACCGTCTCGAATTGCTTGGTCAGCTCCCGACACACGGTCGTGTTCCGTTCCGGACAGGCCTCGGCGAGCGCCGCCAGCAGCGCCTCGATGCGGTGCGGCGCTTCAAAGAGGATCTGGGTGGCCGGCGCAGCCGCGCAGGCGGCAACGGCGAGTGCGCGCTGCACGCCGCGGGCCGGGAGGAAGCCGACGAACATGAAGCCGATACCGCCGACGTCCCCCGCTGCGGCGAGCGCAGCAAGCGCGCTGCTCGGGCCTGGGATCGGCACGATTCTGTAGCCGGCGCCGCGCACCGCCGCGACCAGCGCCGCACCCGGATCGCTGAGCGCCGGCGTGCCGGCGTCGCTGATGCAGGCGACGCGCTCGCCGCGCGCCAACCTGGCAATGACCGCGAGCGCGGCATCTCGCTCGTTGTGTGCGTGAACCGCAAGCAAAGGCTTGGCGATCCCGAAGTGACGAAGCAGCGCGGCGCTGTGCCGGGTGTCCTCACAGGCGATCGCATCGGCGGTCGCGAGCACGTGCAAGGCCCTGAAGCTCAGGTCCGCAAGGTTGCCGATCGGCGTGGCAACGACGTAGAGCGCCGGCGCAGGATACTGCTGGCCACCGGCCGCGTCGGCCGCGGCCTGCACGAGCATCGATCCATCCGCCACCTGCCATGACCTCCGATGCACGACCGCCGATCAAGGAGAAGCGGACGACGACCAAGGCGCTCGGCGACGTCGCCGAAGCACGGGCCCTGGCGCATCTGGTCGCCTCTGGCCTGCTGCCGGTCGAGCGCAATTATCGGGTCGCCCGCGGGCCCGGCTCGCGCGGCGGCGAGATCGACCTGATCGCTCGCGAGCCGGACGGCACGCTCGTCTTCGTCGAGGTCCGGGCACGCCGGGACAGCCGGTTCGGCGGCGCGGCGGCCAGCGTCGGCATCGTCAAGCGGCAGCGGCTGCTGTTCGCGGCCCGCCACTACCTCAGCCGATTCCGGATGCCGCCGCCGTGCCGCTTCGACGTCGTCACGGTGGAGGCCGACCGCATCGAGTGGCTGCGCGCGGCCTTCGACGCGTCGTGAACCGATCGCGAAATTGCGTGTCATATCATCGCCAACCATGCTCGAGCAACGCATTCAACAACAGTTTTTCGACAGCGCCGATCTCAAATACGCGGCTGCCGAAATCCTCTCCAGACCGATCGCCGATGCCGTCAGCGCGTTGGTCGGCTGCATCACGAGCGGCGGCAAGGTGCTGGCCTGCGGCAATGGCGGATCGGCCGCCGACGCGCAGCACTTCGCCGCCGAATTCGTCGGCCGGTTCGAGCGCGAGCGGCCCGGCCTGGCAGCGATTGCGCTCACGGTCGACACGTCGATCCTCACCGCCGTCGGCAACGACTACGGCTACGACGCGATCTTCTCGAAGCAGGTCGCCGCCCTCGGCGCGCCGGGTGACGTGCTGCTCGCCCTGTCCACCAGCGGCAACTCCGCCAATGTCCTTGCCGCAGTCGACGCTGCGCACCGCAAGGAGATGACCGTGATCGCCCTGAGCGGCAACGGCGGCGGCAAGATGCGTGAGAAGCTGACCGAGACCGACGTCCACGTCTGCGTCCCGCACGAGCGGACCGCGCGCATTCAGGAAGTTCATCTGCTGGTGCTGCACTGCCTTTGCGACGCGGTCGATCTGCAGCTGCTCGGCGAACAGGAAAACACATGAGCCGACCCACGATTCCGCGGCAACGGGGCCCCGCTCTCAGGCGTTTTGCCGCCGCCGCGCTGCTGCTGGCCGCGCTTGCCGGATGCGCGCCCCTGCTCGTCGGCGGTGCTGTCGTCGGCGGCGCCCTGGTGGTGACCGATCGGCGCACCACGGGCGCCCAGCTCGACGACGAGACGATCGAGCTGAAGGCGAACAGCCGCATGAACACGGCGTTCGGCGACGACGCCCGCGTCAACATCACCAGCTACAACCGGATGGTGCTGCTGACCGGCGAGGTCCCTCGCGACGCCGACAAGACGATCGCCGAGCAGGCAGTGGCGCGCATCGACAACGTGCAGTCGGTCGTCAACGAGCTGACCGTCGGCCAGAGCAACACCTTCAGCGAGAAGACCAAGGACGCGTTCGTCACAGCCAAGGTCAAGGCCAGCCTGATCGATGCCAAGGACCTCTTCGCCAACTCGATCAAGGTCGTGACGCACCGTGGCACCGTCTATCTGATGGGCCGAGTGACCGAGCGCGAGGCGACGCGGGCGGCCGAGGTGGCGCGCGGGGTCGCCGGTGTCGTCAAGGTCGTTCGTGTGTTCGAGATCCTGAGCGACTCCGAGCTCGCGAACAGTCAGTCGAAGAGCCCCGTCCGCCCGGACAACCGGGCGGTGCCGCCAGGCATCAACCCGTCGACGCCGGTTCCGGAGGCGTCGTCGTCGCCAGTCAAGCCTTAGTCGGCGTGAGCCGCTCGATCAGGCTCGAAGTGTCGTGCCGGTTCGCGCCGGCGGCTTGCAGGTCGGCGTAGAACTGGTCGACCAGCGCCGTCACCGGCAGCCGGGCGCCGTTGTGTCGGGCCTCCTCGAGGGCGATGCCGAGATCCTTGCGCATCCAGTCGACCGCGAAGCCGAAATCGAACTTGGCGTCGATCATGGTCGGGCCGCGGTTGTCCATCTGCCAGCTTTGCGCCGCGCCCTTGCCGATCACTTCGAGCACCGCCTTCATGTCGAGGCCGGCGCTCTGGCCGAAGGCGATCGCCTCCGACAGACCCTGGACCAGGCCCGCGATCGCGATCTGGTTGACCATCTTGGCGAGCTGTCCCGAGCCGCTCGGGCCGAGCAGGGTCATCGCCTTTGCATAAGCCATGGCGGCAGGCCGGGCGGCCTCGAACGCGGCAGATTCACCACCGCACATGACCGTCAGTGCACCATTGGTCGCGCCGACATTGCCACCTGAGACCGGCGCGTCGACGAAGGAGAACCCAAGCCGACTCGCCTCGCCCGCGAGCTCGCGGGCGACGCTCGCCGACGCCGTCGTGTGATCGACGAACACGG
>JALYXU010000297.1 GCA_030946925.1 Pseudomonadota bacterium
GCATTGGCGCAGGCCACCTTGACGATCGAAGCGCCGAAATAGCCGAGGGCGGCGAGCTCGCTGAAGGTTCCGGCGGGGCCCAGGTAGGCGACTCGAGTCGGTGTCTCGAGTGCGCGGCAAGCCGACATGATCTCGCGCCAGATCGGCGCGACGCTGGTGCCGAGCAAGGGCCCGGGATTGGCCGCCTTCAGGCCGTCGATGACGGCCGCTTCACGCTCCGGCCGGAACGCCGGCGAACCTTCGGCCCGCTTCAACGCGCCGATCGACTTGGCAAGCTCAGCCCGGCGGTTGAGCAGCGCCAGCAGTTCGCGGTCGAGCATGTCGATCTCGGCGCGCAGGCCACCGAACTCTTCGCTTGCTCGCGCGCCGATCAGATCCATGCGGATGGAGACGCTACTTGGAGACGTGGAGACGCTATTTGCTTGCGGCTCGGGCCGCCGGTCGCGCCGCTGCGCCGCCCGGCGGCACTGTCGAGGGCGGCGCCGGGACCGAGGCGGCCGCAGCCGCGGGAGGCAGTCCCAGGATGACGCGGATGCGCGCGCTCAGCGCCATGACCTTCGGATCGACCAGCGGGCCTGCGTCTGCGACCAGCTTCTGGATGAACGCGTTGCGCATCTCCGGGCCGAGCTGCTGGTACTTCTTGTTGACCGGTGAATCGAGCCAGACCACGAGCTGCTTCAGCTCGTCCTCGCTCATCTTCTCCTCGAGGGTCACGCCGATCGTCGGCGGTGCAGCGCGAATGGCCCGCTCGCGGACCAGCGGATACGCTTCCTCGACATACTTCTTGACTTCGGTCTCGATGGCGCGGCCGACCGCTTCCCGCTTGTCCGGCGCCACCTGACGCTGCATGGCCAGGCCGGCTTCCTGCATCATCTGCGCGGCCGGCCGCTCGACCATGCCGCGGGCGAGGCTCTCGATCTCGGCCTGCTGGTACGCGAGAATTTTTTGCACCAGCTCTTTCTTGGCGTTGTTCTGCGCCGCTGCCGGCGCGCCAAGAAGCCCGAGCACACAGGCGGTGCCGACACAGGCTGCGGAAAGTCGTTTCATAGGTCGTCTCGTTCGTTGGGAATCTCGCCGGAGACATCGTCATCCTCGGGCACGGCCGCTGCATCGTCGACGGCGTCGTTTTCGACGATGCGCTGCAGGCCGATCAGCTTGGCGCCGTCATCAAGGCCGATCAGCGTCACGCCTTGCGTGGCTCGACCCAGCTCGCGAATCTCGCCGACCCGGGTGCGGACGAGGACACCGCTATCGGTGATGAGCATGATCTCGTCGTCGCCGCGGACCAGCGTCGCCGCGACGACCTTGCCGTTGCGCTCGGATTGCTGGATGGCGATCATGCCCTTGGTACCGCGGCCGTGCCGGGTGTACTCGGCGATGCCGGTGCGCTTGCCGTAGCCGTTCGCCGTCGCGGTGAGCACGCTCTGGCTCTCGTCGACGGCGACCAGCATGGCGATCACGCTCTGGGTCAGGTCGAGCGCCATGCCGCGCACGCCGCGCGCGCCGCGGCCGACCGCGCGGACGTCGCCCTCGTCGAAACGCACTGCCTTGCCGCCGTCGCTGAAGAGCATGACGTCGTGGTGGCCGTCGGTCAGGGCAGCGCCGATCAGGTAGTCGCCGTCGTCCAGGTCGACGGCGATGATCCCGGCCTTGCGCGGGTTGCTGAACTCGTCGAGGCTGGTCTTCTTCACCACCCCTTGCGCCGTGGCCATGAAGATGAAGTGGTCGGCGGGAAAACGCCGGAATTCGCCGGTCAAGGGCAGCACGACATTGACCTTCTCGCCGGCCTGCAGCGGGAACATGTTGACGATCGGCCGGCCGCGCGAGCCGCGCGAGCCCTGCGGCACTTCCCAGACCTTCAGCCAGTAGACGCGGCCGAGCGTCGTGAAGCAGAGGATGTAGTCGTGGGTGTTGGCGATGAAGAGCTGCTCGACCCAGTCGTCTTCCTTGTTCTGGGTCGCCTGCTTGCCGCGGCCGCCGCGGCGTTGGGCGCGGTATTCCGAGAGCACCTGGCTCTTGATGTAGCCGGTGTGGGAGAGCGTCACGACGACGTCGGTCGGGGTGATGAGGTCTTCGGTCTCCAGCTCGGTCGCGTTTTTCTCGATGACGCTGCGCCGGGCGCCGAGCTTGGTCTGCCCGAACTCCTGCTTCAGCGCAGCGAGCTCGTCGGCAATGATCGTGGTGACGCGCTCCGGCGTTGCGAGGATGCCGAGCAGGTCGGCGATCTGCGCCATGACGTCGCGGTACTCGCCGAGGATCTTGTCTTGCTCGAGGCCGGTCAGGCGCTGCAGACGCATCTGCAGGATCTCGGACGCTTGGTCGTCGGAGAGACGATAGAGGCCGTCCGGCTGCAGGCCGAAATTCGGCGAGAGGCCGTCCGGCCGATAGGCATCGCTGCCGTGCGTCGCGTCGCCGGACACGCGGGCCAGCATCTCGCGAACGGTCGACGAGTCCCAGCTCTTGCCCATCAGCGCGCTCTTTGCCACCGGCGGCGTCGGCGAGGCCTTGATCGTCTCGATGAATTCGTCGATGTTGGCGAGAGCGACGGCGAGCCCTTCCAGCACGTGGCCGCGCTCGCGGGCCTTGCGCAGCTCGAACACGGTCCGCCGCGTCACGACCTCGCGCCGATGCTCGAGGAAAATCGCGATCAGATCCTTCAGGTTGCAGAGCTTCGGCTGGCCGTCGATCAGCGCCACCATGTTGATGCCGAACGAATCCTGAAGCTGCGTCTGCTTGTAGAGGTTGTTGAGGACGACCTCGGGCACCTCGCCGCGCTTCAGCTCGATGACCACTCGCATGCCCGACTTGTCCGATTCGTCCTGGATGTGGCTGATGCCTTCGAGCTTTTTCTCGTGGACCAGCTCGGCCATCCGCTCGAGCAGGTTCTTCTTGTTCACCTGGTAGGGGATCTCGTCGACGATGATCGACTGGCGCTGGCCCTTGTCGATGTCCTCGAAATGACACTTGGCACGCATGATCACGCGGCCGCGGCCGGTGCGGTAGCCCTCGCGCACACCGATCAGGCCGTGGATGATCCCGGCGGTCGGGAAGTCGGGCGCCGGGATGATTTCCATCAGCTCGTCGATGCTCGCTTCGGGATGGCGCAGCAGGTGCTGGCAGGCGTCGACCACTTCGTTCAGGTTGTGCGGAGGGATGTTGGTCGCCATGCCGACTGCGATGCCGCCGGCGCCGTTGACCAGCAGGTTCGGCAGCTTCGACGGCATCACCAGCGGCTCGGTCTCGCTGCCGTCGTAGTTCGGCCCGAAGTCGACCGTTTCCTTGTCGAGGTCGGCGAGCATCTCGTGCGCGATCTTGGCCAG
>JALYXU010000309.1 GCA_030946925.1 Pseudomonadota bacterium
CAGGCCGCGCTTCAGATGGCCGGCCAGGGCGTCGCTTCTGATCTGCATCGGCTAGGACAGCTGAACCGATGCGAGCCGGCGCAGCACCTGCGAGACGATGTCGTTCTGCATCGCGCGATAGAGGAACGCTTCTTCCTGCTCCTTGGCCAGGGCCGCGCTTTCGCTGTAGGTGAGCTGGCGCGTCAGGACAATCTCGCTCGACGGGATCAGCTCCTTGCCCGATGCCGTTCGCAACACGAAACGAAATCGCGAGCGCAACTCGAATTCGCGCACCTGGCTCGCGGCGGTCGTCGCGACCACGCTTTTTTCCCTGGCGTCGAGCAATGCCTCGAGCACGACCTCGGCCTCCTTGAGCGTCTCGACGACGTGGCTGCTCGCGCTGCCGTCGATGTCGCGCTTCAACGCCGCAGCGAGCGGCGACCGGGCCGGAAAGCCGGTCAACTGGATTGTCTTGAAGTGCAGTGCCGGTGGCTGCTGCAGCTTGAAGCCACAGCCACCAAGCAGAGCCAGCGTCAAGCCGAGGACGACCCGGCGCCGAGCCGTCATCCGAGAACGACGTTGACCAGCCGACCCGGCACCACGATGACGCGCTTGATCTCCCGGCCGTCGAGATGGCGAGCCAGCTCTGGCGCCGCGAGCGCGGTGGCCTCGAGTCGAGCCTGGCCCGCGTCGGCCGGCACCCTGATGCTGCCGCGCAGCTTGCCGTCGACCTGCAGCATCAGTTCGATCTCGGTCTGGACCAGCGCCCGGGCGTCGACCAGCGGCCACGGCGCATCGAGCAGGGGCCCGAATTCGGACTCGTAGCCAAGCTCGGTCCAGAGCGCCCAGGTGGTGTGCGGGCAGACCGGATAGAGAACGCGCAGCAACACGCCGAGCCCCTCGCGCAGGCACGGTGCGTCGGCGGTGTCCGCCTCGAGGGCGTTCAGCAGCTTCATCGCACCGGAGACCACGGTGTTGTATTGCATCCGGTCGTAGTCGAAGCTGATCTGCTTCAGCACGCTGTGGATCTCGAGGCGAAGCGGCGGCACGCTGCCGGTCAGCGCCGGCGGCTTGGCGGGACCGATCGCCTCGACATGCTTGACACCGAATCTCCAGAGCCGCTTCAGAAAACGGTTCGCGCCTTCGACGCCGGCATCGTTCCAGTCGAGGGACTGCTCTGGAGGCGAGGCGAACATCACGAACAGGCGCGCCGTGTCGGCGCCGTAGCGATCGATGATCTTCTGCGGATCGACGCCGTTGCGCTCGGTCTTGCCCATCTTCAGCATGCCGCGGTACTCGACGCTGCTGCCGTCGGCCAGGCGCCCGGCGCTCGGCGGCCCCTCGCCATCGGCCACCGGCGTGACCTGGTCGGATGGAAAGTAGTCGACGCCGCCCTGAGCCGTGTCGCGGGCCCAGACGTGGTTGAGCACCATGCCTTGAGTCAGCAGGCGGGTGAACGGCTCGTCGATCTCGACCAGGTTCATGTCGCGCATGACCTTGGTCCAGAAGCGGGCGTAGAGCAGATGCAGGATCGCGTGCTCGATTCCGCCGATGTACTGATCGATCGGCATCCAGTGCCTGGCGCCGGGGCCGACCATCGCCCTGTCGAGCTTCGGGTCGCAGTAGCGCATGAAGTACCAGGCGCTGTCGACGAAGGTGTCCATCGTGTCGGTTTCACGGCGCGCTGGCCGGCCGCACGTCGGGCAGGGGACGTTCAAGAACGCCGCGCTCTTGTCGAGCGCATTTCCGGAACCTTCCGGGATCAGGTCTTCGGGCAGGAGCACGGGCAGGTCCTGTTCCGGCACCGGAACCACGCCGCAAACGGTGCAGTGGACGATCGGGATCGGCGTGCCCCAGTAGCGCTGCCGGCTGATGCCCCAGTCGCGCAAGCGCCAAGCCGTCTGCTTGGCGCCGAGGCCGCGGTGCGCGAGTGCGGTGGCGATCGCATCGACGGCCCGTCGATGGTCGAGGCCGCTGTAGTTGTCCGAATTGATCGTCACGCTGCCGCTCGTCTCGGCGTACCAGTCCTGCCAGTGGTCGTAGGTGAAGTGCTTGCCGTCGATGTGGATGACCTGGAACAGGTCGATGCCGTACTGCTTGGCGAAGGCGAAGTCGCGCTCGTCGTGCGCCGGCACGCCCATGACGGCGCCGTCGCCGTAGTGCATCAGGACGTAGTTGCCGACCCAGAGCGGGACCCCTTCGTGGCTGAGCGGGTGCTCGACATGCAAGCCGGTGAAGATGCCCTTCTTCTGCTGCGTCGCCAGCTCGGCCTCGGTCGTGCCGCCGGCCTTGCATTGCTCGAGGAACGCGGCGACGTCGGGCCGCGATGCCGCGGCGTGCAGAGCCAGGGCGTGCTCGGGCGCGACAGCGCAGAAGGTCACGCCCATGATCGTGTCGGCACGGGTCGTGAAGACCCACAGCTTGCCCTCGCCGATCAGGGCGCCGTCGGCCGAGCGGATCTTGTGCGGGAAGGCGAACCGCACGCCTTCGCTCTTGCCGATCCAGTTGACCTGCATCGTCTTGACGCGTTCCGGCCAGCCCGAGAGCCCGGTCTGCACGCAGTCGAGCAGCTCCTCCGCATAGCGCGTGATCTTCAGGTAGTAGCCGGGGACCTGGCGCTTCTCGATCAACGCGCCGGAGCGCCAGCCGCGGCCGTCGAGCACCTGCTCGTTGGCGAGCACCGTCTGGTCGACCGGGTCCCAGTTCACGGTCTGGGTGCGTCGCTCGGCGATCCCGGCGTCGAGCATCTTCAGGAACAGCCACTGGTTCCACTTGTAGTAGCTCGGGTCGCAGGTCGCGATCTCTCGGCTCCAGTCGACCGCAAGCCCCATCGCCTGCATCTGCGCCTTCATGGCGGCGATGTTGTCGCGGGTCCAGCGCGCCGGCGGCACGCCGTTCTTCATCGCCGCGTTCTCGGCCGGCAAGCCGAACGCGTCCCAGCCCATCGGCATCAGCACGTTCATGCCGTTCATGCGCAGGTGCCGCGCCAGCATGTCGTTGATGGTGTAGTTGCGCACGTGGCCCATGTGCAGCCGACCGCTCGGGTACGGCAGCATCGAGCAGGCGTAGTACTTGGGCTTCGACGCGTCCTCGACGACACGGTAGACGTCGCCGGCCGCCCAGGCTGCCCTGGCTTGCTGCTCGATCTGGTGCGGGTCGAACTCGGGATTCATATGAGGGCAGCGCGACGAGCAGGCATCGACCGATTATAGAAAGCGGTGCCCGTCGAGCACCATCACATTGCACGATGTCGTCGCGCGCCGCACGACCCACGCGGCCGACGATGGCCGAGACCGACCGGGCCCCGGGACCGGGGGCCCCCATCGGAGGCTCTCGACGGCGGACCGGCCCGCGGCCAGCATTGCGTCGCGGCATCACGACCGCACGGAGACTCGAAGTGACCGATCCCTCGTATGCCCTGTCGCGTCGCCTCTGGCTGAGAGGGCTACTGGCGCCGTTGCTGGCGACAGGTGCCGCGGCCCGATCGGCGCCTGCGCTGGGCCTGGCGGCGCCGTCCGCAGCGCCGCTGTTGGCCAGTGTCTACACCGGTCAGGTCGACCCGGCCCTTTGCCTGATCAGCGAGAAGTTCGACGGCGTGCGCGCGCTCTGGGACGGGCGGGTGCTGCGTCACCGCAGCGGTCGTCCGGTCGCGGCGCCGACGTCTTTCGTCGAGAACCTCCCCGGCGTCGGCCTCGACGGCGAGCTCTGGCTCGGCCGCGGCCGCTTCGACGCCGTCTCGACGATCGTCCGCCGGACCGAGCCGCGCCCGGCGGAATGGGCCCTCCTGCGCTACATGGTCTTCGAGATGCCCGATGCGGGCGGCAGCTTCGCCGAGCGCGCTGCACTGATCGAGCAAGTCGCCGCCCGGTCCCCATCGTCGCAGCTGGTTGCGGTGACGCAGAGCCGCGGCGTCGACCGTGCCGGCCTGCAACGACAGCTCGACGCGACGGTTGCCGCGGGCGGCGAAGGCCTGATGCTTCATGTCGCGTCGGCGCCGGTCGGCCACGGCCGCAACGATGCACTGATGAAGCTGAAGCCGCACCTCGACGCCGAGGCCGTCGTCGTCGGCTACCGGCCCGGCGCCGGCAAATACGGCGAGCTGGTCGGCTCGCTGGCGGTGCGGTCGGCGGACGGCCGGCATTTTTTCGTCGGCAGCGGTCTGAGCGACGCACTGCGCCGCCAGCCACCGCGGCTCGGCGAGCTGATCACCTACCGCTACCGCGACCTGACGTCGACCGGCCTGCCTCGATTCGCGACCTACCTGCGGCGCGCCGAGGCCCTTTGACAGGGCGACTAGGCCGTTGCCGTCACGGCGGCTTGGGCAATGGCTCGGCGATGAAGCCGATCCGCGAGAGACCGGCCTTCTGGACGATCCCGATCAGCTCGGCGACGCGGCCGTAAGCGACGCTGCGGTCGGCGCGCAGTTGCACCTCGGTCTGCGGGTTGCGCTTCGCGGCAGCGCCGACCCGGCTGGCGAATGTCGCCGCATCGACCGCTTCGTCGCCGAAGAAATAGCGGCCGTCGCGGTCCAGCGCCACGGCGATGAACTGCGGCGTGTCGCTCGGCTGCGCCGCGTCGGTCTTGGGCAGCTCGAGCTTGAGGCTCGAGGTCATCAGCGGCGCGGTGATCATGAAGATGACGAGCAGGACCAGCATGACGTCGATCAGCGGCGTCATGTTGATGTCGCTCATCGGCTGGGTCCGCGCCGTGCGCTCGAGTCGGCCGAAGGCTGCCATGGTGCGGCGCTCGGAGCGGCCGTCAGACGCCGACAGCGCTGTCGACGATCATTTCGCGGACGTCGTGGGCGAAGCCTTCGAGCTCGGCTTCGCTCGCTGCGACGCGCTTGCCGAAGACGTTGTAGGCCAGCACCGCCGGGATCGCCACGGCAAGGCCGGCAGCGGTCATCACGAGCGACTCGCCGACCGGCCCCGACACCTTTTCGATCGTGATCACGCCGGCGGCCGAGATGCTGAGCAGCGCGTGATAGATGCCCCACACGGTTCCGAACAGGCCGATGAAGGGCGCCGTGCTGCCGATCGATGCGAGCAGGACCTGGCCGAACTGCAGTTGCGCCAGGACCGCTTGCAGTGCATCGCGCAGGCGTCGTGTCAGCTGCGAGTCGGCGTGGCCCTTCGCTTCCAGCGTGCCGCCGGGCGGCGACGTCAGCGCCGCGTCGAGCAGCGGCCGCAGCACGCCTTCCCGGTCGAAGGCGGTCAGCTGTTGCCGGCCGGCCTCGACCGACGCCGCGGCCCAGAACGCCGGCACCGCGCGCTGCAGGTCGGCGCGAACCCGGTGCAGCAGCCAGCCTTTCCAGAAGATGACGACCCAGGCGCTGATCGACATCAACAGGAGCAGCAGCGCCACCGAACGCGTGATGGCGTCGCCCTGCGACCAGAAGTTCTCGAAGCCTGTCAATTTAACCCCCACGCTTGCGGCTGGCGCCGCTGCGCTGCCCCCCGAGGTGGCGCGGGCCGGCTTGGGGCGGCCCGGCACCGGCCCGGGGCCACCACCCTTGCGACTGGCGCCGCCCGGTCTTTGCGCATCACGTCAGGCCCAGGACATCGGCCATGTCGAACAGGCCGCTGCGACGGCCGGCGAGGAAGCGCGCGGCGCGCAGGCTGCCCTCGGCGTAGTTGGCGCGGCTGCTCGATCGGTGCGTGATCTCGATGCGCTCGCCGCTGCCGGCAAAGAGCACGGTGTGGTCGCCGACCACGTCGCCGCCGCGCAGCGACGCGAAGCCGATCGTGCCGGAGCCCCGCTCGCCGGTGTCGCCGTGTCGGGCCTGCACCGCCAGCGTCTCGAGGCTGCTGCCCCGGGCCGCGGCCACCACCTCACCCATCTGCAGCGCGGTGCCGCTCGGGGCGTCGACCTTAAGCCTGTGATGCATCTCGACGATCTCGACGTCGTAGCTGCTGTCGAGCGCGTGTGCCGCGACGTCGAGCAGCTTCATCACGACATTGACGCCGACGCTCATGTTGGGCGCCATGACGATCGCGATCCGTCGTGCCTGCTCTGCGATTTCGGCTCTCTCGGCCGCCGTGAAGCCGGTCGTGCCGACGACCGCGTTGATGCCGAGCTCGGCGCAGCATCGCACGTGCCTCAGGGTGCCGGCGGGCCGCGTGAAGTCGATCAGCACGTTCGCACCGCGCAGGCCGGCGGGAACATCGGCAGTCACGGCGACGCCGCTGGTTCGACCGAGGAAGGCAGTCGCGTCGCCGCCCAGCCCGTCGCTTCCTGCGGCATCGAGCGCGCCGGACAACTGCAAGTCCGCGCTGGCTTGCACCGCCTCGATCAGCATCCGGCCCATCCGCCCCGACGCTCCGGCCACCGCGACGCGAAGACGTTCCGGGTGTGGCCGAGGCGGCGCATCGTTCACGAGCGCGGCTCGAGCGGGGGGTAGGTCCGGGTGGGCGTGGTCGGCACCGGCTCGGATGCGGCCGGCTGCACCGGTGTCGGCAGTGCCTTCAGCTGTTCTTCCGTGAGGGCCAGTGGCGGAGGCGTGCTCGGCGGCCGGTAGGTGTCGATCAGGGCCACGAACTCGCGCTCGCTCGGCAGCTCGCCGCCGGTGTCGACGTGATCGAGCACGTCGTTCTTGAAGACCGCGACGATGCGCCGCAGCTGCGGCTCTGCACCCTGGCGACGGATCGTGAAGACGTAGTCCCAACGGTCGGCGTGGAACGGGTCGGCCAGGAGCGGCGAGCCGAGCACGTCGCGCACCTGGGCGCGACTGAGGCCCGGCTTGATCAAGGCCACCTGCTCGCGTGTCACGACGTTGCCCTGGACGACCTCGAGTCGATAGGGCGTGATGCGGCTCAACAGGTTGTTGGTGGACGGGAGGTATTGGCAAGCCGTCGCCGTCAAGGCGATCGCGAGCGCCGACAGCACGCGCAGGCGAGAGCAGAAGGCACGGAAAGGGAGGGTCGACATGGGTCGGGGCGGGCAGGCGCGCAGCGCTCGCCAAGCTCGTATGATGAAACGATTCTATCGGCGTGCCGCCGGCCCGCCATCTCCCATGACCCACGCCGACGAACTGAAAAACAGCGGTCTCAAGGCGACGCTGCCGCGGATCAAGGTGCTCGAGGTCTTCCAGAAGACCAAGGAGCGCCACATGAGCGCCGAGGACGTGTTTCGGGCGCTTCTTGCCGAGCACGCCGACGTCGGCCTGGCAACCGTCTACCGTGTCCTGATGCAGTTCGAACAGGCCGGCATCCTGTCGCGCAACCACTTCGAAAGCGGCAAGTCGGTGTTCGAGCTGAACGAGGGCAAGCACCACGATCATCTGGTCTGCCTGGACTGCGGTCGGGTCGAAGAATTCTTCGATGCCGAGATCGAAAAGCGCCAACGCAGCATCGCCCTGGCACGCGGCTTCGAGCTGCAGGACCACGCCCTTGCCCTCTACGCGGCCTGCACCAAGAAGAACTGCGAATTCAGGAGCAAGCCCGCTCTGCCCGGCCGCTGAGCTGTCCGCGAGCCGGGCCGCTCCGCCGCTATTCGGGCTTGCTCATCGCCTTGTTGTGGCGGGCGACGAATTCGCTGTAGGTGTCGATGCCGCGCAGCTGCAGGATGGTGTTGCGCACCGCCGCCTCGACCAGCACGGCCAGGTTGCGGCCGGCGTCGACGGTGATGACGGTCTTTCGGACGGCGACGTCGAGGATCTCTTCGTTGAGAGGCTCATAGGGCAGCCGTTCGAACTCGCGCTCCATCGTCTCCTTGCGGATCAGGTGGACGATCAGCTTCAGCCGCATTTTTCGACGCACCGCGGTCTCGCCGAAAATCGCCTTGATGTCGAGCAGGCCGATGCCCCGGACCTCGAGAAGATTCATCAGCAGGTCCGGGCAGCGGCCTTCCAGCGCGGTCTGCGAGACCCGGTACAGGTCGACGGCGTCGTCGGCAACGAGACCGTGGCCACGCGAGATCAGCTCGAGGCCGAGCTCGCTCTTGCCGAGGCCGGACTCTCCGGTCAGCAGCACGCCGAGGCCGAGGATGTCGAGGAAGACGCCATGGCGAGTCGTCCGTTCGGCGAAATGCTGGCTCAGATAGCCGCGCACGACGTCGATGACGTGGCCTGCGGATTCGGCGGTGACGAACATCGGGATGTTGGCGCGGTCGCAGAGTGCCAGCAGGCGATCGGGCGGCTGCTGGCCGTCGGCGACGATCAGCACCGGCGGGTCGAGCGTGACGATTCGAGCGATCCGGCGCTCGTTCACCTCGGGTGCCGCGTCCCGCAGATAGGCGACCTCGCGCTTGCCGACGATCTGAACCCGATTCGGGTGGATGTAGTTCAGATAGCCGACCAGATCTGCCGAGGATCGCGCGTCGCGGACCGCTGCTTCCTCGAAGTGGCGCTCCGGATGGGCGTGGCCGGCGATCCACTCCCAGTGCAGGATCGGGCTGAATGCCTCGAACAGCGCCTCGGCGCTGATGACGGTCGGCTTCAAGACGCCAGCGACGCGAGCGCCCGGGTCGGCTTCAGGCCACCGATCGCAGCGGCTCCCACGCGGCGATCAGGCGATGCACGACCGCGGCATCGGCTTCGGTCTTCAGCCGCTCGCGCAAGTCGCGGTCGGACAGCATTTCGGCGATCTCGGAGAGGATCTCGAGATGGCGCTGCGTCGCCGCCTCCGGGACCAGCAGGAAGATCAGCAGCGACACCGGCTCGTCGTCGGGCGCATCGAATGCGATCGGCTCGCTGACGCGCAAGACGGCGGCAAGCGGATTCTTCAGGCCCTTGATCCTGCCGTGCGGAATGGCGACGCCGTGGCCGAGGCCGGTCGAACCGAGGCGCTCGCGGGCGAACAGGTTGTCGGCAACGCTGGCGCGGGCGATCGAATGCTGGTTCTCGAACAACAGGCCGGCCTGCTCGAAAACACGCTTCTTGCTGGTGGCATCGACGCCGACCAGAACGTCCGCAGCGGGGAGGATGGCAACAAGGCGATTCATGGACAGCGCCGAGCGCAGCGCGGCGGCAGGAAGGTCGGACCCGAATTATGGAACGGTCGCTGCCGGCGCGCTCTCCGTCTGCCTTGTCGGCACCGCCGCAAAGCCGCGACTGCTGCGCTGCGGCAACACTGCCGCCGGGGCTGTTCAGTTCAGCGCCGCGCCGCTCCGTTTCGGCGATTCGTGGTGATGGTCCTGAACCTTGCTCTTGTGGCGGACGACCTGTCGGTCGAGCTTGTCCATCAGCTGGTCGATTGCCGCGTAGAGATCCTCGGCCGCGCATTCGGCGAAGATGTCCTTGCCCTTGACATGCAGCGTCACCTCGGCCTTTTGCCGACGTTCCTTCTCGCTCAGCTTTTCGACCGACAGGATGACCGTGATGTCGACGACCTGGTCGAAATGCCGGGTCACGCGCTCCAGCTTCGCGACCACGTACTCCTTGAGCGCCGGGGTGACCTCGAGATGGTGACCGCTGATCGTCAAATTCATGAAGGATCCTTGGTGGCAATTGCGGCAGGACACAGTAGCAGAGGCCGGCCGCCCTGTCGCGCAAAGTCAGTCGGAAACAGGGCCGATGCCATAATTTCTCGAACGCCGGAGCGGCCATGCTGAACGTGTTCACGTTGGCCAACGGCCGGCTTTTTCAGGAAGAGATCGCGAGCTACGCGGCGCTGGGACATCTGGAGCCGGTCTGGGTCGATCTGGACGCGCCGACCGACGAAGAGAAGGGCTGGGTTGCCGAGCGCTTCGGCCTGACGATTCCGAGCGACGCGGTCGCCGACAGTCTCGAGGAGTCGGCCCGCTTCTACGAGGAAGACAACGGCGAGCTGCACATTCGGTCCGACTTCCTCATCGACGACGGCGAGACGCCACGCAACGTCAGGGTCGCCTTCATCCTGTACCGGAAGGTTCTGTTCTCGGTGCATGCCGAAGACCTGCCGGTGTTCCGCCTGCTGCGGCTGCGGGCCAGGCGCATCCCGGCATTGATCGGCGACGCCAAGGACGTGCTTTTGAAGCTCTACGACGCCGACGCCGAATATTCGGCCGACGCGCTCGAAGGCATCTACGACAGCCTCGAGATCGTCAGCGCCCGGGTGCTGCGCCAGGACGTCGGTGACCAGGCGGCCGGCGAGGCCCTGTCGGCGATTGCCAAGGAGGAGGATCTGAACGGGCGGATTCGCCGCAACGTCATGGACACGCGACGGGCGGTCAGCTTCATGATGCGCAGCCGCATGCTGGGTGCGGAGCAGTTCGAGGAAGCGCGGCAGATCCTGCGCGACATCGATTCGCTCGACAGCCACTCGACGTTCCTGTTCGACAAGATCAATTTCCTGATGAACGCGACGGTCGGCTTCATCAACATCAACCAGAACAAGATCATCAAGATCTTTTCCGTGGCCAGCGTCGGCTTGCTCCCGCCGACGCTCATCGCCAGCATCTACGGCATGAACTTCAAGTCGATGCCCGAGCTCGACTGGCGGTTCGGCTACCCGTTTGCGGTGGTCCTGATGATCGCCTCGGTGGCCGCGCCGTTCATCTACTTCCGCCGCAAAGGCTGGCTCCGCTGAACGCGCAGGCCGCCGGGCCCTGACTCCCGAGCCGCGACCAGGGAGTGGAAAACAAGCGTCGCCGAGCGCCCCAGGAGGAACGAGGGAGGGAGGAGGGAGGAGGAGAGTCCTCCCGGGATTTCAACCGGCAAGGCCGGCCGGCTCCGCGACGAAAAACCGGTTCGCTGCGCCGCCCTGACAAGCCGCCTTCAGGAAGCTCTCTGGCCCATCGCCCGACGGCGCATCGAAACCGTATGACGCTGCCGCCGGCACCGAGTTCCCACGATTTTTCGCGTGCGTGCCGTCCCGAAAGCCCGACAACAAGCCCGCAGAATGAAAGGCCGACCCGGATGCCCCTGGTGGCTTGCAAAGCTCGCGTCTAAAATGGGCGATTCGCGAGGCGTGCACCGATGATCTACCCCGAACTCTTCAAGCAGCTCGAAGCCGTTCGCTGGAACATGGACCGGGACATCCCGTGGGATCAATTCGATCCGGCCCGCCTGTCCGAGGAGCAGGCGCAGACCGTGAAGATGAACGCCATCACGGAGTGGGCGGCGCTTCCGGCAACCGAGATGTTCCTGCGCGACAACCGCGGCGACAGCGACTTCTCCGCCTTCATGAGCGTCTGGTTTTTCGAGGAGCAGAAGCACTCGCTCGTCCTCATGGAATACCTGCGTCGCTTTCGTCCCGAACTGGTGCCGACCGAAGCCGAACTGCACGACGTGCGTTTCGAGTTCGATCCCGCGCCGGCGCTCGAGACGCTGATGCTCCATTTCTGCGGCGAGATCCGTCTCAACCACTGGTACCGGCGCGCGGCCGAATGGCACAGCGAGCCGGTCATCAAGGTCATCTACGAGACGCTGGCCCGAGACGAGGCGCGCCACGGCGGGGCCTATCTGCGCTACATGAAGAAGGCACTCAACAAGTTCGGCGATGAAGCGCGCGCTGCCTTCGCCAAGGTCGGGGTGCTGATGGCCAGCGCTCGGCGGACGGCGCAGGCCCTGCATCCTACGAATCTCCACGTCAACGCCTCGCTCTTCCCGCACGACACGGTGCAGAGCCGGCTGCCGGATCCGGAGTGGCTCGAGCACTGGCTCGACAGCCAGATCCAGTTCGACGCGGTCTGGGAAGGCAAGGTGGTGGAGCGGATCCTGCACAACCTGAGCCTGCTGATGGAGCGCAGCTTCGCCAGCGTCCAGGAGCTGAATCGCTATCGCAAGGAAGTGACGGCGGCGGTGGCTGCGGCCGCCGCGGCCAGCCTCGCCGCGCCGGGGACGCCCCGGCTGGCCTGACTCCTCTGCTTGGGGCAAGCCCTGGAGCGGCCGCACACTCACAGCGCTCCATGTTGCCTTCCTTCGTTGCCAGGTTGTGCGCGCGCGCGGAACTGCAACCCAGGCTCGCGGAGCTGGCCAGGCCGGTCGTCTTCACGAACGGCGTGTTCGACATCCTGCACCGTGGCCACGTCACCTACCTGGCCCAGGCCAGGGCGATGGGCGGCAGCCTGGTCATCGGCCTCAACAGCGATGCCTCGGCGCGCGGCCTCGGCAAGGCGCCGGATCGGCCGCTCAACAGCGAAAGCGATCGGGCCTGCGTCCTTGCTGCGCTGGCGAGCGTCGACCTGGTCACTCTGTTCGATGAAGCCACGCCGCTCGAGCTCCTCAAGCTCGTCCGTCCAGAGCTCTACGTCAAGGGCGGCGACTACGAGGTTGCGGGTCTTCCCGAGACGGCCCTGGTGCGTAGCTGGGGCGGCGAGGCCAAGGCACTGCCGTTCCTCGACGGCTACTCGACCACGGCGCTGGTCGATCGGATTCGGCGCTAGTCGCTGCTGCGAGGGAAGACCTCGCGCGATCGCTGTGCGGGGCCGGCCTGAGCTGCCTGAGCCGCACTCGCGAGCGGTCCGTGGGCGTGCCGCTCGGCCGGATCGCGGTTGACGAGGTAGATCCCGGCAGCGACCGTCGCCACGCCGAGCAACAGCCGCGCCGTCACCGGTTCGGCCAACAGCAGCGCGCCGAGCATCAGGCCGAACAACGGCGTCAGCATCGTGAAGGATGCGGTTCGCGTCGCCGGATAGTGGCGGATCAGCCAGAACCAGACCAGGTAGCTGACGAACGTGACGACCACGACCTGGAAGGTGACCGAGGCCCAGGCCAGCGTCGATACATGCGCGGGCCACGGCGCTTCGACGACGAGCGCGGCGGCGGTCAGCAGCAAGGCCGAGATCGCCAGCTGATACAGCAGCGTCTTCTCGGCCGTGGCCCGGCTCAGCGCCGAGCCGCGGACCGCGAGGGTGGTGCCGCCCCAGAGCACACCGCCGAGCACGCCGAGGCCGTCGCCGAGCCACTGCCGGGGCCCGAGCGAAGGACGGGAAAAGCCTTCCGCGAAGGCCCAGGCGACACCTGCGAATGCGAGCAGCAGCCCAGCGATCTGGACGGGCCGCAGCCGTTCGGCCGGTGCGATCAGCGGCATGCCCAGCGCGACGACGAAGGGCGCGATGTAGATGAAGACGACCATGCGCGAAGCCGTCGTGAACTGCAGGCCGACGAAGATGCAGAAAAATTCGAGCGCGAACAACACCCCGGCCACGATGCCGCCCGGCAACGTCGCGTCGCGCTCGAACAGGGCAATGCCGCGGAGCTGCGACCAGAGCCAGACCAGCAACGCGCCGCCGGTGGAACGCGCCGCTGCCTGCCAAAGGGCCGGGATCTCCGGCATCGCCCACTTCGCGGCAACTTGGTTCAGGCCCCAGACCAGGCAGCAGGCGCCCAGCAAGACGACGGCCAGCGCGTCGAGATGGTCCTTGCGTTCATCCATCCGAGCCGATGCTACGCGGCCGCCGTGGCGACGTCGCCACGGACAGCAGCCTGGCGCCGACGCCGGTCACCGCGCCGGCGGCGAGCCCCGAGAGGTGGGCGAATGGCGCCACGGCGATGTCCCAGCCGGCGCTCTCGCGGAAGGCCGGACCCAACGGCGACTCGAGGCCGATCTTGATCGCCACGACCAGGAGGACGGCGCCGCCGAGCCAGCGCCGCGCGCCGCGGCCGTCGATCAGCAAATGGATGGCGACGATGCCGACGCCGGCATGGAGAACTCCGGACAGGCCGCCGTAGTGGCTGAGGTCGGGACGCAAGGCCAGGCCGATCTGGGTCAGCGGCCAAGCCGCCAGCCAGGCCAGCGCGGCGCGTCTCGGCAGCCGCGCGACGACGCCGAAGGCAGCCACGAGGATGCCGCCGAAAAGATTGGCAAGCAGATGCAGAGCGCTGTAGTGCACCCAGGCCGCGGTCCACGCGCGCCACGGCTCCTGCCAGGCCAGACCGGGCTGCCAATCGAGCCGGAGCGGTCCGACGCCGCTCAGGGCGACGCTGCCGAGCAGCAGCGCTGCGGCGACGCCGACCCAGGCGAGCGGCGCGGCCGCCGGCGTCGGCTGCGACCGGCTCTCAGCCGAAGACGGCACGCCAGAGTGCCAGCACTGCGTTCTTCTGCTCGACCATCGCCTGCGGATCGACCTGGGTCGGTTGTTCGTCGAGCCGAGCCCGGTGCTGGGCCCGCCGCAAGTCGCGGTAGGCCGCGGCGGCGGCGTTGCCGACACTTGCCGGCAGCAGACCGGCGGCTTCGGCCCGGCGCAGCAAGGCGATGTTGCCGACGTCGTCGAGCAGCTCCGCATGCTGGCGGCTTTCCATCAGGACCAGCACCTGCACCGCGAACTCGACGTCGATCATGCCGCCGGGGCTGTGCTTGACGTCGAACCGGCCGGCCTTGACGGGATGGGCGCGGCGGACCTTGTCGCGCATCGCGCTGACCTCGGCGCGCAGTGCGGCGGCGTCGCGTGCGGCGCCGAGGACGTGCCGGCGGACCGCTTCGAAGCGCGGCCCGACCGAAGCGATGCCTGCACACCAGCGGGCCCGCGTCAGCGCCTGGTGCTCCCAGGTCCAGGCGGTGTTGCCGCCGCGGCCGGTCTGGTAGTTCTCGAACGAGCCGATCGAGGTGACGAGCAGGCCGGAGTTGCCGTTCGGGCGGAGCGCGGTGTCGATGTCGAACAGCTCGCCGGCGGCGGTGCGCATGGTCAGCCAGGTGATGAGCTTGCGCACGAACGCGCCGTAGACCTCGCCGGCCTTGTCGGCGTCGGTCCCCGGGTCGTCGTGCACGAACACCACGTCGAGGTCGCTGCCGTAGCCGAGCTCCTTGCTGCCGAGCTTGCCGTAGGCGATGACCGCGAGCTGCGGCTCGTCGCGATGCGCCGGCTTGAAGTGCTTCCAGGCCCAGCGGATCGCGCAGGCCAGGGTGGCATCGGCGAGGGCGGTCAGATCGTCGGCCACCTCCTCGACCGTGATGTGCCCCTCGACGTCGCGAACCAGAGTCCGGAAGACCTCGGCATGGTGGGCGCGCCGCAACGTGTCGAGCAGCAGCTCCTCTTCGGCCTGGCTCGAGCGCTCCCAGCCGGCGTGGCGCTCTTCGAGCTCGGCGGTGTAGGCCGCGGCGTCGAAGCGGCTGTGCAACAGCTCCTCGTCGGCGAGCTCGTCGATGACGCCGGGGTGCAGCATCAGGTAGCGCATCGGCCAGCGCGCCAGGCCGAGCAGGCGCAACAGGCGGTTCTCCACCTCCGGCCGCTCGGCGAGCAGGGCGATGTAGCTTTCGCGGCGAAGCAAGGGCTGCAGCCAGTCGATGAACAGGACCGCCGCATTCAGGCTGCAGCGCGCCTGGGCGACGGCTTGCGCCGCCCGCGTCACCAGCCGGGCCAGCCGGATCTTGCTTTCATCGCGCAGCAACTGGATCTTCGGCTGGGCGCAGAGCGGCCGGACCCGCGCGGCGAGCTCCGGTGGCAGCTCTGCCAGGAACGCTTCGGCGTCGACTGGCAGCTCGGCGGGGCCGCAGCTGCGACAGGCAGCGCCGGCGCTTCCGGAGCGCCCGTCGTGCAGCAGCAGATCGAACTCGCCGGCGACGTCCTCGCGCGCTTCGCCGAGTCGATCGAGCAAGGCGCAGGGGCCGCTGTGATCGCCGCCGAGGCTGGCGGCGATCCACGCCAGGTCGGCGTCGTTTTCCGGCAAGACATGGGTCTGCTGGTCGTCGAGGTATTGGATCCGGTGCTCGACGCGGCGGAGCAGCGTGTAGGCCGCGGCGAGTCGGTCGGCGCTGGCCCGCTTCATCAGGCCGCCGGCGCTGAGCTTGTCGAGCGCCTTCAAGGTCGAGCGGGTCCGGATCTCCGGGAACTGGCCACCGCGCACGACCAGCAGCAGTTGCACCGTGAACTCGACCTCGCGGATGCCGCCGCGCGACAGCTTGACGTCGTTGGCGCGCTGCGGCCGGCCGGCGGCCCGGCGTTGTGCTTCGTCGCGCACCTTGGTGTGCAGCTGGCGCAGGCCTTCGAAGACGCCGTAGTCGAGATAGCGCCGGTAGACGAACGCGGTGACGAGCGAGCGCAGCGCGAGGGCCCGGCCGTTGCGGACGCTTTCGAGCGGCGCGACGACGCGGCTCTTCAGCCAGGCGAAGCGCTCCCACTCGCGGCCGTGCGACTGCAGGTACTCGTCGAGCATGGCCAGGCTCACCGCGGGCGGGCCGGAGTTGCCGTTCGGCCGCAGCGCCAGATCGACGCGAAAGACGAAGCCGTCTTCGGTGACCTCGCCGATCAACGCATAGAGACCGCGGGCGACCTGCGCGAAGTACTCGTGGGCGGTGATCGATTTCGGCCCGCTGGTCGTGCCGTCTTCCTCGTAGACGTAGACCAGATCGACGTCCGACGAGACATTGAGCTCGCGGGCGCCGAGCTTGCCCATGCCGATGATCCAGAGCTCGATCCGTCGGCCCTCGACATTGCGCGGCGCGCCGTGGCGAGCGTCCTGGTCGGCCAGCACCTGCGCCAGGCCGAGGTCGAGCGTGGTTTCGGCGAGCTGGGTCATCGCGCCGGAGATTTCGTCGAGCGAGGCGCCGTGCTCGATGTCGAGCACGGCGAGCCGCTCGAGCACAAGCTGGCGGCAGACGCGCAACGCGCTTGCAAGGCCGCGGCCCTCGCTGCGCAGGCGCTCGATCAGTTGCCTGATGACGTCGCGGTCCGGCAGGCCGGCCGGCAGCCATGCCAGCTCGGCGGCGTAGCGGCGGCGAATCCGCTGCACGAAGCGGCTATGGGAGGCTTGGGCGTGCAGTGCCGCACCGACAACCGGCGAGGCCGCGTCGCGGTCGTGTGTCAATGTGCCAAGTGCAGCGCCGGTCAGCTCGGGGGAAGCCATGCCGCGCGCCGATGTCTGTGCTAGATTGATTCGGCCGGCGCGAGACGCAGGTGAAGCCCGGGCCTCGGACGCAGCGACATGTCGCTGCGCCCGCCGAGAACCCGGCATGTCGCCGGTCGCCGCCACGTTCTTCCCATGCCGCTCCTCACCTCAAGTCCACGAGCCGCGGCGACTAAGCCTGAAGGCCGAGCAGCACGGCAAAGTGCGATGCTCTGGTTCGCCCGTCTCTTGTTCGGGCTCGTTGCGGCAACCTGGATCGTGTTCGTGGTCTGCTGGCTCTCACTGCACTGGCTCATTCTGCCGCACATCGATCGCTGGCGTCTGCCGATCGAGGCGCGCGCGAGCGCCCTGCTCGGCACTCCCGTGAAGATCGGCTCGATCGTCGTTCGATCGAACGGCTGGATTCCGGCCTTCGAGCTGCACGACGTCAAGATCCTCGATGCGCAGCAACGCGTCGCGCTCGATCTGCCGCATGTCGTGGCGGCGCTGTCGTCGCGCTCGCTGCTGGCCCTGGAGCTGCGCTTCGAGCAACTGCTGATCGAGGGGCCGAGCCTCGATGTGCGCCGTGACGCCGACGGCCACATCCGCATCGCCGGCCTCGACTTCGGCGGCAACGCCGCGAGCATCGGCGATGAAGGTGCCACGGCCGACTGGTTCTTCAAGCAGCATGAGTTCGTGATTCGCGCCGGCACGCTGCGCTGGATCGACGACCAGCGCCAGGCGCCGCCGCTGGTGCTGGGCGGCGTCGACCTGGTGGTCCGCAACGGCCTGCGCAGCCACGCCTTGCGGGTCGATGCGACACCGCCGACGAGTTGGGGCGAGCGCTTCAGCGTGCGCGGCCGCTTCGAGCAGCCGCTCTTCGCCCGTGCCGGCGACTGGCGCCGCTGGAACGGCAACGCGTTCGCCGAGCTGCCGCGCGCCGATGTGCGCGAGCTGCGTCGCTACCTGTCGCTTCCGTTCGAGCTGAGCGAGGGCGACGGCGCGCTGCGCGGCTGGTTCGACGTCCGGAACGGCTTGCCCGAGCGGGCGACCGTCGATCTGGCGCTGCGTGCGGTCCGCCTGCGTCTGGAGAAAAACGTCGAGCCGCTCCTGTTCGAGCAGATCGAAGGCCGGATCGAGGCGGCCCGCGACGGCGACCGGACCAGCGTCGCGGCACACCGCTTCGGCTTCGTCACCGGCGAGGGAATTCGCTGGCCGAAGGGCGATCTCGGCGTCGCGTGGAAGCAGGCCGGGGACGGCCCGGTGGTCGGCGGTGAATTCAGCGCCGAGCGGCTCGACGTCGGCGTGATGGCGCAGATCGCCGGTCGGGTGCCGCTCGGTGCGGCGGTGCGCAATCTGCTGGCCGACGTGCATCCCCAAGGCGTCATCACGCGACTCGTCATGCGCTGGGACGGGCCGATCGACTCGCCCCGGCACTACAACGTCAAGGGCCTCCTGACCGGCCTGTCGCTCGCTGCCCGTGCTGCGCCGAAGGCCGATGCGATCGGCCGGCCAGGCCTCAGCAACGCCCGTGTCGATCTCGACGCGACCGAGAGCGGCGGTGCGGCGCGGATCGAGGTCGATCGCGGAGTGCTCGACTTTCCTGGCGTCTTCGCCGAGGCGGCGATGCCGTTCGAGCGGCTCGAGGCCGCGCTGGCCTGGAGGATCGAAGCGGCCGCCCAGCCGGATCGGCTGCCGAAGGTCAGCGTCAAGGTGAACAACGCGCGTTTTGCCAATGCCGATGCCAGCGGCGAGCTCACCGCGACCTGGCACACCGGCGCCGGCAGCGGCATCGGCCGGGGCGGCCGCTATCCAGGCGAGCTCGAGCTCGACGGCAGGATCAGCGACGCCGATGCCGCCCGCACGGCGCGCTACCTGCCGCTCGGCCTGCCCGAGTCGGTGCGGAGCTACGCCGGCCGGGCGGTCCGCGCCGGCAGGATCAAACGTGCGACGGTGCGGGTTCGCGGCGATCTCTGGGACTTTCCGTTCCACAACGCCAGGACCGCGCGCGATGGCGAGTTCCGGATTGCCGCCGAGGTCGACGATCTCACCTTCGCCTACGTCCCTGCCGATTCCCGCCCGCGTCTGCCGGCCGATACGAAGGCCATGACGGTCACAGCGTCCGGCGGCACAACCGAAGCCGAGCCGCAGGCCTCATGGCCGCCCTTGACCGGTCTGGGCGGCGAACTGGTCGTGGACCGCACCGCGTTCGAGCTTCGCAATGGCCACGGCCGACTCGCCGGCGTCGACTGGCGACGGCTGCACGGCGTGATCGGCCAGCTCGGCGAGCACGCCCGGCTCGATCTCGACGGCAACGCGCGCGGTCCTCTGGCGTCGATGCTCCAGTACGTCAACGTCACGCCGATCGGCCGCTGGACCGGGCGCAGCCTGGCGGCGGCGACGGCGACCGGCCCGGCCGATCTCAAGCTGGCGCTGAGCGTGCCGCTCGACACCCCGGCCGAGACGTTGGTCAAGGGCAGCCTCACGCTTGCCGGCAACGACGTCCGGATGACGGCCGACACGCCCATGCTGGCCGGAGCCAAGGCCAGGATCGACTTCACGCAGGATGCCTTCAAGGTCGTCGGCGGGAGCGCGCGAACGCTCGGCGGCGAGCTCACCTTCGACGGTGGGTCCCAGGGCGGCAACGTCCAGCGTTTCAGCGGCCAGGGGACGGTCTCGGCCGATGCGCTGCGCCGCGCCGGCGAGCTCGGCGGCCTGTCGCGCCTGGCCGGCTCGCTGACCGGCCAGACGGCGTATCGCGCCAGTCTCGGCTTCGTCGGCGGTCAGCCGGAGATCAGCGTCACCAGCAACCTGGTCGGTCTCGGCATCGAGCTGCCGCCGCCGTTTCTGAAGACGGCGGCCGCGCCTCTCGGGTTGCGGATCCAGACCGCGCCCGAGCCCGCGGGCGCAGCCGGCAGCGAGCAGCCGTTTCGAGAAACCTTGCAGGTCGAGCTCGGTGACGTTCTGCAGGGGCGCTTCGTGCGCGAGACGAAAGACGGGAGCTCGCGTGTCGTCCGCGGCACGGTGAAGATCGGCGATGCGGGCAACGCAGCCGGTGCCGGACCGTTGCCGATGCCGGCGGCCGGAACGGCTGCATCGATCACGCTCAAGCGTCTCGACGTCGATGCCTGGCAAGCGGCGATGCAGCGTCTGGCAGGCGATCCCGGCGGCGCTGTTGCGGGCGCATCGTCAGCGCTGGTCTTCGACGCGGCCGGCGGCACCGGCTATGTTCCGGACACGATCGCCTTGCGCGTCGGCGAGCTCGACACCGGTGGCCGCCGGCTCAGCAACCTGACCGCCGGCCTGTCGCAGGCCAACGGTCTCTGGCGCGCCAATGTCGACGCCAAGGAGATGGCCGGATACGTCGAGTACCGGCCGGCCCGCCGCGGCGGCGGCGCCGCCGGTGGGGTCTTCGCCCGGCTCTCGCGCCTGAGCTTGCCGAAGGGCGAGGAGGAGCGGGTCGAGAGCTTGCTCGACGCGCAGCCGGCGAGCGTGCCGGGTCTCGACATCGTCATCGAGGATTTCGAGCTGCGCGGCAAGCGGCTCGGCCGTCTCGAAGTCGAAGCCGCCAACCGCTCCGCCAGCGGCTCGATGCGCGAATGGCAGCTCTCGAAATTCAATCTGGTCATGCCGGAAGCCGAGCTCAAGGCGACGGGCACCTGGGGCGCGACGGCGGGCTCGGCATCGGCGCCGCGCCGAGCCGCGATGGACTTCAACCTCGCCCTCAACGACAGCGGCGCCTTGCTCGAGCGGCTCGGCATGGGCAAGGTCGTCAAGGGCGGCAAGGGCTGGGTCGCGGGCAACGTCGCATGGCCGGGCTCGCCGCTCTCGCCCGACACCGCCAGGATGAGCGGCCAGATTCAGGTCGAGATCGAGTCCGGGCAGTTTCTGAAGGCCGGCCCGGGGGCAGCGCGCCTCTTGAGCGTGCTCAGCCTGCAGTCGCTGCCACGCCGCCTGCTGTTCGACTTCCGCGACCTGTTCGAAGAGGGCTTCGTCTTCGATAACGTGGTCGGCGACGTGAAGATCGCCAAGGGTGTCGCCACCACCAACAACCTGCGCATGCGCGGCGCCGCCGCCGCAGTGCTGATGGAAGGCGAGGCCGACCTCGAGCACGAGACCGAGGACCTGCGCGTGGTCGTCGTTCCCGAAATCAACGCCGGCACCGCCTCGCTCGCGTACGCCATCATCAACCCGGCAGTCGGCCTCGGCACCTTTCTCGCTCAATACTTCCTGCGCAAGCCGCTGATGGCCGCGAGCACCCGCGAGTTTCGCGTCACCGGGGCCTGGGTCGCGCCGAAAGTGGAGCGCATCGAGCGGCCGCTGTTCGGCGAGGCGCCGGTCAGCCAGGCCCCCACTGCCACCGGAGAGCCCTTGTCGGCGACGCCACGATGAATCAGACCTTGAAGATCGCCGCCTTGCAGATGGTTTCGACGACCAGCGTCGCCGAGAACATGGTCGCGGCAGAAGCCTTGATCGAACGGGCCGCCGGCGAAGGCGCCGAGCTGGCCGTGCTGCCGGAATATTTCTGCCTCCTCGGCCGCAGCGACCGCGACAAGCTCGGCGTCGCCGAGCCGCTGGGCGACGGGCCGATCCAGCGCATGCTCGCCGAGTCGGCGCACCGGCATCGGCTCTGGCTGGTCGGTGGAACTTTGCCGATCACGACGGTCGGGACGAGTGCCGGGCAAGGCGGTGATTCGAGCCGGGTCATGAACAGCAATTTGGTCTTTTCGCCGGAAGGCGAGCTGGTCGCGCGCTACGACAAGATCCATCTCTTTCGCTACGACCACGGCACCGAGCACTACGACGAGGGCCGCACGTTGAACCCGGGCATGACCCCGGTTGCCTTTGCCGCCGGCGCATGGCGGGTCGGCCTCAGCGTCTGCTACGACCTCCGCTTTCCCGAGCTGTACCGCTCACTGATGCAGCCGCCGTGCGACCTGCTGTGCGTGCCGTCGGCCTTCACGTATCCGACCGGCGCAGCGCACTGGGAAGTTCTGCTGCGGGCCCGGGCCATCGAGAACCAGTGCTACGTGGTTGCGGCGGCGCAGGGCGGCCGGCATGACAACGGCCGCCGCACCTTCGGGCACAGCGTCATCGTCGATCCATGGGGCGAGATCCTGGCGATGCGTGCCGAAGGCGAGGGCGTCATCAGCGTCGAGCTGAAGCGCGAGCGCATCGACGAGGTCAGGACGCAGCTGCCTGCGCTCGAGCATCGGCGCAGTTTCGCCGCGACCGAGCTCAACTTCCCAGGAGCTCGCCGATCGGGTTGAGCTCGTCGACGCGATCGCAGACCGACTTGACGACCATCAGGATCGGCACGCCGAGCAACAAGCCCCAGACACCCCAGAGCCAGCCGAACAGCAGAACGCTCACGAACACGGCGAACGGGTTCATCCTGCTGGCCCGGCCCATCCACCACGGCGTCAGCAGGTTGCCGATGACGGTGTGGATGGCGAACGAGACGGCGCCGACCAGGAGGGCCATGTCGAAGCCGCCGAACTGCAGCAGCGCGACGACCGCGGCGCTGCCGCCGACGATGACGGCGCCGACATAGGGAATCAGGTTGGTGACCGCGGCAAAGACGCCCCAGACCGCCGCGTGCTCCAGGCCGAGCGCGAAGAACGCGACCCCGGTGAGGACGCCGACCAGGACGCTGACGGCGGCCTGGACGAGCAGGTAGCGCTGAATCTGCGCCGTGATCTCGTCGAGAGCCTGGACCGTGATCCGCTTCTGGCTGAGGCGCGGGCCGGCGAGCTTGACCATCTTGCGGCGAAAGGTGTCGCCCGAGGCAAGCAGGAAGAAGGTGATGAAGAAGATCACCGCGCACTGGCCGAGGAACGCGAAGGCACCGACCGTGCCGCTCCAGAGATAGTCCTTGACGTCGAATACCGGCTTCTCGACGACGACATGGGTCACGCCTGGCCGTGATGCCGGCAGTGCCGCAGACATCGGCTGGATCCTGCCATCCCCCGGACCGGCGGGCAGCACCGACGTCTGCCGGCGCGGCGCGCGGACCGCCGCCGAGCCGCTCGGCGCAGCCTCGCTCGACGCGCTCGAGGCTTTTGCCGCCGAACCGCTGCCCGATGCAGCCGGTTGAGATGCTGCGGTTGCGGCGGACGCAGCCGACGCGGAGGCCGCGCTCTCTTCGGCGGCCTTCTCGATCTCGGCTGCCGCCTGCTGCACTTTCTCGATCGTCGCGGCCGGCCGCTGTTGCTGGCCGCGAAACTTCTGGCGCACTTTCTGCGCCACCTGGGGCAACGAATCGATCAGGGCGCTGGCGTCGTCGCTCATGGCCCAGCCGCCCCAGCCGATCCCGCCGACGATCGCCGTCAGCAGCAGTCCGGCGCCGGCTGCGCGCGGCACCCGCCAGCGGTGCAGACGCTCGACCACCGGGGTCAGCGCATAGCTGCTCATGACGCCGAGAAGGATCGGGATGAATACCGCCCTTGCCCATTGCAGCGCGAACAGCGAGGCCAGCACGGCGACGACGATGAGAGCCACGTTGCGAACGTCGACCGGCATGTGCAACAGCACGCGTTCGGGTTCGGTGCCGACGGCTGCCTCCGCCGACGCCGGCGCGGTCGTGGTTTCCTTGTCGGTCACGGCTCGGTCCGCATGGCCTTGGAGCCGCGATCGTAGCGGCCCGGTCCGGGCCTCAGTCGGCTGCGAGCGTGATGTAGTGGCTCGCCAGCTCCGGCGGCAGCGGCGAATCGAGCAGGTTGCAGCTGAGACGCAAGGCATCGGCCGCAATGTCTGCGAGGCGGCTCCCCGGGGTGGCGCGAAGAGCCGCCGTGACCCAGCTGCGCACGACCGCCGGACGCTGCATCAGCGACAGCGTCTGCAGACGGCCGAGCGCCGCGACCATGAGCTCGCCGTCGGGCGGCTGGCAATCGGGTGCGTCGGCAAAAGGTTGCCATGCGGTCATCACGATCGCGTACCAGCGCGCCCCGGCGACGCCATCGGCGCGCTCGTCGGGGACCATCCGCGACAGGTAGGCGGTGTAGGTGGCAAGAGACAGAACGTCGGTCTCGAGCCACTCGGCGACCTCGACGTTGGCCTCGACCCGTGCGGGCAGCGCCGGCACCTCGCCGAGGCCGCGGCGCATCGACAGCCAGTGCAACAGGTCGATCGGCCTGACTGCGCCGCTGGCGCCGATGACGCGTCGCGTCGCCTGCAGGAACTCCTTGCGCACGGCCAGCGGCTGCAGCGCCATCCTCGCCAGCAGCAACTCCAGCCACGGCAGCCGGGCCGCCCCGGAGAGCCGCCGGGCGTGCTCGAGCAGACCTTCGGTGCCCGGCCTGGCGTCGGTTTCGACCGCCCAGGCATGGGCAGCTCGCTTGCGCGGCGTCGGCAGCAGCAACGCAAGCAAGGCGGCGCGCAACTCGGTGCCGCCGTGCAGCCGTCGCAAGCGGTCGGCGGCCTCGGCTTCCGGCTCGCTTGCAGCTTGGCCGGCGGCGTAGACGTCGGTCATCGCCGCATCCCGGCTAGAACGTACCGGCGGCGCGAAAGCCGAACAGCCGGGCCAGCATCGCCGTGGGGAACTGGCGCACCGCGTCGTTGTACGCGGTGACTGCGAGGTTGAAGTCGCGACGTGCGAAGACCAGCGTGGTGTCGTTGACGCCGAGCTGCGCGTTGACCTCGGGCAGTGCCGCATCGGCGCCGCCGAGCGCCTGCACCGGCAAGCGGCCGCGCGCGTCGGCGAGGATCTCCTCGGCGAGGCGCAGGCTGGTGATGGCACCGGCTGCCCCCGGCCGGGCCCGGGCGTGCTCGCGAGCTGCGTCGGCCTGGCGGCATGCGGCACGCAATGCATCGAGGCGCGGGCCGGCGCTGAGCAAGACGCTGCCGAGCAGCTCGATCTGTTGTTCGATCAAGACGTGGCGCTCGCGGAACGCCACATCGACGGCATTGAATCTGGCCACCAGGGCGTTGCGCAGCCGGACCATCCGGTTGTAGGCGCCGACGACCCAGAACAGCAGGACCGCCGCAATGCCCGCTCCGGTGATCTGCGTCGTCGTCATGGCTGCGGCGGGCAGGCGACGACGGCATTCAACTGGCGAGCCAGGCGTCGTAGCCCTTGCGCCTCAGGTCGCACGACGGGCACAAGCCGCAACCCCAGCCCCAGGCGTGACGGTGCTCGCGGTCGCCGAGATAGCACGAATGGGTGTGCTCGATGACGAGCTCGATCAGCGGCTCGCCGCCGAGCTGTTCGGTCAGCGCCCAGGTCTGGGCCTTGTCGAGCCACATCAGCGGCGTGTCGATCGTCATCGACTTGTCGAGGCCGAGGCTGAGCGCGACCTGCAACGACTTCAGGGTGTTGTCGCGGCAGTCGGGATAGCCGGAGTAGTCGGTCTCGCACATGCCGCCGATGAGCACTTCGAGGCCACGCCGATCGGCGACGCTGGCGGCGAAGGTGAAGAAGAGAAGGTTGCGGACCGGCACGAACGTGTTCGGCAGGCCGCCGGCATTGCGTTCGATCTCGCGCTCGCTGGTCAGCGCGGTGTCGGAAATCTGCCCGAGCAGCGAGAGGTCGAGGACGTGATCGTCGCCGAGCCGCTCGGCCCAGCGCGGAAACGCCTCGTGCAGGGCCGAGCGCACGTGCAGGCGGCTCTCCAGCTCGACGGCGTGGCGCTGGCCGTAGTCGAAGCCGACCGTCTCGACGTGGGCGTAGCGCTCGAGCGCGTAGGCCAGGCAGGCGGTCGAATCCTGGCCGCCGGAAAAGAGGACCAGGGCACGCCTCGCGTCAGCGTGCACGGATTTCGCCTTGGCCGATGACGATCCACTTCTGCGAGGTCAACCCTTCGAGGCCGACCGGGCCGCGCGCATGCAGCTTGTCGGTCGAGATGCCGATCTCGGCGCCGAGGCCGTATTCGAAACCGTCGGCGAAGCGGGTCGAGGCGTTGACCATGACGCTGGCCGAATCGACCTCGCGCAGAAAACGCGTCGCCGCACCCTGGCCGCCGGTGACGATGGCGTCGGTGTGGTGCGAGCCGTAGCGGTTGACGTGCTCGATCGCGGCGTCGAGCGAGTCGACCACCTTGACACTGATGACGGCGTCCAGATATTCCTCGCTCCAGTCGGCCTCGGTCGCGGAAACGAGCCGGCCGCCGAGGCCTTGCAGCAGCGCCAGGGCCGCCGGGTCGGCCCGCATCTCGATGCCCTTTCGGGCGAACACCGCGCCGATCTTCGGCAGGAAGGCGGCAGCGACGGCAGCGTGCACCAGCAGCGACTCGGCTGCATTGCAGGGGCTCAGCTTCTGCGTCTTGGCGTTGTCGACGATGCGCAGCGCCATCTCGAGGTCGGCATCGGCGTCGACGTAGACGTGGCAGTTGCCGTCGAGGTGCTTGATCACCGGGACCGTCGCCTCGCGCGCGATCCGCTCGATCAGGCCCTTGCCGCCGCGCGGGATCACGACATCGATGCTCTCCGCCGACGTGATCAGGAAGCCGACCGCGGCGCGGTCGACGGTGCCGACCAGCTGCACCGCATCGCTCGGCAGGCCGGCCGTGTCGAGCGATGCGCGGACCAGTTCGACCAGCGCGAGGTTCGAGCGAAGCGCCTCCGAGCCGCCACGCAGGATGCAGGCATTGCCGCTCTTGACGGCCAGCGCGGCAGCTTCGATGGTGACGTTCGGGCGGCTCTCGTAGATCATCGCGAAGACACCCAGCGGCACCCGCATCCGGCCGACCCGGATCCCGCTCGGCTGCTCGCGCAGGGCGTCGATCTCGCCGATCGGATCGGGCATCGCCGCAATCTGCTCGCAGCCTTCGGCCATCGTCGCGATGGCCTTGGCATCGAGCCCGAGCCGATCGAGCAGGGGCGACGCCAGCCCGGCTGCGGTGGCGGCGGCGAGGTCGGCGGCGTTGGCCTGCATCAGGTGCGGGCCGCACGAACGCAGGCGGCCCGCCAGATCGCGCAGCGCCGCATTGCGGGCCGCCAGCGACGACGCCGCCAGGGTCCGGCTCGCGGCCCGCGCCATTGCGCCCATGTGGGCGACGGTGGCCTGCAGGTCGGCAGCGGCGTTCATCGGCCTATTGTTTCAGAGTCGTGACGGGCAGCAGCGCCGATAGACTCGCCGGTCATGAGCCCAGGCCCCTGCCGATGAAGCCCGCGCACGACGCCATGCTGGAGCGCATGCAGCGCCATTCGTTCGGCTATTTCGTCAACGAGATCAACCGCAGCAACGGCCTGGTCCTCGACAAGACCAGCGAGAGCTGGCCGGCCAGCATCGCCGCCATGGGCATGGCGCTCACCATCTATCCGGTCGGCGTGGCCCGCCATTTCATCGGCCGCGACGAGGCTGCAAAGCTGGCCTTGACGATGCTCCGCTTTCTCGCCGCCAGCGAGCAGAGCGAAGCCGCCGACGCGACCGGCTACAAGGGCTTTTACTATCATTTCCTCGACATGCAGACGGGCCGCCGCGCCTGGCGGAGCGAGCTGTCGAGCATCGACACCGCGATCCTGATCGCCGGGGTTCTCGCCGCCGCCAGCTACTTCGATGGCGCAGCCCCGGCGGAAGCGGAAATCCGCAGTCTCGCCGTCGCGCTCTACGAGCGGGTCGACTGGACCTGGATGCTGGCCGGCGGCGAGACGCTCTGTCACGGCTGGCGGCCCGAGGCGGGCTTCCTGCCCTATCGATGGGAAGGCTACGACGAGGCCCTGATCCTCTACCTGCTCGCCCTCGGCTCGCCGACCCATCCAATCGGCCCGGCCTGCTACGAAGCCTGGTGCCGCAGCTACGAGTGGAAGACGATCTACGGCCAGCACCTGCTCTATGCCGGGCCGCTTTTCACGCACCAGATCTCGCACATCTGGTGCGACTTCCGCGGCATCCGCGACCGCTTCATGCGCGAGCACCACTCCGACTACTTCGAGAACAGCCGCCGCGCCACCCTGGTGCAACAGCGCTACGCGATCGAGAACCCGAACGGCTTCAAGCATGCCGGCGAGTTCTGCTGGGGCGTGACGGCCAGCGATGGGCCGGGCTTCCAGGTCAGGACGATCGACGGCGTCGAGCGCGTCTTCTTCGACTACGTCGCGCGCGGCGCACCGTACGGCCCCGACGACGGAACGATCGCGCCCTGGGCGGTCGCGGCCTCGTTGCCGTTCGTGCCGGAGATCGTCGCGCCGACCCTGGAGGCAATGGGCGGCCTGCACATCCACCTGAAGAATCCGTACGGCTTCAAGGCCTCGATCAATCCGGTCTTCCGCGAGCACGAGGACGACGGCATCGGTTGGGTCTCGCCCTACCACTTCGGCATCAACGAAGGCCCGACCGTGCTGATGATCGAGAACCACCGCAGCGAGATGGTCTGGAGGCTGATGCGCCGGTGCCGTTATCTCGTCGACGGCTTGCGCGCTGCGGGCTTCACCGGCGGCTGGCTCGACGCGCCGCCCGGCCCGACCTGAGCGGCGCTCTGCATGGTCCGCTTCAGGCTCGGCCAGCCCGACGTGACTTGGACTGGACCCCCGCGTCAGCCGATCTCGGCCTGTCTGATGCAGGCGGCGGCGTGTGCTGCGGCCTCGGGTTCCAGCGTCGGCACGACCTCGGCGCAGCGGCCGATCGCATACGGGCAGCGCGTTCTGAAAACGCATCCGGACGGTGGCGCCAGCGGCGACGGCAGCTCGCCGGAAAGCGCGCTTCGGGCGGCCCGTGCGAGCGCCGCCTCGCCGCCAGCCGCGTCGACGCGCGGGGTGCTGGCGAGCAGGGCCCGCGTGTACGGATGGCGCGGCGCTGCGAACAACGCCGCCTTCGGCGCCCGCTCCATGACGCGGCCGAGGTACATCACGATCACCTCGTCGGCGATCAGCTCTACCACGGCCAGGTTGTGCGAGATGAAGACGTAGGCGACGCCGGTGTCGTCCTGCAGGTCCATCAGCAAGTTCAGCACCTGCGCCTGGATCGAGACGTCGAGGGCCGAGACCGGCTCGTCGGCCACGACCAGGCGCGGCTCGAGCATCAGCGCCCGGGCGATCGCCACCCGCTGGCGCTGCCCGCCCGAGAACATGTGCGGATAGCGCAGGTAGTGCTCCGGCGACAGGCCGACGCGGGCCAGCATCGCCCGGCCGCGCTCCTCGCGCTCGGCCCTGCCGAGAACAGTGTTGATGGCAAGCGGTTCCTCCAGCGCCTGGCCGATCTTCTTACGCGGATTGAGGCTGGCGAAGGGATTCTGGAAGACCATCTGCACGCTGCGCCGGAGTGCGCGCCGGGTTGCCGGCGCCGCCTCTTGCACGTCGATGCCGTCGATGCGCACGCGGCCGGAGCTCGGCGTCTCGAGCATCGCGATCTGCCGTGCCAGCGTGCTCTTGCCGCAGCCCGATTCGCCGACCACCGCGAGCGTGCGTCCCGCGGCAAGCCTCAGCGACACGCTCTCCAACGCGCGGACGCTGGCCTTGGCCCTGAGGAACCCGGCCGAGACGGCGTAGTGCTTCGACAGTGCCTCGGTCTCGAGCACCGTCGCCGGCGTGCCTTGGTCGCTCACAGTGAGGTCTCCGCGCCGAGCGGGAAGAAGCAGCGGACCCGGTGGGTGCCGACCTCGTACAGGGCCGGGCGCTCGGCCCGACAGCGCGGCTGCTCGTAGCGGCAGCGCGGCGCGAGCAGGCAGCCGGCCGGACGATCGAACGGGCCGGGGACGACGCCGGCCAGCGACGCCAGGCGGCGCCGACCGGCGTTGCGTTCCGGCAGCGACGCCAGCAAGGCCTCGGTGTAGGGATGGCGCGGCCGCGCGAACAGGTCGGCCACGGCAGCGCTCTCGACGATCTGTCCCGCATACATCACGAGGACCCGCTGCGCCACTTCGGCGACGACGCCGAGATCGTGCGTGATGAGGACCAGCGCCATCCCGCGCTCGCGCTGCAGGCGCAGCAGCAGCGCCAGCATCTGCGCCTGCACGGTGACGTCGAGGGCGGTGGTCGGCTCGTCGGCGATCAGCAGGCGCGGGTTGCAGGCGATCGCCATCGCCAGCATGACGCGCTGGCTCATGCCGCCCGAGAGCTGATGCGGATAGGCGCCGAGGCGACGCTCCGGATCGGGGATCTCGACGTCCTTCAGCAGCTGCAGGGCCCGGGCGCGGCGCGCCTGGCGCGAGCCGCCCTCGTGCAAGCCGATCGCCTCCATCAACTGGAAGGCGACCGTGAACGAGGGGTTGAGGCTCGTCATCGGGTCCTGGAAGATCATGGCGATGTCTGCACCCAGGAGGGCTCGCCGCTCGGCGTCGCGCATCGACTGCAGGTCGCGGCCGGCGAATGCGAGCCGCGCCGCCTCGACCCGACCCGGCGCATCGACGAGGCCGAGGACGGCGAGTGCCGTCACGCTCTTGCCCGAGCCGGATTCGCCGACGATGCCGAGGACCTCGCCCGCGTCGACGCGAAAGCTGACACCGTCGACCGCGATCAGCGTCGAGGCTGCTGCCGGGAATTCGACCGAGAGTCGTTCGACATCGAGCAATGTCGTCATGGTCAGATGCAATGGCCGCGACCGAAAGCGGCCCCGGCGGGGCCGGCCCTTCCCTCGCGGAGGGAAGGGAGCGAAGCCGGGAAGGGAGCCATCCTGTCAGGCAGAGCCGAGGCTGGAGAGGTCGGCACCGCCTACCTCTTCAGCCTCGGATCCAGCGCATCGCGCAGGCCGTCGCCGGTCAGGTTGAAGGCGAGCACGGTGACCAGGATCGCCAGCCCCGGCAAGGTGACGACCCACCAGGCGCTCTGGATGAATTCGAGCGCGCTGGCGAGCATCGAGCCCCACTCGGGCGTCGGCGGTTGCGCGCCGAGGCCGAGGAAGCCGAGCGCGGCGGCATCGAGGATCGCCGACGAGAAGCCGAGCGTCGCCTGGACGATGAGGGGCGCGGCGCAGTTGGGCAGCACGGTGTCGAACATCAGGCGCACGGTGCCCGCCCCGGCCAGCCGCGACGCCGCGACGTAGTCCTTGGCCAGCTCGCCGAGCACGGCGCCGCGCGTCAGGCGCACGAAATGCGGCAGCATGACGATGGCGATCGCGTACATCGCGTTGGCCAGGCCGGGCCCCAGCACGGCGACGACGGCGACCGCGAGCAGCAGGCTCGGCAAGGCCAGCATCACGTCCATCAGCCGCATGACGACCGTCTCCGCGAGCTTGCCGCGATGGAAGCCCGCGACAAGGCCGAGCAGCACGCCGAGCGAAAGCGAGAGACCGACCGAGACCAGGCCGATCACCAACGAGAGGCGGGTGCCGTGGATCAGGCGCGACAGCACGTCGCGGCCGACCGGATCGGTGCCGAGCAGGAAGACGTGGCCGCCGATTGGCGCAAGCGAGGGCGGCCGCAGCGTCGCGTCGCGAAACTGCTCGCTCGGGTCGTAGGGCGCGACGACGTTGGCGAAGAGTGCGAGGAAGACCAGCACCGCGAGCACGACCAGGCCGATCACGGCGCCGCGGTTGCGCCGAAAGTCGCGCCAGAGCTCGGCGGCCGGCGACGGCGGTGCGCGGCGACCCCCACCCGTGCCCTCTCCCGCCAGCGGGAGAGGGGGCAGGCGCCGAAGGCTTTCTCCCTCGCCCCCTTGCGGGAGAGAGCCGGGGTGAGGGCCGTCGACGGCGCTCATGAATGACGGATCCGCGGGTTGATCACGCCATACATCACGTCGACCAGCAGGTTGACGGCGATGATGATCGTCGCGGTGCAGAGGATGCCGCCCTGCACCGCCGCGTAGTCACGCCGGTGGATCGCCTCGACCAGCCACTTGCCGATGCCGGGCCAGGCGAAGATCGTCTCGGTGAGGATGGCGCCCGCCAGCAGCGTGCCGACCTGCAGGCCGATCGTCGTCAGCACCGGGATCAGGGCATTGCGCAACGCGTGCACGGCGACGACGCGGATCCGTCCCGCGCCCTTGGCCCGGGCCGTCCGCACGTAGTCCTCGCGCAGCACCTCGAGCATCGACGAGCGCGTCATGCGCGCGATCACCGCGAGCGGGATCGTGCCGAGCGCGATCGCCGGCAGGATCAGGTGCGAGAGGGCGCTGCGGAACGCGCCCTTGTCGGCCGACAGCAGCGAGTCGATCAGCATCAGGCCGGTGACCTGCGGGATGTCGTACTGGATCGCCAGCCGGCCCGAGACCGGGGTCCAGCCGAGGCCGACCGAGAAGGTCAGGATCAGGAGCAGGCCCCACCAGAAGATCGGCATCGAGTAGCCGGTGAGCGAGGCGCCCATCACCGCGTAGTCCCAGGCCGTGTTGCGCTTGACGGCGGCGACGATGCCGGCAGGAATGCCCAGACAGAGCGCGAACAGCATTGCCACGACCGAGAGCTCGACCGTCGCCGGGAACCGGTCCATGAACTCGGCGAAGACCGGCTCGTGCGTGATCGCCGAGATCCCGAGGTCGCCGTGCAGCGCCTTCCACACGTAGTCGCCGTACTGCACCGGCAGCGGCCGGTCGAGGCCGAACTCGTGGATCAGCCGGTGGTAGCGCTCCTCGGTCATGCCGCGCTCGCCGGAGAGCGCTTCGACCGGATCGCCGGGGATCAGCCGGATCAGCGAGAAGACGAGCAGCGTGATGCCGAGAAAGGTCGGCACGACCAGGGCGAGACGCTTGAAGACGAAGGCGAACATGGCGCGGCAGGACCTTCACCCCGGCCCCTCTCCCGCGGACGGGAGAGGGAGAAGGTCACTGGCCGGTGAGGTCGACCTTGTTGAAGTAGTGGTGCGCCGTCGCGTCCATCTTGTAGCCGGTCACTTCCTTTCGGACCGGATCGAAGCGGACCGAATGGGCGATCGTCAGCCACGGCGCCTCGTCGTGCGCGATCTGCTGCGCCTTGGCGTAGAAGCCGGCGCGGTCGGCCTGCCGGGTCGCCAGCTTGCCCATCTGGATCAGGCTCTCGAAGTCCTTGTTGCACCAGCGCGCGACGTTGCCGCCGCCCTTGACCGCGGCGCAGCCGAGCAGCGGCGTGAAGAAGTTGTCGGGGTCGCCGTTGTCGCCCGACCAGCCATACATGATCGATTGCTGCTCGCCGACCTTGCTGCGCTTGCGGTACTCGCCCCACTCGAAGGTGACGAGCTTGGCGTGGACGCCGACCTTCTCCCAATCGGCCTGGATCAGCTCGGCCATGCGCTTGCCGTCCGGGTTGTAGGGACGCGTCACGGGCAGATACCAGAGGTCGACGTCGACGCCGTTGCCCAGGCCCGCCTGGGTCAGCATGGCCTTGGCCTTGACCGGGTCGTACCCGTAGTCGACGACCTTGTCGTTGTACGACCAGAGCGTCGGCGGGATCGGGTTCTTGGCGACCTGGCCCGCCCCCTGGAACACCGCGTCGAGGATCGCCTTCTTGTTCACCGCGAGGTTGAGGGCCTGGCGCACGAGCTTCGAGTCGAAGGGCTTCTTCTCGACGTTGAAGGCGACGTAGCCGACGTTGAGGCCGTTCTGCTGGACCAGGGTGATGGTCGGATCGTTCTTCATCAGCGCGACGTCGGCCGGCTTCGGGAACGCCATCACATGGCACTCGCCGGTCTTCAGCTTGGCGAAGCGCACCGAGGCGTCGGTGGTGATGGCGTAGACGAGGTTGTCGATCTTCGGCCGGCCGGCCCAGTGCGCATCGAAGGCCTTGTAGCGGATCACCGCGTCCTTTTGGTAGGAGACGAACTGGAACGGGCCGGTGCCGATCGGCTCGCGGTCGATGACCTCCGGCGTCTTCGCAGCCATCATCTTGTCGGCGTACTCGGCCGAGAGGATCGAGGCGAAGTCCATCGCCATGTCTGCCATGAACGGCGCCTCGGGCTTCTTCAGCACGAAGCGCACCGTCATCGGGTCGAGCTTCTCGACCTTCTCGACGATGTCCTTCATGCCCATGTCTTCGAAGTACGAGTAGGTCTGGCCCGGCGTCACCTTGGCGAACGGATGGCCCGGATCGGCCATCCGGTTGTACGAGAACAGCACGTCGTCGGCGTTGAAGTCACGCGTCGGCGTGAATTTCGCGTTGCCGTGGAACTTGACGCCGCGGCGCAGCTTGAAGGTGTAGCTCAACCCGTCGGCGGCGGCGGTCCAGCTCTCGGCGAGCCCCGGGACGATGTTGGTCGTGCCGGTCTCGAACTCGACCAGCCGGTTGTAGATCGGCACCGACGACGCGTCTGCCGTGGTGCCGGTGGTGAAGAACTGCGGGTTGAAGCCTTCCGGGCTGCCCTCGGAGCAGTAGACGAGCGTCTTCGCTGCCATGGCCGTGCCGGAGGCCGCGGCCAGCAGCGTGATGGCGGCCGCTTTCAGAGTGCGTCGAAACGTCATGGCGAGCTCGCTGTTGTCGAGGCGCGGATCATAGGTCGGCAGAAGGCGCCTGCCGACCCACGATCCCGCCGCGACTACAGCCGCGGCTCGCCGTTGCGGTTGACGGCGATCGTCCGCCCTGGCGGCGTCGTCATCTGCACCCGGTGCTCGACGCCACGGAAGTCGTAGGTCACGTCCCAGTACTCCGGGGCGCCGCTGGCTGCCGTCTCGCAGCGCTTGACATCACGGCTGCCGCTCGACGAATCGTTCCTGCCGACGTTGGCGCCGAGCGCCGCGCCGCCGACCACGCCGCCGACCGTCGAGACGTCGCGGCCTCTGCCGCCGCCGATCTGGTGGCCCAGGATGCCGCCGAGGACGCCGCCGATCACCGCGCCCGGAATGTTCAGATCGCCGCGGCTTGGCTCGTTGACTTGCTGGCGTTCGACCCAGCAGCGTTGCTCGGGCGTGCCGACGACCGCATGCACCGAAGTGACCGGCGCCTCCAGCAAGCGTTCGTTCGGGCGCTGCCGATAGTCGTAGGTCGGTGCGGCAAGCGGTTGCGGCGCTTCGTTGTCGTATTGGCGCCGGTCGTCGACGAGGCGCACCGACGAGATCCGGTTCTCCATGTTCATGCCGCGGAGCGAGTCGTAGCTGCCCTTGCGCAGGATCACGCAACGGCCCTGGAAGCGGACGTCTTCGCAGGCTTCCCAGCGGCCGCTGTCGACGATGACCGAGGCGGCCCGGTCGTTGAAGCCGACGCGCACGAAGTCGCCGACCGGCCTGGAAGTGGCAAAGGCCCGGCCGCGAAAGCCCTCGCCTTCGTAGAACGTGATCTGCGCCGAGGCCTGGGCGGCGAACACCAGGGCGGCGATGCCGAGAACGGGTTTGAGGCTGAGTTTCATGACGGTTTCCGTTGTTGGGAATGGCCGCGCGACGCGGGCCAGGTCCGATATAACGCACCGCAGTCCCCGACCGCCGACCAGGGAATTAGGCTCGGCCGGGCGCCCCCCGTCAACGCGGGGGTCGGATCGAGATCACCGCGGCTGAAGCCTGCTCGTAGGCGAGGGCCAGCCGCAGCAGCGCGAGGTCGCCGCGAGGCTTGCCGATCAGCTGCAGGCCCGCCGGCAAGCCCGACCTCGAGAATCCGGCGGGCACGCTGACCGCAGGCAGGCCGGCGAATGTGGCGATGACGACAACCTCCATCCAGCGGTGATACGTGTCCATGGCCCGACCACCGATCTGCCTTGGCCAGCGCTGCTCGACCGGGAACGGCCAGACCTGCGTCGCCGGCAGCGCCAGGACATCGAAGCGCTCGAACAGACCGAGCACGTGGCGATAGAACGTGGTCCGCTCGACGCTCGCGGCCATGACCTGCGCCGCCGTCAGCAACGCTCCCTGGTCGTGTTCCCAAAGCGCCTCGGGCTTGATCGACGCACGGTTCTCGGGTCGCGCCATGAACGGGGACAGGCGGCTGTGCACCAGCCAGTGGCGCAGGCCGACCCAGGCGTCCCAGATCCGCTCCGGCGCGAAGCCGAGCCCGAGCGGCTCGACCTCGACGCCGATTCCGGCCAGCCGCGCCAGCGCGCCTTCGCAGCTCTCGAGCAAGCCCGGCTCGATGGCGAGATAGCCCTGCAGGTCGCCGAGCCAGCCGAGCCGCAGCGGCGCGGCGCGCGCGGAGACCCCGGGGCTGGTCTCGAGACGGGCCGCGAACGAGGCCTCGCTGGCCAGCGACAGCGGCGCGGCGTCGTCGCCGCCGGCCTGCACATCGAGCAGGAGAGCCAGGTCGCGGACGTTGCGCGCCATCGGCCCTTCGGTGGCGAACTGCGTGACCCAGACGTCCTGCGCCGGCAGCGACGGCACCCGGCCCTGGCTCGGCCGAAAGCCGAACACGTTGTTCCAGGCGGCCGGGTTGCGAAGGCTGCCCATCGAGTCGCTGCCGTCGGCCACCGGCAACATGCGCGTGGCCAGGGCGACCGCGGCGCCGCCGCTGCTGCCGCCGGCCGACTTGCTGGGGTCGTAGGCGTTCCGGGTCGCGCCGAAGACCTCGTTGAAGGTGTGCGAGCCGAGCCCGAATTCCGGGGTGTTGGTCTTGCCGATGAGGATGCAGCCGGCCGCCCGCATCCGTGCGGCCATCAGGCCGTCCTCGGCCGGAACGTTGTGGCGGAGCAGGGGCGAGCCGAACGTCGTCGTCAGCCCGGCCGTCGGCGCCACGTCCTTGATCGCCTGCGGCAGTCCGAACAGGAATGGCCGATCGGCACGGCGCTCGCTGGTCCGCGCCAGCGTCGCGTCGCGCATCGCGGCTTCGACGAGCAGCGCATCGCTGTCGCGCCGGCTGACGATCGCGTTGACGTGCGGATTGACAACGTCGATGCGAGCCAGGAAGGCTTGCATGATGTCGCGGCACGACAGGGTGCGGGCGCGGATCGCCTCGGCCAGTTCGTGCGCGGCGAGATCGGTGATGTCGCTCATGCGCGGAGCGGTGTCAGCGGGAGCCGAACATCATCTGCCGGGCGATCGCCGACTTGACGGGCCCGAGCGCTTGCAGCGCCGCGATGCCGAGGCCGCGTACTGCGCCGGCGCCGGGCAGCACCCAGGTGAAGCTGCGGGCCAGGAAATCGGTGGCAGCGATCATTGCCCAGCGATCCGGCGCACGTTGCCATTCGAGCTTGCGCAGCACGGCGTCGACGTCGATGTCGGGTGCGTGTCGCGCCAGCGAGCGGACAAGCTCGAACGCGTCGCGCATGCCGAGGTTGAGGCCCTGGCCGGCGACCGGATGCAGCGTCTGCGCGGCATTGCCGATCCGCACGGTCCGGCCATCGGTGAGCGTCCGTTCTGCGCTCAGCCCGAGCGGGAAGCTCTTCAGTGCCGAGACCGAGGCGATCCGTGGCGTCGAGGCATGGAACAGCGTGTTGAGGACGGTGACGCGTTGCTGGTCGTCGAGGTCACGCACCAGGTCGTCGGCGCTGTCGGTGCACCAGACCAGGCCGGCCCGACCGTCCTTCAGCGGCAGCAAGGCCACCGGTCCATGTCGCGTGAAGCGCTCGTAGGCGACGCCCTGGTTGCGAGCCGCCTGGTCGTTGTCGTCGGCTGCCTTGAAGCTCACCGTGCCGACCCAAGCCGTCTGCCGGTAGTCGTGACGAAGCGCCGGACTGCGCTCCCCGGCAACCAGCACCTTGCTCGCGGCGGCCGCGAAGACCCCGCCTTCGGCAACCACGGCGAGGTCGAAGCGCTCGACGATCCCGGCATCGACCTCGACACCGCCGACCATGTTCTTCAACGCCGTCACGGCGGTACCGAAGCGGCTCGTCAATCGCTTCGGCTCACGCTGCTCGGCGTCGAGCCAGACCTGCTGCAGCGGCGCGACGACGCTGCCGTAGCCGAGGACCGCACCGAGCATCGGCACCGCTTCGTCGCTGGCCCGGATCGTCAGCTCGGCCTCGCCAAGAGGCCCGGCGAACGCGGCCAGCAGCGACGGCGCGTGCTGCGAGACGTGGACTTCGGCAATCGGCTGCGCGGCCTCGGCACGCCAGGCACCGAGCCGCTCCAGAAGCTGAATGCTGCCGAGCGAGACGGCGATGGTGCGCGGGTCGGCCGCCACGTCCTTGTCGACAGGGCGCGCGTCGAACAGCGTGACGAGAGCCTCGGGCAATGCCTTTGCGGCATGCAGCGCCAGGGCCAGGCCGACCGGGCCGGCACCGATCACGGCCAGCTTCAGCGGCGTCGATTCGTTCATGGCGGACACCCGTCCTGGGGATTGATTTCGAAAGGGCCGGCGTATTATTCGCCGCACCCGAATCGTCGGGTCACGTAGGGAGAAACGCTCCATGGCGCTGATGGATTTCATCAAGAAACAGTTCATCGACATCATCGAGTGGACCGAAGATGGCGATGGGGTCTTGGCGTGGCGGTTCCCGATGGAAGACCGGGAGATTCAGAACGGCGGTTCCCTCACGGTGCGCGAATCGCAGATGGCCGTGTTCGTCAACGAAGGCAAGATCGCCGACGTGTTCGGCCCCGGCCGCTACACCCTGACGACGGCGACGCTGCCGATCCTCACCTACCTGCAGAACTGGGACAAGGCGTTCCGCAGCCCGTTCAAGAGCGACGTCTATTTCTTCAGCACGCGGCAGCAGATCGACCAGCGCTGGGGCACCAGCCAGCCGGTGACGATCCGCGACAAGGACTTTGGCGCAGTGCGGTTGCGCGCCTTCGGCAACTACGCCTTTCGCATCGCCGATCCGCGGCTTTTCTACAACGAGATCTCGGGAACGCGCGAGCGCTACACCGTCGCCGATCTCGACGGCCAGCTGCGCGGCCTGATGCTGCAGAACATTTCCGATGCGGTCGGCGCCAGCGGCACGCCGTTTCTCGACCTCGCCGCCAACCAGGTGGAGTTCGCCGCGGCGCTGCAGACCGCGACCGCACCGTCGTTCGAGAAGCTCGGCCTGAAGCTCGAGACGGTGACGATGCAGAACATCTCGCTGCCCGACGAGCTGCAGAAGATCCTCGACCAGAAGATCGGCATGGGCATGGTCGGCGACATGGGCAAGTTCATGCAGTACCAGACCGCGCAATCGATTCCCGCGCTGGCAGCCGGCGCTGCCGACGGCGGCGGTGGCGGCATCGTCGGCAGTGCGGTCGGTCTCGGTGCCGGCGTTGCGCTGGGGCAGGTCATGGCGAACCAGCTGGGTCAGGGCCTGGCCGGCGCCACCGGCGGCGCTGCGGGCTCGGCGGCGGGCAGCGC
>JALYXU010000315.1 GCA_030946925.1 Pseudomonadota bacterium
GAGCAACCTTCTGGGCTTGATGCAGGCACCAGAAGCCGAGTGTGGCCAGGGCCATGACTCCACGCTCCGGCCCAGCGACTTTTAATCCATCTCCACAACGTAACAGCAAGAGATCTCAATGAGCAACGACCGAACCGAAGCCAAGTGCCCGTTCAGCCAGGCCACCGGGGCTGGCACGACAAACCGCGACTGGTGGCCCAACCAGCTACGGGTGGACCTGCTGAGCCAGCATTCGTCCAGGTCCGATCCGATGGATCCGGACTTCAACTACGCCGAGGCGTTCAAGAGCCTTGATCTGGCGGCGGTGAAGAAAGACCTTGCCGCACTCATGACGGATTCGCAGGACTGGTGGCCGGCCGACTTCGGCCACTACGGCGGGCTGTTCGTCCGCATGGCCTGGCACAGCGCCGGCACGTACCGCATCGGCGACGGCCGCGGTGGTGCCGGACGCGGGCAGCAGCGCTTTGCACCGCTCAACAGCTGGCCGGACAACGTGAGCCTGGACAAGGCGCGTCGCCTGCTGTGGCCGATCAAGCAGAAGTACGGCGACAAGATTTCGTGGGCCGACATGATCATCTTGACCGGCAACGTCGCGCTCGAGACGATGGGCTTCAAGACCTTCGGCTTCGCCGGCGGACGCGCCGATGTCTGGGAACCCGACCAGGACGTCTACTGGGGTCGCGAGACGAAGTGGCTTGGCAGCGACTCCCGTTACTCGAAGGGATCGCCCGGCGTCGCAAAGGACGGTGATCACGGCGTGATCGACAAGGACGACGACAGCGAGGTGGTGCATTCGCGTGACCTCGAAAATCCGCTGGCCAACGTGCAGATGGGCCTGATCTACGTCAACCCGGAAGGTCCGGACGGCCGCCCCGATCCGATCGCCTCCGCGCACGACATTCGCGACACATTCGGCCGCATGGCGATGAACGACGAGGAAACCGTCGCGCTGATCGCCGGCGGGCACACCTTCGGCAAGACGCACGGCGCGGCCTCGGCGGAGAACGTCGGCGTGGAGCCCGAGGCGGCCGAGATCGACGCGCAGGGCTTCGGCTGGCACAACCGGTTCGGCGCCGGCGAGGGCGCCGACACGATCACGAGCGGACTTGAAGTGACCTGGACCCGCACGCCGGTGCAGTGGAGCAACGACTACTTCGAGAACCTGTTCGGCTTCGAATGGGAGCTGAGCAAGAGCCCGGCCGGCGCCCAGCAATGGGTGGCCAAGGGTGCAGAGGCCTCGATCCCGCATGCGCACGACCCGTCGAAGAAGCTCGTGCCGACGATGCTCACGACCGACCTTTCGCTGCGCTTCGATCCGGCCTACGAAAAAATCTCGCGGCGCTTCAAGGACAACCCGGACCAGTTCGCCGACGCCTTCGCCCGGGCCTGGTTCAAGCTGACCCATCGCGACATGGGCCCGAAGTCGCGCTATCTGGGCCCGGAAGTCCCGGCAGAGGAACTGATCTGGCAGGACCCGCTGCCGACGGTGGATCACCCTCCGGTCGACGCGCAGGACATCGCCGCGCTGAAGGCGAAGGTGCTCGCATCGGGCCTGTCGGTCGCGCAGCTCGTGTCGACGGCCTGGGCGTCGGCCTCGACGTTCCGGGGCGGCGACAAGCGCGGTGGTGCCAACGGCGGCCGCATCCGGCTGACGCCGCAGAAGGACTGGGCGGTGAACCAGCCGGCCGAGTTGGCGAACGTATTGCAGACGCTCGCAGGCATCCAGGCCGAGTTCAACGGCGGCGGCAAGCAGATCTCGCTGGCCGACCTGATCGTGCTCGGCGGCGGGGCCGCCATCGAGGAGGCAGCTCGGCAGGCCGGCGCCGAAGCGAAGGTCGCCTTCGCACCGGGCCGCGCCGATGCGTCGCAGGAGCAGACCGATGTCGAATCCTTCACCTCACTCGAACCGTACGCCGACGGTTTCCGCAACTATGCGAAGGCGCGCTTTGCCGTGCCGCCCGAGGCACTGCTGATCGACCGGGCCCAGATGCTGACCTTGACCGCGCCGGAGATGACGGTGCTCGTCGGCGGCCTGCGCGCGCTTGGCGTCACCGCGGATGGCTCGAAGCACGGCGTCTTCTCGTCCCGGCCGGGCCAGCTGACGAACGACTTTTTCGTCAACCTGCTCGACATGGGCATCGAGTGGAAGGCGACCTCGGACGCCACCCACGAGTTCGAAGGCCGCGATCGCAAGACCGGCGAGATTAAGTGGACCGGCACGCGCGTCGATCTGGTGTTCGGCTCCCATTCGGTGTTGCGCGCGCTGGCGGAGGTCTATGCCACGTCGAGCGGGCAGCAAAAGTTCGTGCGCGACTTCAGCGCTGCCTGGACCAAGGTGATGAATCTCGACCGATTCGACCTGGCGCCGGCCGCGTGAACGCAGCGACCGTCCGATCCACCTTCCCCTTTTCACCCAACAGAAGAGAAATCACACCATGTCAGTGGATGCAAAGTACAAGACGACCGCGACCGCGAGCGGCGGCGGTCGTGACGGCCAGACGGCCCTGGCCGACGGCACGATGTCGCTGCAGCTCACGGTTCCGAAGGAACTGGGCGGCCCTGGGGGCGACGGCGCCAATCCGGAGAAGCTGTTCGCCCTGGGCTATTCCGCCTGCTTCCTGGGCGCGATGAGGGTCGCCTCCTCGCAGACCAAGGTCAAGATCCCGGAAGGCACGACCGTCACGGCGACGGTCGGCATCGGACCGCGATCGGAAGGCGGTTTCGGCATCACCGCTGAGCTCGACGTGTACCTGCCCGGCCTGGCGGCGGCGGAAGCCGACCAGCTGGTCGAGACGACACACGGGATCTGCCCGTACTCGAACGCCATCAAGGCCAGCGTCGACGTCAAGACGACCACGCGCGCTTGAGCTGAAGGCCGAACTGGTGATAAGCGATGGAGCGCAGCGGTGACGCCGTCCCGTATCCCCGATGTCGTGTTTCACACCCGGGTCCGCAACGAGAGTCTCGGCGGACCCAACAACGTCGGCCGGGCCTAGTAGCCACCCGGCGGAACGCCATCGGCGATCTGCCTCTGGGCCAGGATCGGCACGCCGCCGGAACGGACGGCGGCGATATAGCAATTCACGCGAGCGAGCTTCGCCGGGGTAGTCGTACCGTGCAGATCGATGCGCTCTGCTCGCAAAACTCCTGACCCGACAACTACTTAGAAAATCGCTCCTGCCCCGGCGTGCGTACTTTTCGTGCATGTATGGACCCGACGCCTTTTGCAAGCTGTACTCGATGATGGGAAGTGGTCTGCACGCATGTATCCGGCTTGCTTGGAGGGCAGCCTTCGCATGCCCGCCCTCGATGAGATTCGCGCATCTCGTCCTCAGCAGATTGGCGGCTCGATTGCTCAGCCGGCACGAAAAGCAGGATCCCGAGATGCTGGTCTGACCGGTTTCGTCATCACTGTTGTAGTGCTACGCAAACCTGCGCTGGGTGTGGTCGGTGGACTTCTCCTTTCAAGACGGGGTGGTCGTATTTTTTATGTAATTTGGTGCGCTTCGGCGCGAAAATCCGTTGCACGATAAGCGCTTGCAGTTCACCACACTGTGCCGCGCGCAACTTCGCGCAACTTCTTGTTTTCATTGAGCGTCTCGACGTCCGGCGTGTCCATCTGCGCGAAAAGTACGACTACCCCCTATGGCTAAAGCCGGGGGCTCTCTTCTGGGCTGGCCACCACCCGGAGGGCCTATGACAAGGAGCGAGGGAGCGTCCGCGGCCAACGACGGCGTGATTCTCCGGAGCCTCGTTATGATCGAGGCGTGCGTCTGCTCACGGCGATTGCGCTGCCCCACGATCCTTGACACTTGCATGCGCCCACTACCGTGCGCTGATCTCGAGGGAGACAGCTCAATGGCACGGCAGTCTGGTTTAGTTCTAGGCAGCTTTGTCTTTCGCTTCGGCGCCGCTCGCGAGCGTGACCCAGAGGCCGTGCAGCGCCGAAGCCGAGGTGCTCAACATGCGCCTCGTCGGCCATAGCGACCTGCAGGCACGAACGGCCTATCTGCCCATTAACCAGAGGCATGGCGATCGCTGGACGCGCTGAGCGGCAGGCTGGAGGACAACGGGACGTCCATCGTCGACGTGACCGACCGCGCCATCCGCGCTACTTAGTCCACTGAACCATTGAAATCCGATGCGGTCCTCAGATAGTGAGGTATGCAAAGAACGATGTTGACGAGTGAGCAGCGTGGGGAGTTGGACGCCGTGATGCGCAAACGTCACGGCAATGCCGCTCTTGCGCGCCGCGCCCGGTGCGTGCTGCTTTGGAGCGAGGGAGAGCGGCGAGTCGATATCCGAGGCAAGCTCGCCTGCAATGACGAGTTCGTCTCCAAGTGGACGTCGG
>JALYXU010000325.1 GCA_030946925.1 Pseudomonadota bacterium
GGCACGCCCACCGGCATGGCGCAAAGCGGTGCGTCCGACTTCCAGTCCTCTGTCATGAAGGCGCCGAAGGACGCGCACGAGGTCCACGAAGAGACCCGCATGATGACCCGCGCCGCGGGCCTGGCGCGGCACAACGATCAGTCGGAGGTGCTGGGGCGCCTGAACCGGCTCGTCGGCCGGCAGCTGCCGGACTTCGCCGACACCTCGCATGCCGGAGGGGTCGCGGTGGCCTCGCCGCGGCTCCATGCGGCAATCGCCGAGGCTCAGGAAGGGGTCGTGCGGCGTCTGGGCACGGCGTCCGCAGGGGTCGCCGGCAACGGCGCGCAGCCGGTCGGCACGCCGCAGCTGCTCGAAGAGCTCAACCAGCGCAAGCAGGCGCTCAAGGCCGCAGCGGCGACCCCGGTCGAGCGCGCCACCATCGAGATCGTCGCCCTGCTGTTCCAGAGCATCCTGATGGAGGACGCGATCCCGGCGACGGTGCGGGTCTGGTTCGCCCGGTTGCAGATGCCGGTGCTGCGCGTGGCGGTGACCGAACCCGATTTCTTCGCCACCGTCGAGCACCCGGCGCGTCGCCTGATCGACCGCATGGGCGCCTGCGTGATGGGCTTCGACTCCAGCAGCCGCGCCGTCGGCGATCTGCTCGAAAAGGAGATCAAGCGCGTGGTCCAGGTCGTCGAGGCCTACCCCGACACCGGCCGGCGCGTCTTCCAGACCGTGCTCAGCGAGTTCGAGAAATTCCTCGAGCACTATTTCAAGAACGAGAACGAGGCGTCGAAGAAAGGCGTCTCGCTGGCGCATCAGGTCGAGCAGCGCGAGACCATGGCCATCCAGTACACGATCGAGCTGCGCAAGATGCTCAACGACGTGCCGGTTCAGGAGGGCGTTCGCGAGTTCCTGTTCCATGTCTGGGCCGACGTGCTGGCAACCACGGCGATCAAGGCCGGCAGCTCCGAAGACGCGACCAAGGAGATGAAGCGCGCCGCCGCCGATCTGATCTGGTCGGCGAGCGCCAAGGTCTCGCGCGCCGAACGCGCCGAAGTGATCCGGCGCCTGCCGCCGTTGCTGAAGACCCTGCGCGAGGGGATGGACGACGCCGGCATCCCGGTGCCGAAGCAGGACGAGCACATCCAGCGTCTCAACAACTCGCTCGCCGCGGCCTTCACCGCCAAGGCGGCAGCGATCTCGCACGAGCGTCTCGAGGAGCTGACGGCGCGGCTCGAGACGCTCGAGGAGCTTCTCCCCGAAGCCGAGCAGGTCGACATCGACGAGTCGCTCGTGATGGACCTGTCCGGGCACGAGAGCTCGGAGCTCGAAGTGGTGGGCGAAGGCGGCTCGATGCCGACGCCGGCGATGCTGTCGTGGGCCCGCGAGCTGCAGGTCGGCAGCTGGTACATGCTCGACTACCGCAATCGCAACGATGCGGTGCAGCTGGCCTGGCAGGGCATGCGCCGCCAGCTCACCCTGTTCGTGTCGCCGCAGGGCCGCGGTGTCCTGTTTCAGCAGCATCGGCTCGCCGCATTCCTGCAAGCGGGCTTGCTTGTGCCGGCGCAGGACGAAGCGCTCACGGTGCGCGCCACCCGCAGCGCCTTGGCCAAGCTTGACGGCGATCCGAGTCGGCTTCTTAACTAGCTGTCGGACACGCGTGTCCGGTTCCAGCTAGTTGAGGGAGGGCACGTCCATGTCGAACGTTAGTCGCGTCACGCTTGAAGTTCGCGAAGGACTTTCGGATGCTTCACAGCGACTTTGAGCAGCGTACGTGCTGCTCCAGTAGGCTCTCGGCGACCTTGCTCCCAGTCTTGCAGCGTTCGCGCTGATACCCCCAAGAGCACTGCGAACTCTTGCTGCGAAAGGCCTACGCTCGCCCGCGCTTCGGCTACCGCGGACAACCTTACCTTGTTGACCCGCGCCGCTTGGCCACGCCGCATTTGCTCGACGGATTCAAGCAGGTCATCTTGGAACTTCTTGAGTTCAGAGGGCATCTTGGACTCCCTGTTTCAACTTTGCAATGAAGGATGTTGGCAGGTTGTCGAACTTGGCCTTGGTATAGACGATAAGAAGCCAGACCGTGCCATCTGGGGCCAAAAAGTACACGATGCGGGCGCCACCCTGCTTACCAGTGCCAGTGCGCGACCAGCGCACCTTTCGGCAACCGCCACTGCCGCGGACAACGCTGCCTGCCTCGGGGTTCAACGCGATGAAGTTAATAAACCCCTGGTGCTCGGCGTCCGACCAGACTTCGTTGGCATAACGAAGGAAGACCGGCGTCTCGGCGACGGTGCGCATGAATCGTATTATACGGCA
>JALYXU010000329.1 GCA_030946925.1 Pseudomonadota bacterium
CTACTTCGTGCCGTCACGCTGGCAGCTGCGGTCACTACGGGGTCCTGTTCGACGCCCAGTCTGCCTGTAGTGGTCACTGCAACACCGATCGGCTCAACAAAGCAGTCCGCGATCGAAGTTTGTTTGCCGCGCGGCGAGCGGGAGTACCTAGCCAGGCTCCGTTGCGAAGACGGAAATCCGCCGCTATTCGCGAGGACCGGTAGCTATGGCAGGGTGCTTAAAGAGACCTTTGCGCCGCCATGACCTTGATCGCTTCGACATAGTCGGTCGCGCCATCGCTTTTGAGGGCCTGACCCATGGCTGCCGCGAGCGCGGTCGCCCTTTGCCCGAGCGCATTCTCGAACATCGACTGCATCATTTCGACGCATTCCTCGATCGACAGGTCGTTGTCTCGCAGCACCGCAGCAACCTCCTTGGTCATCGGTGTCCTGCCTGTGCGCACCGCCTCGAGCTTGGACATGACGCTATGCATGCGCTTGAGGCTGTCGTTTGTGCCGGGGAGCGTCGAGCTGCCCCCGAAAGTAGTGGCCGGCATCGCCGGAAACGAACTTTCTCGCCACCCAGCGCCGCTGCCCTGGCCTCCGCCGCCATAACCGCCGCTCGCCTTCAGTCGAGCCGCTTCGAAGGGCGGCCTGCTGCTTCACGTCGAAGTAGGCGAACTGCACGAAGTTCCAGGCCGCCCCCACGCGAACTTCACGAACCCCGCCCGGTCCAGCAGCGCCTCGATCTCCGAGGCCTGCTCCCGGTTCCCACATTGATACTCTGGGTCTGCACCATCGGTCACGGTGCGTGACGAACTGGATCGACATCGTTCCAGGTGGAATGCAGATCGGCGAGACGGCGCGATGCTTCGCCACGGTTCTGCTGACCAGCTTGCCGTTGTCGGCGGTCATGTTCGCGATGTTGCGGCATGCGGCGGGGCTCGGAGCGGCGAGCCGAGCAACGCTGGCAGGCAGCCTCGTTTTGGCGGCGATGAGCGCGTCAGCCATGATGCTCTTCCACCGTCTGGACGCGAGCGCGATGGTGCTGATCTGGAACCTTGGCGTCGCCTTCTTCATCGTCGCGTTGGGCGCTCCCTACGGGAGGCGGCTAGTTTCTCTCCGGCATTGGTGACTCCTTGACAAAACGCGAGCACTTTGCGGCAATGAGGACGCGATTGCCCGTCGGTTCCGCTCCTTCCAGCGCGCTCCGATTGATAGCGCAAACGCGTCGCGCATGGTCCGTCTTAATTGTCGATTTATTCGCTGAAGCGCTGAAGATTGGCATGAGAAATATTGGGAAGGGCTGCGAGGCGTTTGTGGACGGCGCTCAAGGCGGTTCGCCGCTCACGTGGAGGTAGGTTTGCCACGGCTATCGCGCCGCCTGGCCTTCTTCGGTGATCTCGCACTTTAAGTGCGATCGGTTGATGCGGGCTTTGTTCAAGGAAGGGGCGGACCCCAAGCCGGTCGAGCGGGGTACACGCTTTGAGGACGCTATGCCTCGTCGGGCTGGACCCCGGGGTGTTCCGAGCTGCTGGCATGGACGTGCTTGGCGAGGCGTTGAACGCCGCGCTCGACGCCGTACAGCAAGAAGATTTCGACGCTGTGATCCTGGACGTGCAAATGCCAGGCATGGACGGCATAGAGGTGGCCCGCGCCCTACGCGCCGATCCCCGCACAGCCGCTGCGATGATCGCGATGTACACCAGCATGCCAGAGTCAGACGTGCGCGCTGGCTTTTCTGACTACGACATGTTTTTGCCGAAGCCTTGCGACACTCGGCTGCTCGGTGAACGCATCGGGCTGCTGCTGCGAAAACCGCATTCGTAGGGCGGGCTTTCGAGGAAGCTCAAGGCCTGCCGGAACTGTGCGTTGGCGCCCGCCCTCGAAAAGGGAAGCTCAGAGATAAAGGGCCTTGGCAGCGTCCTGGGGGAGCTAGCCAGAGGTGCTGAGCTTGCGTGAACTTGAAGCTCTTGACGATGCTGGGTCAGTGGGCTGCGAGCAGTACGCATAAGTAGGCATTCCCCTCTGTCGCTTCAGAACGGCTTAAACAGGGGTTCTGTCGCAACAATCCGGTGATGGGCCAGCGGAGACTACGTCCTCAGGAAGTCTCCAACAACTCCCTTAATTTGATAAAGGCAAGTCCCGCCATGACCGCGTCATTTATCGCATCGTGCGCCTCGCGCAGCGGCAGACCCAAGTCCGTCATCATCGTGGCGAAGCCCAAGTTGATGTCGCCGCCTCGCAGGTGCGCGGGCAACTGGCGGTTCTTGAAGTCGTAGTACATCGACGACACCTCGATCTTCGGCTGCGGCAGCCGCACACCGAGCATTGGCCAGATCTCGCGATTGAGCATCGCAACGTCGAACTCGAGGAAATATCCAACGAGGGGACGGCTGCCTATGAAGTCCAAGAGCTGACGCATCGCCTGGCCGGAATCCAGCCCGCGCGCTACCTCGCTTTCTCTCAGGCGGTGCACGCGCACACTGTCAGCTTTCATCGGGCGTTCGGACCGCACGAGCAGTTCGAGGCGCTGACTCGTTAGCAGACGATTGCCGACGATACGAATTGCGCCGATCGAGACGATCCTGTCACTGCGTACATTCAGTCCAGTGGTCTCGCAATCCAGAGTGACCCACTCTCCGTCCGGCGCTTCGTTGTACATGAACGAGAAATGGGGGTCGACGAGGTGGTGCAGCATCCAGCCGCGCCGAAGCGCGCCGAACGCGCGTCCGAACAGACCTCGGCTACGCCGCATCGAGAAGAAACTGGTGGCGCACCAGCGTCTTGAACCGCTTGACGATGGCCAGTGAATCCTTCAGCAGGTCCCGATCGAGGCTACCCAGGCGATCGCTTCGGATCGCACCTGTCACCGGCAGCTCTGCGTCGAGCTCTGCAAGGCCGGCCTTCAGCTTGAGTCCCATCAAGAAGTGAAGGCTGTCGACGAGGTCGATCGCGAGTTCGGCAGACAGACGCCCGCGGCTCACTAGCGAATCAAGCCGCGCCGTGGTGGCGGTTTCCTGCACATGGTCGCGCAGCGCGAGGCTGCGCACGCCATGCACGATCGGGAAGATGCCCGCCTTTTTTAGATCGAGGACGGTCTTGCCGTGTTGGCCGGCGTTTCGCAGCCCGTTCCACCAACCGCTAGTCGCATCAGGAAATGAGTCGATCGCCGCAGCGAAGCGGCCGAGCAATGAATCGTCGGCAGAAACGAGCCGATCGACCTCGCTCCGGACATCGGTCAGCAACGCTGCGTCGCCAGCCACCGCGTGGGCGTCGATGAAGATCGCCAGCGCCATCAGACCCTCCGGGTCGGGCCGCAGCAGCCAGTGACGAATAACTTCCTTGAATTCGCTCGCGCTGCGGCGCCACGCTCGGTTGCTGACCATGATCCCCCCCGGGCAGTCCGGGTAGCCGAAATCGCGCAAGGCAGCTGAAAAGAGGCTGCACGCTTCAGCCACAGTCGCCTCACCGACGGCCGTCCCGTCGCGCAAGATCAGCCCGTTGTCCTGATCGGTCTTCAACAGCTGTTCACCGCGCCCTTCGCTACCCATCACGAAGAGGCAGCTGTTGGCCACCAATTCGGTCGGTGCGACGAGCTGCCAGGTTCGCTCGAACAGCTTCGCGTTGAGTGCCTGCACGAGCTTGCCCATCTGGCCGACCCGCGTGCCGCCGCGGTACAGCAAGGCGACGAAACGGGTGATCTTCTCCGCCTGCTCGCGTAGGGCAGCGAGATCCCGCGCCTGCACGACCTGCACCGTGATCAGGTACGAATGGTTGGACAGGAAACTCAGCAGGTCGAGCTGCTCGAGCAGACCGACGATCCGCTCGCCCTGGGCGACGACGAGACGGTGTACCTGGTGCTGGATCATCAGCGCGAGCGCGTCGAACAGCTGCGCTTCGGGCGCAATGGTCACGAGCTCGAAGTTGGCAAGTTCGCGCACCGGCAATGTCTGCAGCGCCCGACCGTCGAGGATTGCGCGCTGCAGCCCGGTGCTGGTGAAGATCCCCAACCGCGCACCGTCGCGCACCAACACGCAGCTCGAGCGTTGGGCATGCATCGTCGTCGCGACGTCGACAATGCCAGTCGCTCCCTCGACGACGTGCGCGGGCCGCAGGAAAGCCTCACCCACTCTCGACATCGTGAGCGCCTGCAGCTCGCGTTGGCTGTGACGCTGCGCGAGCGCGCCCAGCTTCTTCGACAAATCCGAGAACAGCAATGCACCGAAGGTTGCGTTGCCCGCGATCAGCGCGTTGACGGCGGCCTTGGCGACCTCGTAGGCCACCACTTCCTCGGCAGCGACGAAACGGCTGCTGGCCCGGCCCGCCACCAGCGAGCGGCCATCGAAGCAGTCGTTGGGCCCAAAGGTTGCGACCAGTTCGTCGGCATCGAACTGCGAAACATGACCCTTGATGATGACGAAAAGGTGCGATGGCTCGATGCCGGGGTCGAGGATCGTCACGTCCTGTCGAAAGTAGGCAACGTCGACCGCGTCACGGACGATCCGTTGCTCGGCGGCGTCGAGGCAATCGAACGGCGAAGCCGAAAAATCGAATGCGTTAGGCATGCTGAGTTCCGAATCAGCGGCGGAGCTGGGAGTGCGCTGTTTATGAACAGTCGTGCTGACGCACGGACACAGTATGGGCGAAGAACTAGCAACAGGGCGCCCCGGGGGCCACGTGACGAGCCCGAAGTTGGCCGCGCGCGGGTCACTCGCCAATCGCCGATATAATATTGCATGCTCGCTTATTGCATATAATATTGTCGAGGTCCAGCGAAGAGTCTGAGGTCTGACACAGCGAGCTCAATAACACTTTGAAATCCGCCCCTCGCCGTCGTGACAATCGCGCCTCTGAGCAAGCTGGCCAGCTCCTTCTGGACAACCAGTTGTGCTTCGCGCTCTACTCGACTTCCCTCGCCATGACGAAGGTCTATCGGCCATGGCTTGCGCCGTTGGGGCTCACCTACCCGCAATTCATCGTGATGCTGGCGCTGTGGGAGCATGGTGAACTCAGCGCCGGTGCACTCGGCGCGAAGGTTGCTCTCGATTCCGGAACGCTCGTTCCGCTGGTGCGCAAACTGACGGCGTCGGGCCTCGTCGAGCGCCGCCGGAGCCCCACCGACGACCGGTCCGTGCTGGTCTCTCTTACGACGCTCGGCCGGAACTTAAGCAAGCGCGCTCTGTCCGTGAACGAACGAATCGTCTGTGCCACTCAGTGCACCGACGCCCAGATTCAGGTGCTCATGCGCAGCCTGAGAGACCTCCGCGCTGCACTGCTGAGGAGCGCCGATGATGCCTTGACAGCAAGTCTCTCGCCCCCGTCCACCGTCAAATAGGTCCAACAGAAATGTCCGCGCGGAAATCCCATCCCAATTCCATTTCATCGCGCCGAAACCTGCTGCAGAACGGTGCGGCCATCGCGGCCTCCCTCGCGCTGCCGATGTCGGCAATGGCCGCCGACAAAAAGCCAGCGAGCGAGCTGGCCTCGCCGGGCCACGCGCATGCCAAGCAGGCGGCAAACATGGTCACCACCCAAGACGGCACGCAGATCTACTACAAGGACTGGGGCACCGGCCGAACGGTGGTCTTCTCGCACGGCTGGCCGCTCAGCGCGGATGCATGGGAGGCGCAGATGGTGTTCTTGGGAGAGCGCGGCTACCGCGCCATCGCCCACGATCGGCGCGGACACGGACGATCCGGGCAGCCGTGGAACGACAACGACATGGACACTCACGCCGACGATCTCGCCACGCTGATCGACACACTCGGCCTGAAAGACGCGGTGCCAGTCGGCCACTCGACCGGTGGCGGCGAAGTGGCTCGCTACCTGGGCCGCCACGTAGCAAGCGCGTCGGCAAAGCCGTGCTCCTCGGCGCGGTGCCGCCCATCATGCTAAAGACCGCAGCCAACCCCGGCGGCCTACCAATGGACGTGTTCGATGGCATTCGCGCCGGCGTGCGTGCCGATCGCTCGCAGTTCTTCAAAGACCTGACCGTTCCTTTTGACGGGGCCAATCGGCCGGACGCGAAGGTGTCGCAAGGCCTGAAGGATTCGTTCTGGTTCATGGGCATGCAGGGCTCGCTGAAATCCGAACTTGACTGCATCAAACAGTTCTCCGAGACCGACTTCACGGAAGATCTGAAGAAGATCGATGTTCCCACGTTTATCGTGCACGGCGACGACGATCAGATTGTGCCGATCGCCGACTCGGCGATGCTGTCGGCCAAGCTCGTCAAGGGCTCGACCCTGAAGGTGTACGCGGGGGCACCTCACGGCCTCGCCAGCACTCACCAAAAACAGTTCAACGCCGACCTGCTCGCCTTCATCAAGGGCTGATCCGCCCGTCCGATCACGCCCCCTTTCGACGGGGCGTGGTCCTTGCGACAGTCACATTAATGTTCACCCTGCCCAGTACCGCGACGGCGCCATTCTGTCCGTCGGAGGTTCGTGGCAGCGTCCTGATTTCGCCGCGCGCTCCGTTCTGGCAGCGGATGATGCGCATGGCCGGACCGGGCCTCCTGGTGTCGGTCGGCTACATGGACCCGGGGAACTGGGCCACTGACATCGCGGCAGGCGCGCAGTTCGGTTACGCGCTCCTCTGGGTCGTGCTGCTGTCGAGCCTTACCGCGATCTTGCTGCAGACGCTCAGCGTGCGACTCGGTCTTGCCGCGCAAAAAGACCTCGCGCGGGCCTGCCGCGACCGCTACGGACCGCGCGTCAACCGGGTGCTCTGGCTGATGGCAGAAATCGCCATCGTGGCCTGCGACGTGGCCGAGGTGCTCGGCAGCGCGCTCGCCTTGCACCTGCTGTTCGGCCTGTCGCTGCTGACCGGAATCGCGATCACCGCCTTCGACACCGTGATCGTCCTGGGTCTGCAGGGTCAGGGCTTTCGCCAGGTCGAGGCCATCGTGCTCGGACTGATCCTCACGATTGGCGCGTGCTTCTCCATCGAGCTGGCACTTGTCGGACTTGACTGGGCAGCCGCCGCAAGGGGGTTGTTGCCCCGTGGCAACGTGGTCAGCGACCCGCGGGCGCTCCTGCTCGCCATCGGCATCCTAGGCGCGACTGTGATGCCGCACAACCTGTACTTGCACTCGTCGGTCGTCCAGACCCGGGATGTCGCCGGCGGTGACCGAGGCCGGCGCGATGCGATACGACTGTCGACGCTGGACACCATCGTGTCGCTTTCGATGGCTCTGCTGGTCAACGCCGCGATCCTGATCCTGGCGGCGTCCGCATTCCACTCGACGGGCCACGCGCAGGTCACCGAGATCCAGGACGCCTACCACTTGCTCGATCCGCTGGTCGGCGGGACGCTCGCGTCGCTGGTGTTCGGCGTCGCCCTGCTCGCCGCGGGACAGAGCTCCACCTTCACCGGCACGATTGCCGGTCAGATCGTGATGGAAGGATTCCTCGACCTAAAAATACCCTGTTGGCAGCGGCGCTTGATCACACGCTCGCTCGCGCTCATTCCGGCGTTCGGCGGCATTCTATGGCTCGGCGATACCGGTGTCGGAACCTTGTTGGTGGGGAGCCAAGTCGTGCTGAGTTTTCAGCTTCCGTTCGCGATTTGGCCGCTGGTCCGCCTCACCAGCGACCCGACGCTCATGGGTCCTTTTGCCAATGGGCTCTGGCTGAAGTCGACCGCCTGGAGCGTCTTCCTCATGATCGGCGTCGCGAACGTCTGGCTTCTCGGCACCCTGCTGCCCTGACGATCGGCCTTGTCAATAGAAACACGCATTGCGCGGCTCAGCAATCTGCACAAGCTACGGTGAATGCTGACCCAAGCGGCCATCGCCAAAACCCCGATCTTCGAGTTGGCCGATCGTATAAAAAGGATTGCAGCATGGAGGAATTCGTGAGCGAAATCGATTTGAGAACCTACGCACCGCCAGCGGCGGCGCTAGAAGGGGCGCACGTCTCTGGCATGGCCGCATACCGAAAGCTGGTTGCGGAAGCCGAGTCCGACTACCAGGGCTATTGGACGAGGCTGGCGCGTGAATTTTTGACTTGGAACACGCCGTTCACGAAGGCGCTGGAGGAAAACGACGCGCCCTTCTACAAATGGTTCGAAGACGGCACGTTGAACGTCTCGTACAACTGCCTGGATCGCAACGTCGTGGCCGGCAAGGGCGCCAAGACGGCGATCATCTTCGAGGCGGATGATGGACAAGTCACCCGGGTCACCTACAGCGAACTGCTCGTCAAGACCTGCCAGCTCGCCAACGCCCTGAAAGCGCGAGGCATCAAAAAGGGCGACCGTGTCGTCATCTACATGTCAATGTCGGTCGAGGGTGTCGTGGCGATGCAGGCCTGCGCGCGGATCGGCGCGACTCACTCGGTGGTGTTCGGCGGCTTTTCCGCTCAAAGCCTGCGCGACCGCATCGAGGGCGCCGGAGCGGTGATGGTGATCACCGCTGACGAGCAGGTTCGCGGCGGCAAGCACCTGCCGCTGAAGACCATCGTCGACGAGGCGCTTTCGATGGGTGGCTGTGGCTTGGTGAAGGATGTCATCGTCTATCGCCGAACCGGCGGGTCGGTGCCGTGGAACGCGGCACGCGATCACTGGATGCACGAGGAGACGCTTGCGCAGCCGAGTACGTGTGTGCCCGAATGGGTGGGCGCGGAGCACCCGCTGTTCCTGCTCTATACATCGGGCTCCACCGGCAAGCCCAAGGGCGTGCAGCACTCGACCGGCGGCTATCTGCTGCATGCCGCCCTGACGACGAAGTGGACCTTCGACCTCAACGACGACGATGTTTTCTGGTGCACTGCCGACATCGGCTGGGTCACCGGCCACACCTACATCGCCTACGGCCCGCTCGCGCTCGGCGCCACCGAGGTCGTCTTCGAGGGCGTACCCACTTATCCGGACGCCGGCAGGTTCTGGAACATGATCCAGGAGCACAAGGTCACGGTCTTCTACACGGCGCCGACCGCGATCCGCTCGCTCATCAAGGCTGCCGAAAGCAAGGCTGCCGTGCATCCGGACCGCTATGACCTGACGAGCTTGCGGATCCTCGGTTCCGTCGGCGAGCCCATCAACCCCGCGGCGTGGGAGTGGTACCACGAGCACATCGGCGGCGGCCGCTGCCCGATCGTCGACACCTTCTGGCAGACCGAAACCGGCGGTCACATGATCACCCCGCTACCGGGAGCGACGCCGCTGGTGCCGGGCTCATGCACGCTGCCGTTTCCCGGCATCGACGTCGCTGTGGTCGACGAGGCCGGCAACGACGTGCCGAACGGCCAGGGCGGCATCCTCGTCGTGAAGAAGCCCTGGCCTAGCATGATCCGCGCGATCTGGGGCGAGCCTGAGCGCTACAAAGCCAGCTACTTCCCGTCGGAGCTGAAAGGCTATTACCTCGCAGGTGACGGCGCGATTCGCGATGCCACGACGGGCTACTTCACAATCACCGGTCGTATCGACGACGTCCTCAACGTCAGCGGGCACCGCATGGGGACGATGGAGATTGAGTCCGCGCTTGTGTCTTGCGTCGATCTGGTGGCAGAGGCTGCCGTGGTCGGCCGACCCGACGAAACCACGGGCGAATCGATCTGCGCATTCGTCGTGCTCAAGGGCAGCCGCCCGACGGGCGACGAGGCGAACAAGATCGCCGCCCAGCTGCGCGCGTGGGTGGCGAAGGAAATCGGCCCGATCGCGAAACCGAAGGACATCCGTTTCGGCGACAACCTCCCGAAGACGCGCAGTGGCAAGATCATGCGCAGGCTGCTCCGCTCGATCGCTGCGGGGCAGGCGATCACGCAAGACATCTCGACCCTCGAAAATCCAGCGGCTCTGGATCAATTGTCCGAGAGTCACTAGGCACGGCGACCGCTCCGAAAAGATCGATCAGACAACACCCCTCAAGAGAATTTCATGCAACCTGACCTGACAGCTCGCATCGCGAACGACCCGAAGTATCAGGAGTTGAAGTCCAAGCGCTCGCGCTTCGGATGGTGGCTCGCGCTTGCCATGATCGTCGTGTACTACGGCTTCATCCTCCTGGTCGCGTTCGACAAGCCCTTCCTCGCCACCCGGCTCGGCACCGGTGTCACGACGATCGGCATGCCGATTGGCCTGGGGATCATCCTTTTCACCGTGGCGATCACTGCCATCTATGTGCGTCGGGCCAACAGCGAGTTCGATGCGCTGAGCGAGCAGATCGCCAAGGCGGCCCTCAAATGAGAGCGTCGATGTGGGCCCGCTGCCTCGCCCCGGCTGCAGTCCTCGCCGCGGTGCTTGCCGCCGGCGGCGCGGCGTTCGCCGCCGGCGCCGACCTCGGCCAGGCCGAGAAGCAGGCGACCAACTGGACCGCGATCAGCATGTTCGCGGCCTTCGTGGTCGGCACACTCTTCATCACCAAGTGGGCGGCGTCCAAGACCAAGTCGGCAGCCGATTTCTACACCGCCGGTGGCGGCATCACCGGCTTCCAGAACGGCATGGCGATCGCCGGCGACTATATGTCGGCAGCCTCGTTCCTGGGGATCTCGGCAGCGGTCATGACTGGCGGCTTCGACGGCCTGATCTATTCGATCGGCTTTCTCGTCGGCTGGCCGGTCGTCACCTTCCTGCTCGCCGAGCGGCTGCGCAACCTCGGCAAGTTCACCTTCGCCGACGTGGCCGCCTTCCGCTTCGCGCAGACGCCGGTGCGCGTGTTCGCGGCTTCTGGAACGCTCGTGGTGGTGGCCTTCTATCTGATCGCGCAGATGGTCGGCGCGGGCCAGTTGATCAAGCTGCTCTTCGGTCTGGAGTACTGGATCGCCGTGGTCATCGTCGGCGCCCTGATGATGGTCTACGTGCTGTTCGGCGGCATGACCGCGACGACATGGGTGCAGATTATCAAGGCCTGCCTGCTGCTTGCGGGGGCCAGCTTCATGGCCTTCATGGTCCTCTACAGCTTCGGCTTCAGCCCTGAGGCGATGTTCGCCAAGGCGGTCGAGATCAAGACGGGCCTCGCAACGTCTGCAGGTAAATCGCCGGCCGAGGCGGCAGCCCAGGGCTTTTCGATCATGGGCCCGGGCGGCTTCATCAAGGATCCGATCTCTGCCATCAGCTTTGGCATGGCGCTGATGTTCGGCACCGCTGGCTTGCCACACATCCTGATGCGTTTCTTCACCGTGCCCAATGCGAAGGAAGCGCGCAAGTCGGTGCTCTGGGCGACCGTCTGGATCGGCTACTTCTACATCCTGACGTTCATCATCGGCTTCGGGGCGATCACGTTCGTTCTGACGAATCCGCAGTTCCTCGACGCAAAGGGCGTATTGCTCGGCGGGGGCAACATGGCGGCGATCCACCTTGCGAACGCGGTCGGCGGCAACGTGTTCCTTGGCTTCATCTCGGCGGTGGCGTTCGCGACCATTCTGGCCGTGGTTGCCGGTCTGACGCTCTCTGGTGCATCGGCTGTGTCGCACGACCTCTATGCGACAGTGATCAAAAAAGGCAACGCCGACAGCGCTTCAGAGCTGCGGGTTTCGAGATGGACGACCGTCGCGCTCGGTATCGTCGCCGTGGTGCTTGGCATCGTCTTCGAGAAGCAGAACATCGCCTTCATGGTCAGCCTGGCATTCGCCATCGCCGCTTCGGCGAACTTTCCGGTGCTGCTGATGTCGGTGCTATGGAAAGATTGCACGACACGCGGCGCGGTGATCGGTGGCTTCCTTGGCTTGGCTTCGTCAGTCCTGCTGACTTTGGTGTCGCCGGCAGTCTGGGAGGTGACACTCGGCAACCCGAAGGGCTCGGCCCTGTTTCCCTATGCATCACCGGCTCTGTTTTCGATGACGATCGGCTTTGTGGGCATCTGGCTCTTCTCAATTCTCGACAGGAGCCCGCGCGCCGCGCAGGACCGCGCCGGTTTCGAGGCGCAGCAGGTGAGATCGGAAACCGGCATCGGTGCGTCAGGAGCTTCGGGACACTAGCGTTCGTCCTGCCAGCTGCTCAAAGGCGGTGATGTCTGTTTCGCGCCGGTCCCGGCGCTCTGGCTGCAATCCTATGTCCCCTTCCGTCGGTTCTGACAGCGTCGGCCTGTTGCGCCGCATCGACCATGGCGATGATCAGATTCAGCCCCTCAATAGTGCTGGCATCGTCTATCGTGTCTCCGCTACCGGAGACACCTGACTGCTCATACAAAGCGCAATGGCCAAGGCGTCATTCGGCGCGACGCACTACGACTGCAGAGCGTCAATTTTCAATTTTTTGGCGATTCAATGCAGGAGAAAAGCATGAGCAAGCGTGATGTGGTGGTTCTGGGCGTGGCCCGGTCGGCGATCGGTACCTTCGGTGGGGCGCTGGCCGACATCGAGCCGGCCGAGCTGGCCGGAACCGTGATGAAGGAAGCCGTCAAACGTTCAGGCGTCGACCCGAAAGCAATCAACTACGTGACGGTTGGCAACACGATCCCCACAGAAAGCCGCTTCGCCTACGTGGCGCGTGTAGCGTCGATCCAGGCCGGGCTGCCGATGGATTCGGTAGCAATGTCAGTGAACCGCCTTTGCTCGTCCGGCTTGCAAGGCATCGTCACGACCGCACAGAACATTCTTCTCGGCGACTGCGACTACGGCGTCGGCGGGGGTGTCGAAGTGATGAGCCGAGGCGGCTACCTGTCGACCGCTATGCGCACAGGCGCCCGCATGGGCGACTCCAAGCTCGTCGACATGATGGTCGCGACGCTGACTGATCCGTTCGGAGTGGGCCACATGGGCATCACGGCCGAGAACCTGGTCGCAAAGTGGGGTATCACCCGCGAAGAGCAAGACGCTCTCGCCGTGGAATCGCACCGGCGCGCGGCGGCAGCGATCACGGAGGGGCGGTTCAAGTCGCAGATCGTGCCGATCGTGAAGCAGACGAGGAAAGGCGAGGTGATCTTCGACACCGACGAACACGTGAAGGCGGGGACCACGATAGAGACGCTGGCAAAGATGAAGCCTGCGTTCAAGAAAGACGGCTCGGTAACCGCCGGCAATGCCTCGGGCATCAACGATGGCGCTGCCTTCTTCGTGCTCGCCGACGCGACGATCGCCGCGGCGGCCGGCCACAAACCTATGGCGCGGCTGGTGTCGTACGCGGTCGCCGGCGTGCCGAACGAGATCATGGGCGAAGGTCCGATTCCGGCCACCAAGGCGGCGCTGAAGAAGGGCGGCCTCAGACTCGAGCAGATGGACGTGATCGAGAGCAACGAGGCTTTCGCGGCGCAGGCCATCGCGGTTGCGCGCGGCCTCGAGCTCGACATGAAGAAGACCAACCCCAACGGCGGCGCGATCGCGCTCGGCCATCCAATCGGCTGCTCGGGGGCGTTCCTCGCCACCAAGGCAGTCTACGAGCTACATCGCGCCGGCGGCCGCTACGCGCTGGTGACGATGTGCATCGGCGGGGGGCAAGGCATTGCCGCGGTCTTTGAAAGGGTCTGAACGCCTTACCCACCACTGGATCGAGGAGAGCGTTCCGCGGCAAGCCCATTCCAACTAGTTGGACCGTCGATCGAACGTCTGGTGCGCCATGCTGAAGTCCAGTTAGGCGCTGCCGTCTTCGAGCCGGACGAGAACGTGGGCGAATGCCGAGGGTCTTGTGGTCCTCAACGACGTGCCACGGGCGCGCCTGCAGCGAGAAGGCTTCTTCGGCAACAACCTGGCCCTGGTCGCCGACTGCGGTGCGCAGCGTCTTCCCAGCCGCTCTTTTAGCCGCGTTGATCGCTCCTTGCGCTCGAAGAGGCGGCGCCGCATACCAGCAAAGAGGGCACCGTCGGCTTGCCTGAAGCGAGTTGCTCGCTGGCCGCGCCTTGGATCCTTGCCGAGCAAACCAACAGTCTTCGGTCCACACCCCATGGATTGGCGGCGCCGATCTGGCAGCTTCCGTTCGCATGTCTCGGCGCCGTCGAAGGACCATGCCCAAACGTATTCAAAGCAAGCGCGTCCGCGCGGGCGCGCTGCTATTCGGAATGCGTGAGCGGAGTTGACGACAAACTGTGGCGGTGTGCGCCAAGGCGGTCTCAAAACCCTAAAAGAAATCTGCAAATCATGAGCCCGTTACGGCCGTCTGATGCCTGGTCTCGGGTTTTCCCAAGGCAGCCCGACCGATCAACGCGAGCATCATCGGCCTTGCCGCGCCTTACGCAGCGACTGCGGCCGACGACGCAGGCGAACAGACATCGCAAAAGGAGATAAGGACATGGCAGCAAGCAGTGGCAACGGACACGGTCGGGTGGCGCTGATCACTGGCGGCATGGGCGGGCTGGGCGAGACGATCGCGACCAAGATGGCCGACGCGGGGTACCGCGTCGTCGTCACGTACTCCCCGGGCAACACCAAGTACCGCGAATGGATCGCGGGGATGAAGGGCAACGGGTACGACATCATGGCGGTGCAGTGCGACGTCGCCGACTTCGACTCGGCAACCCGTGCCGCCGCCGACGTGCAGTCGAAGATAGGCGCGATCGATATCCTCGTCAACAACGCCGGCATCACCCGCGACATGACCTTCAAGAAGATGGACAAGGTGAACTGGGACGCGGTCATGCGAACCAACCTGGACAGCCTGTTCCACATGAGCAAGCAGGTCGTCGACGGCA
>JALYXU010000031.1 GCA_030946925.1 Pseudomonadota bacterium
AACTGCGGCACCTCGCGCTTCAACGTGGTCAGCACCTCTCGATGCCACTCGCCGGAAAAACGCCGCCGCACCCCGAAGTCGAAGAACTCGAAGGGCGACGCGCGGGGCGGCTCCTTTTCGAAGGCCCGCAGCTGGACGATCTTGGCGGCGAGCCGGCGCCGGCCCTCGGCAACCGCTTTGACGGCGTCGAAGCGACGGAAATAGAGCTCGTTGACGATCGCCAGGACGAAGATCTCGAACGCCATGACGTGAACCTGCGGGCCGCTGGCGACGATCTCCAGACCTCTGCCATCGGCGGCCGCGCGGGCGACGATGAAGTCGCGCTGGAAACGAAAGATGCGCAGGAAATCGACGAAGTCGGAGCGAATGAAGCGCAGCCCGGCCAGATAGTGGAGCTCGTCGCTGCGAAAGGAAAGCGCGCAGAGTGCGTCGAGCTCGCGGTCGACCTCGGCGAGCAATTCGGCGAGCGGGTAGAGCGGCGTGTTGCGGCAGACGAACGTGTACTCGGCCTCGGTCTGCGGATGACGATGCAGCATCGCCTGCCACATCGTGAACTTGTAGAGGTCGGTGTCGAGCAGGCTGGTGATGACGGGTTGCATCGGCGGCGTCGGGCGCTGGTCCGCGGCCCACTCGGGCCGCACGGAGCGACGATAACAACAAGGTCCCTTCCGGGCATCGGCTGCGACGCGTCGGCGCGCCACAGGCAGGAAGACTTCTCGGCGACTAAGTTGCCTTGACCGCGCGACCGGTGATCAGCATCTGATAGCGCTGGTCGCGATGGTCGAGCTCGTCGCGGCGCAGGTCCTCGACGCAGAGGCCCTGCAGGAACGCCGTCGACGCGAGCACGTTGCCATAGGCCTCGACCTCGACGTGCTCGTTGCCGAAGGCCTCGCCGAGCAGCCGGCCGAGCGACTGCGCGGTGAAGCGCCAGTACTCGCCCCAGCGGTCGCGGTCGTACGGACTCATCTGGCTGATGCCAGGCACGGTCGCGAGCAGGACACCGCCCGGTCGAAGGATCCGATGGATCGTCGACAACGCCCGCTGCACTTCATAGATGTAGGTCAGCGTCTGGGTGCAGATGAAGCAGTCGAAGGTCTCGCCGGGGAGGTCGTCGGCATCGGCAAGATCGGCAACGACGGTCGCCCGATCGTTGCTCCCGTCGACATGCAGGATGTCGCTCTTGGTCACCCGCGCGCCGCCGAAGCGCAAGGTGTAGGCGTCTTCGCCGACCTCGAGGACGTGGCCGCGGATGTCGCCGCTGTGCCTGGCCAGGAAGTCTTCGATGTAGTGCCGGTCGACCGGCTTGCCGCGGCTGAGGCCGAAGCTCGAATCGATCGGCGTGACGCGGCGCAGGTCGCCGAGGTCGAGAGCGGGGGGGAGGGCGGCCATGCTGTTCCGAGGTGGTTGACCCTCTCGGCGGCAAGCGGCGCGCCCGGCACCGACCCGTTCGCAGGCGGCATCGACAATGGCCGGGCGGCGGCATGGGCCACCGCGCCGCAGCCTCCACCTCCCGTATGCCACTCCGACCGAATCCTGCCGATCCGCCCGTCGCGCCACGCCAGGCCGAGGCGGTGAGCCTTCACGGCGACCCGCGCATCGACGACTACTTCTGGCTGCGAAGGCGCGACGATCCGCGCACGTTGCCGTATCTGCGTGCCGAGAACGCCTACGCCGAAGCCTGGTTCGGGCCGCATGCGGCACTCGCGGAGACGATCTACCAGGAGATGTTCGCCCGCATTCAGCAGGACGACGACTCGGTCCCGTATCGCAAGGGCGCCTGGTGGTATTCGACCCGCATCGCCGAGGGCGAGCAGTACCCGCGGCTGGTGCGGCGCGCCGCCCTGGGTGCCGAGCGCCGCTACGACGCCGACGGGGTCGACGCGGCACTGCTCGACCTGAACGCCCTGGCCCGCGGCAAGCCGTTCCTGCGCCTCGGCGTCAGCGCCGTCAGCCGCGACGGCACGCTCCTGGCCTACAGCGTCGACACCACCGGCGGCCGCGATTTCACCCTGCACGTTCGCGACCTTCGAACCGGCATCGACTCGGGGTGGACGGTCCCCGAGGTCGCTTCCGCGGCGTGGAGCAACGACGCCGCGTTCCTTTACTACGTGACCATGGACGGCGCCAAGCGAGCCAGCCGGCTGTGGCGGCATGCCATGGGAAGCGACGCCGCCGACTCCCTGCTGCTCGACGAGACCGACGAGCTCTTCAACCTGGACGTCGCCAAGACGCTCGACGAGCGCTACGTCGTCGTCGGCAGCGCCAGCATGGATTCGTCGGAAAGCCGCGTCATCGATGCCGATGCGAAGGCCGACGACTTCGCCATGCGCATGGTGCTGCCGCGTCGCGCCGGGACCGAATACCAGCTCGAGCACCGGCACGGCCGCTTCTACCTGCGCATCAACGACACCGGGCGCGACTTCCGCCTGGTCACGGTCGACGCGGCGCGGCCGGATCTTGCGGAGGCCGTGGAGCTGATCCCGGCGCGCCACCGGATCATGCTCGAGGACATCGATCTGTTCTCCCGCCACCTGGTCGTGACCGAGCGCCGGCACGGCATGCTGCAGCTGCGGGTCTTCGACCTGCTGCAGGGCGGCGAGCACAGCATCGTCTTCGACGAGGCGGCGTACAGCGTGCACACCAGCGGCAATGCCGAATTCGACAGCAGCATCCTGCGCTTCGTCTACACCTCGCTGACGACACCCGCGTCGACCTACGACTACGACCTCGGCAGCCGCGAGCGCGTTCTGAAGAAGCGGCAACCGGTGCCCGGCTACGACCCCACGCTCTATCGGAGCGAGCGCATCGGCGCGCATGCCGGCGACGGCACCGAAGTGCCGATCTCGCTGGTGTGGCGGTGCGACCGGAAGCGGGCCGCGGCGCAGCCGCTGGTGCTCTACGGCTATGGCAGCTACGGCATCGCGCTCGACCCTTCGTTCGCGCAGACCCGCGTCTCCCTGCTCGACCGAGGCGTCGTCTTCGCGATCGCCCATGTCCGCGGCGGCGGCGATCTCGGCCACAGCTGGTACGAGGCCGGCAAGATGGCGCTGAAGGACACGACCTTCAGCGACTTCATCGCCTGCGCCGAGGCGCTGGTGGCCGCCGACTGGACGACACCGGCGCAGCTGGCGATCGAGGGCGGCAGCGCCGGCGGCCTGCTGATGGGCGTGGTCGTCAACCGGCGGCCGGAGCTTTTCAAGGCGGTCATCGCCGAGGTGCCGTTCGTCGATGTCATCAACACGATGCTCGACGAGACGCTGCCGCTGACCGTCGGCGAGTTCATCGAGTGGGGCAATCCGAAGCTGCCCGAGCAGTACGCCTGGCTGCGCGCCTACAGCCCCTACGACAACCTGCGCCGCGGCGCCTATCCGGCGATGCTGGTCCGGACCGGCCTCAACGACACGCAGGTCGCGTACTGGGAGCCGGCCAAGTACGTGGCCAAGCTGCGGACGCTGAAGACAGACTCGAATCCGCTGCTCCTGAAGACCAACCTCGAGGTCGGCCACGGCGGCGTCTCGGGGCGCTTCGATTCGCTGCGCGAGGTGGCCGAAGACGCGGTGTTCCTGCTGGTCGAGCTCGGCGTTGCAGATGCGGCGGGCGTGGCGGATGCCGCCGATGCCGCGCTTTCGCGCTGACGCCTGTTCGCCTCGCCTTTTGCTGCGCCTCCTCGTCCTGTTGCTGGCTGGCGCTCCGGGCGTCCTGGTCGCCGCGCAACAGCTCGGCGGCGCTGGCCCGTGGTGGCTCGAGCTGTCGCGCTACCTGCCTTACCCGCTGCTGTTGCTGCCGTCGATCGTGGCACTGGTGCTGGCCCTGCGCCTGCCGATGCGCTGGCTCGCCGCACCCGTGGCCGCACTCGCTCTCACGGCGAGCGTCGGCATGGGGCTGGCCTGGCACCCTGCGAAGCCCGGCGATGGCGCCGTCCGCGTCATGACCTACAACGCCAAGGTGATGAACGCCATGGCACGCCCGGGCGGCGTCGAGGCGCTGGCGCGCGAAGTCGCCCGGCACCATCCCGATGTCGTCGTGATGCAGGATGCGGGGCGGCTGATGCACGGGCGGGTATCTGGAGTCGGTCCGCCGCTGTTCGGTCTGCCGGAGATCTACGGCGCCGGTCAGTACGTGTTCGCCAGTCGCCTGCCACTGCACGATTGCACCTCGGGCCAGGCCGACACCCGCGGCGAGCCTTTCCACTACGCGCGCTGCAGCGTCGGCGTCGGCCCGGCTGCATTCGTGCTGGTCACCGCGCACTTCGAATCGCCGCGGACCGGCCTGAACGCAGCGCGTCATGAGGGCGTGGACGGGATCGAGTCGTGGCGCCGCAATCAGGCCGACCGACTCGCCCAGTCGCGCGGGCTGGCGCAAGCCCTCGCCGGCAACACGGGAGCGCTGGTCCTGGCCGGCGATCTGAATGCGCCGGAGTCGTCGGAAGTCGTCGGCAACCTGCTCGGCATCGGCCTGCGCGACGCCTTCTCGACTGCGGGCCGGGGCTACGGATACACCTACGGGCACACCTTGCGTCCGGCGGTTTCGTTCCTGCGCATCGACCACATCCTGGTCGGCCCGGCAATCGGCGTGGTCGATTGCTTCGCCGGCGGCGACGACGCGTCGGATCACCGGCCGGTGATCGCCGACCTGCTGCCCGGGCGGCCAGGCAGCGACTGACTCAGACGTCGAAGAAGACGGTCTCGTCGGCGCCCTGCAAGCGGATGTCGAAGCGGTAGACGGCGGCGCCCTCGGCAGTCTTCGTCGGAAGACGCTCGGCCAGCAGTGTCTTGCGCCTGCCTTCCCACTCGATCAGGTTGAGGACCGCGTCTTCGCCGTTGGCCGCAGCCTCGTCGCTGAAGTAGATGCGGGTGTGCAGGCCGATGTTGATGCCGCGGGCGATGATCCAGGCGTTGACGTGCGGCGCCATGACGCGACCGTTGCGGCCTTCGACACGGCCGGGCTTGACCGTGTCGAACGCGTAGACGCCGGAGTCGAAGTCGGTGCAGGCGCGGCCCCAGCCGCGAAAGTTCGGATCGATCGCCTTGCCAGGCTGGCGGTCGCCCGGATGCGCGTACCTGCCTTCGGCGTTGGCCTGCCAGATCTCGATCAGCACGTCCTTCAAAACAGTGCCGATGCCGTCGAAGACACGGCCTTCGATCCTGATCCGCTGGCCCTTGGTCGCGTCGCGAACGAGGACGTGGCCGAAGTTGTTCTCGAAGATGTCGAACCCCGCGGCCTGCGGCGCCAGGCCGATGTGCACGTACGGGCCGGCCGTCTGCGACGCCGTCTCGCGGCGAACGACGAGATCAGAAGCTGGCTTCGTCATCACGGCCCACCTTCGGGCGTCTTCTGCACGTGGTTCTCGAACAGCGTCGCGCGCTGGCCGCGCAGGACGATGTCGAAGCGGTAGGCGCGACTGTCGAGCTGCACGAAGGCGCCGATGTCCTGCATGGCGATCAAGC
>JALYXU010000036.1 GCA_030946925.1 Pseudomonadota bacterium
TAGGCCTCCGGATCGAGGCGCCGCATCTCGGTCTCGATCCATGTTTCGACCTCGCGCATCAACGAGTCCTCGTCGCGGCCGGCCGACGCGATCGGCTTGCCGATCGAGATGTCGACGATGCCGGGCCTGAGCACGAAGCTCTTGCGCGGCCAGCAGCGCGCCGAGGTCACGGCGACCGGCAGCACGGGCCGGCCCGTGGCGACGGCGAGCCGGGTGCCGCCATTCTTGTAATTCCCCTGGCCACCGCGCTCGGTTCGCGTCCCTTCCGGGAACATGATCACCCAGTTGCCCTGAGCCATGTAGCGGCGGCCCTGCTCGGCGACCTTGTTCCAGGCCTCGGTGCGGCGGCTCCTGTCGATGTGGATCAGATCCATCCGGGCCATCGCCCAGCCGAAGAACGGGATGTAGAGCAGCTCGCGCTTGAAGACATAGCAGAGCGGCTTGGGCATCAGCGACGGGTAGGCCAGCGTCTCCCAGGCCGACTGATGCTTCGACAGCATCACGACCGCCGAATCTGGGAGGTTGTCCCAGCCCTGGACCCGCGCGCGCACGCCGCAGATGACCCGCGCGGCCCAGACCGACAGGCCGAGCCAGCCGGCGCAGAGCCAGTACATCCGCTCGCCGCGAACGAAGATCGAATAGATGACCGCGACGGTCGCCCAGGGCACCACCGTGACGATCAGGAACAGGAAGTAGAGCGCCGAGCGAAGCGCGGCAAGCGGGCGCGACATCACAGGGCGCCGAAGACCGACTGGAATTCGGTCGGCTCGCCGCGGTCACGGCGTGCCGCGTGGACCAGCGTCGCCGCGAAGGCGGCCAGGTCGGCATGCACCGTGGCCTGCGGCGTCGCGGCCAGCAACGCCGCCATCTGCGCAGCGTCGATGCCGGCGCCGTTGCCGGTGCGAACCAGGTGCGGCATGCAGCCGGCGGCCGCCCCTGCGAGCAGATCGCGAGGCGAATCGCCGACGCTGTGCACCTGTTCGAGCGGGATGCCATAGCGCTCGCCGATCGTCTCGAACAGCCCGGGCAGAGGCTTGCGGCAACGGCAGCCGTCGTCGGGACCGTGCGGACAGAAGAAGACGGCGTCGATGCGGCCGCCGAACACGGCCAGCTCGCGGTTCATCCGCGCATGGATGGCGTTCAGCGCGTTCATGTCGAACAGGCCGCGCGCCAGGCCCGACTGGTTGGTCGCGATCACGGTGTGCCAGCCCGCATGGTTGAGGCTGGCGATCGCCTCGAGCGCACCGGGCAGCGGCAACCACTCGTCAGCGGATTTCACGAAGTCGTCGCGATCCTGATTGATCGTGCCGTCGCGGTCGAGGATGACGAGCTTCATGGATCCGGACCGGCGTCAGCTGCTCAGCCGCGACAGGTCGGCGACACGGTTCATCGCCGCATGCAGCTTGGCCAGCAAGGCGAGCCGGTTGTTGCGCAAGACGGGATCTTCGACGTTGACCATGACCTGATCGAAGAAGGCATCGACCGGATTGCGGAGCTGCGCCAGGGCACGCAGTGATGCAGCATAGTCGCCCGACTCGAAGGCTGCGGCGGAGCCGGGTTCGACCGCCGCGAGTGCGTCGAACAGCGCAATCTCCGCGCCCTCCCTGAGCAAGGCGTTATCGATCGGCACCGACGCCGCCTTCTCGGACTTGCGAAGGATGTTGGCGACGCGTTTGTTGGCCGATGCAAGGGCCGCGGCGGCGTCGAGCTTCTGGAATTCGCAGACCGCTTGCACGCGGCCCGTGACCTGTTGCAAGGGCGGCTTGAGTTCCAGCACGGCGCCGATGGCCTTCGTGTCGTACAGCATGGCCAGCTGGTTGGCTTTGCGCTCGTAGATGAAGGCTTCGATCTCGTGCACTGTGTCCGCGTGGAGGGGCACCGTGAACGTCGATCTCGAAAATTCGAGCAGAGCGGGCAGCGGAAGACGATGCCCATGCGGGTCGTTGGCCTCGAACAGCGAAAAGGCGTCGATCAACGTCAGGGCGTGCCGCCGCAGCGCATACGGATCCTTCTCGCCGGTCGGCTTCACGCCGATGCCCCAGATGCCGACCATCGTCTCGGTGCGGTCGGCAACGAGCAACGCGGCACCGACCAAGTTCGATGCCCAATTTTTGTCCGTGTTTCGATTGACGTACTGCGAGCGGATCGCCGCAACCACGTCCGGCTCTTCCCCGTCGTGCTTGGCGTAGTAGCCGCCCATGATGCCTTGCAGCTCGGGAAACTCGCCGACCATGTCGGTCAGCAGATCGGCCTTGGCGAGCATGGCGGCGCGGTCGGCGTCGTCCAGATCGGCACCGATGCGTTCGGCGACCCAGCAGGCGATTGCGCGGATGCGCTTGACCCGCTCGCCCTGCGTGCCGAGGCGGGCGTGATAGACCACCTTGTCGAGCCCGGCCACGCGGTCCTCGAGCTTCTTCTTGCGATCCTGATCGAAGAAGAACTTGGCATCCGCGAGGCGCGGCCGGACCACCCGCTCATTGCCATCGATGACGCGGCCCGGATCGGCCGGCGTGATGTTGCTGACGACCAGGAAACGGTTGCTGAGAACCCCCGCCGCGTCGAACAGCGGGAAGTACTTCTGGTTCGCCTGCATGGTCAGGATCAGGCACTCCGGCGGGACCTCGAGAAATTCCTTCTCGAACTCGCAGACCAGCACGTTCGGCCGCTCGACCAGACCGGTGACCTCATCGAGCAGCGCGTCGTCGAGGATCGGCTTCAGCCCCGCTTCGCGACCGGCCGCAACCGAAAGCTGGCGTTCGATCTCGGCCCGCCGCGCAACGAAGCTGACGATGACGGCGCCTTCGTCGCGCAGTTGCTCGACATACGTCGCCGCCGACCGCAACGTGATCGGCGAGGCCTTCGCTTCGAAGCGATGGCCGTGCGTGGTGCGGCCGGCCACAAGACCGAGCGCCCGGACGGCGACGATGTCGTCGCCGTGCAGCGCGACCAGCCCGTGCGCAGGTCGAACGAAGCTGACGCTGGTCCAGCCGTCGGCGAGCTGGTACTGCATGACCTTCGGGATCGGCAGC
>JALYXU010000047.1 GCA_030946925.1 Pseudomonadota bacterium
GTTGCCTGCGGCGCTGCGCAGCCGGCCAGGATGCCGAGCAATCCGGCCGCGAACGCCATGACAGTGCCGCGCCAGCACCACACCGTTTCTGTCATCTGCATTCCCTCTTCAGATACGCCGCCTCGTCGGCGGTGAGCGGCTCGAGCGAGGCCTTTTGCAGAATATCACTGCACCTGGAGCCGACTGCCGAGCGACGGGCCGGGGCGCGCGCCGGTGTGCGGGCCGCTGGTGCGTGCGTCGTCGGTGGCTGGCTCCGTTCCGTCGCGGCCGGCTCGACCGTGGCGGGGGCGATGACGGACGGTTCGATGGCCGGTGCGCGTTCGAGGGACGCCGACGGCGTCGAGGCTGCCGTGGTTGACGGCACCTCGGCCGTTGGTGCAGTCGAAGGCGCCTCGGCAGGCCCTTCGGACATCGATGCTGCCGGCATCGACGGCGCGGCGACGGATGGTGCGGTCGGCAATGCCGTGCTCGGAGCCGGCGGCGTGTCGACAGAAGCCGGCCTCGCCGCGGAGGCGGACGTCGCACTCACCGGAGCGGCACCGCCGTCGCCGCGCTGCTGCCAAGTCCAGAAGCCCGCCGCACCGAGCGCCACGACGGCGAGGGTGCTGCCGATGATCCTCACGGTCCCTCGGCGCTGCTGAACGACCGGGGTCGGCAGTGTCGCGGGTGTCGACATCGGGCCCGCGGCTTCGGGCTCCGGATCGGCCGCGATCGTCGGCGCAGCGGGTGCTGGTTCCGGTTGCGCGGATTCCGGTTGCAGCGGTTCCTGCGGTCGCTGGTAGATCTGCGTCGGCGGCACCGGCATCAGGGCCTCGGGCACGGTCGAGCGATGCGCCTCGCTGCCGGCGCGGACCGAGTCCTGGAACTGGCCGTAGCCGCTGGGCGCGACCGGCTCGGGCGTCGGCCGGTCGACGTCGAGCAGGGCCCGAAACTGGGCTTCGTTCTGCGGCCGCGCGGCCGGCCGGACCGAAAGGGCCGCGTCGATCGCGCGGAGGAAGCCGTCGCCGTAGCGGCCTGCGGCCTCGACCGCGATCGGCTGAAGGCGATCGTCCATCAGCCGCTCGACCGACGACATCGGCGTCTTGCCGGTGATGGCGTAGTAGACGACGCAGGCCAGGGCGTAGATGTCGGTCCAGGCGCCTTGCGACATCGACGCGACGTCGCCGTACTGCTCGATCGGCGCATAGCCGGGCTTCAGCACCACCGTGAGCGCGTGCGTCATGTCGCCGATGACGCGCCGCGCCGCGCCGAAGTCGAGCAGCAGCGGGCCCTTCGATGTCAGCAGGATGTTGTCGGGCGAGATGTCGCGGTGAAAGCACTGCGCGGCGTGCAGCACCGTCAGCGCGTCGAGCAGCGGATCGAGCCAGCTGCGCAGTTCATTTTCCGAGGGGACGTGCCCGAGCTCCGCGAGTGCGGTCTTGAGGGTGGGGCCTTCGTAGAAGGGCATGACCATGTAGGCGGTGCCGTTCTCTTCCCAGAAGCGGTAGACCTTGACCAGCGCGGGGTGGTCGAAGCGGGCGAGCAGGCGGGCTTCGTTGACAAAGCTCCTCAGGCCGGCCTTGAAGGTATCGAGGTGGCGGTCGGACTTGACGACGATGGCCGACGAGCCGGCGAGGCGCGAGACCATCGAGGCGGGCATGTACTCCTTGATGGCGACCTTGCGCTGCAGCGAGTGGTCCCAGGCGAGATAGACGATGCCGAAGCCGCCCTCGCCGATCAGCCCCGTGATCTCGTAGTCGCGCAGCCGCGTGCCGTGCGGCAGCACATGGCCGGGTGAGGTCGAGGGGCTGCGCACCTGGCCCGGGCGCGGCCCCGCATCGGGGACCGTCCGCAGGCTCGGAAAAGGAATCGCCGAGCCCGGCGCCATCGCCCCGCCGGCCCGCGCCGATGCCGGACGAACGATGGTTCGCTCATCGTCGTCGGGGGCGTCGGGCGTGCTCATGGCAGGGCGAAAAATGGCTGCCGCGAGCTTCGGTCAGGCACGCCGCTGCGGCAAGAGGTGATGCCCGACCGAAGCACTTGGCGCCACCGGGCTGCGAGCCCTCCTCTTAGGTGCAAGGCGCGATCTTGAACTCGACCCGGCGGTCGAGGACGTCGAAGCTGTTGTCGGTGCCGCTGCCGACGATGTTCTGGCGAAAGCCCATGCCTTCGGCGCGCGTCCGCTGGGCGAGCTCGGGCTTTTCCGCGGCCAGCTTCTGGCGGACGTAGGCGGCGCGCCGCAGCGACAGCGCGTCGTTGGCCGCGGCCGGGCCGCTGTGGCTGGTGTGGCCGACGATGGCCATGCAGCTGCCGGCGGTCATCGCCTCGGCCGCGATCTGGCGCAGCCACATGCCGTAGGCGCCGCTGATCTTGGGGTCGCTCCAGAATTCGACGCTGCCGGGCTGGAACAGGAACTTCACTCCGAGCT
>JALYXU010000054.1 GCA_030946925.1 Pseudomonadota bacterium
AGGCGGCAGTGAGGAAGGACGCCAAGCCGGCCGACCTGGTCCAGCCCGGCCACATCTTTCCGCTGCAGGCGCAGGATGGCGGCGTCCTGATGCGGGCGGGGCACACCGAGGCCGGCTGCGACCTCGCCGCCATGGCCGGGCTGACGCCGGCCGCAGTCATCTGCGAAGTGATGAACGACGACGGGACCATGGCGCGGTTGCCCGACCTGATCGCCTTCGGCGCACTGCATGGCCTGAAGATCGGCAGCATCGCCGCGCTGATCGAGCATCGCAGCCGCAACGAGTCCTTGATCGAGCGTGCCGGCACCCGCAAGATGCTGACGCCGCAGGGCGAATTCGATTGCACCGCCTACCGCGACCGTGCCGGCGGCCTGCACCTGGCACTGACCCGCGGCCGCTGGTCGCGCAGCGACGAGGTGCTGGTGCGGGTCCACGAGCCGCTCTCGGTGCTCGACCTGCTCGATGCCGGCCCGGGCGATCACTCTTGGCCGCTCTCGCGCGCACTGGCCGCCTTGCAGCGCAACGCCCGCAGCGCTGCCGTCCTGATGAACTGCGGCGAGGACGCGGCTGCGCTGCTGCCTCAGGTGCTGGCACGCAGCCGCGGCGCGCGTCGGCCGAGCCTGCCGATGGACCTGCGCACCTACGGCATCGGCGCGCAGATCCTGCGCGACCTCGGGGTCGGCCGGATGAAGCTGCTCGGCAGCCCCCGCCGCATGCCGAGCATGGCCGGCTACGGCCTCGAGGTGACAGGCTTCATCGCCGACGAGCCGGCGGCTGTCGTGGCGCCGCCGCCCGCGACGCATGCGCCACGCTGATCGGGGCGACGCGGCGCGCCTCGACGGCCGCGATCTGCGCATCGGCATCGTCCAGGCCCGCTTCAATCGGGCCATCACCGACCGGATCGCCAGTGCCTGCCGCAACGAGCTCGCTGCGCTCGGTGTCGCGGCCGATGCGATCAAGCTCGTCCTCGTGCCTGGCGCGCTCGAGCTCGGCGTCGCCCTGACTGCGCTGGCCGATGCCGATGACTTCGACGCGCTGGTGGCGATCGGCTGCGTCATCCGCGGCGAGACCTACCACTTCGAGCTCGTCGCCAACGAGAGCGGCGCGGCCGTGACGCGGGTCGCGCTCGACCACGGCTTGCCGATCGCCAATGCCGTGCTGACGTGCGAGAACGAGGCGCAGGCGGCGGAGCGTGCCGAAGACAAGGGCAGGGACGCCGGCCGCGTCGCCGTCGAGATGGCCAACCTCCTGGACGACTGGTCGTGAGCGATCCCGAGGAGGACGCTGCGGCGCCGCTGCCGCCGGAGCCTGCGTCCTCGCCGACGCACCACCGACGCTCCGCGAACCCGCCGCGCAGGCGCCCGGGCAGCGTCACTTCGGCCCGGCGCAAGGCCCGCGCTTTTGCCTTGCAAGGCCTCTACGAATGGCTCCTCAACGGCGCCGATTCGGGTGTCGTCGATGCCCATGTGCGCGAGCAGGATGGCTTCGACAAATGCGACACCGCGCACTTCGACTTGCTGCTGCACGGCTGCATCGGCGAAGCCGACGGGCTCGACGCGCTGCTGGTGCCTTATCTCGACCGCAAGCTGGCGCAGCTGTCGCCGGTCGAACATGCGGCGCTGATGATCGGCGCCTACGAGCTGCAGCACTGCATCGACATCCCGTACAAGGTCGCGATCAACGAGGCGGTCGAACTGACCAAGAGCTTCGGCGGCACCGATGGCCACAAGTACGTGAACGGCGTGCTCGACAAGGCGGCGACTGCGTTGCGCAGCGTCGAGGTCGATGCCGCCCGCGCGCTGCGCCGCTGAGAGCTGAGCCGGCCGTCCGCTGCCCTGCCGTGCGGAGTTGCCGCGGAGGCGATGCGCACGGGCACCGAATGGTGAGCTTGTGTTACGAACGTGCGTGACGACGCCTTTTTCACACTTGGGGGGTCGGCGCCTCACTTAAGCTGGCATCGTGAGCAGTCCATCGATTCCACCCGCGACGCCCGGCGATGCCGAGCCGGTCATACCGACCCCGCCGGGTGCCGAGCTGTGGAGCGATTCGGACAGCGGCGGCAGGCCTCCAGCGCCGAGCTTCGAGGGCCTCGTCACCACCGAGGCCGACCGGGCGATGCCGACGATCGGCCACATCGGCCGCTATGCCCTCAAGTACCAGCTCGGCACCGGTGGCCTCGGCACCGTCTATGCCGCGCACGACCCGCTGCTGTCGCGGCTCATCGCCGTCAAGACGCTGAACGTCGAGATCAAGGAAGAAGAGCGCGAGGCCTTCAACACGCTCTTCATCAACGAAGCGCGCGCTGCCGGCGGCCTCAGCCACCCGCACATCGTCACCGTGTTCGACGCCGGCATCAGCGACAACCGCGCCTACATCGCGATGGAGCTGTTGAAGGGCCGCGACCTGCGCCAGCTGCGCCAGGAAGGCTGGCGCTCGACGCCGGCGCAAGCGGCGCTGATCATCCGCCGGGTCGCCGACGCGCTCGCCTTCGCCCACTCCAAAGGCGTGATCCACCGCGACATCAAGCCGGCCAACATCTTCATGGTCGGACGGACCCAGCCCCGGGTGCTCGATTTCGGCATCGCCCGGGTCGCCCATCGACAAGGCAGCGACACCATGCTCGGCGCCGGCTCGCCCTACTACATGGCACCCGAGCAGGTTCGCCGCGATCCTTCCGACCGGCGCGCCGATGTGTTCTCGCTCGGCGTCGTTCTTTACGAGTTGCTGACCGACCAGAAGCCGTTTCGCGGCGACACCCTGAAGGCGATCACGACCGCCGTCCTCACGCACGAGCCCGAGCTGGCTTGCGCGATCGACCCGTCGGTGCCCCGCGCGCTGGCCGAGATCGCGGCCCGGGCGATGGCCAAGGACCCGGAGCGGCGCTTTCGCTCCGCACGTTCGTTCGCGCGCGAGTTGCGGCAGTGGCTCGACGCCAATCCGGCCGCCCCCGACGACGCGGAAGCGACGCTCCCGTTCGTCAATCCGCTGCGCCGGCGCACGCCGCTGGCCGCGGTTGCGGCGTTCGTCGCGGTCGGCCTGGTCGCCGGCGGTCTCTGGTGGCAGAACGCGACCGACCGGCTCGTCGCGCCGGTGCCGGGCCCTGTCGATCCGACAGCCGCAGCTCAGATCGCCGCCCACCCGGTGGCGTCCGATCCGATCGCTTCGATCGCGCGCGTGGTCGCCTCCTTGCCGGCCATCGCCGGGCCGACGACGACGGGCGCTGCGCCGGTCGTGGCGGTGCCGGCCCGAGACGACAAGACGTCGACATCGCCCGCGGCCGGCGGCCTCAGCAACGCCGACTCGCTCCTGCTTGCGACCATCGTGCCGACGCCGCCGCATTTGCTGCCCGCGGTGTCGGGTGTCCTGGCGAAGCCTGACACTGCCAGCGTGCCCTTGGCCGCGCCTGCGGCGACGGTGGCCCCCGTCGCAACGGTCGCAACGGTCGCAACGGTCGCAACGGTCGCAACGGTCGCAACAGTGGCGATTGCACCATCGGTCCTCAAGGAACGACGTGCCCGCGAGGTCCGCGAGCGCGACGCCAAGGAGCGCCAGGCCAAGCTGGCGATGCTCGCTGCGGCCCCGGCCACCGGCACGGTGAAGATCGCGATCAGCCCGTGGGGTCTGGTCGAAGTCGACGGTGCGCCATCTGGCGCCGCGCCACCGTTGACCGAGCTGACGCTCGCCGAAGGCAAGCACCGGATCGTCATCCGCAACGGCGACTACGCACCCTTCGTCGCCTCCGTCAGCGTCATCGCCGGACAGGTCGTCGCCGTGCGCTACCGGTTCGGCAGTTGATGAGGCCCTCACGGCGGCTCGGTCTCGCGATAGCATCGGCCGCCTGCGCTCTTCTCGGTGCCTGCATGCAGGCTCCGCCGGCGCCGATCGGCTTGCTCGATGTCAGTGCCAGGCCGGCAGAAAAAGCCCTTCTCGACGGCCTCAAGGCTTATGACGACGCTCAATACGGACCTGCGGAATTGCAGTTCAGACAGGCCATCGCCCTCGGTCTCGCCTCGCGCAAGGACCGCGCCGAGGCCCACAAGCGGCTGGCCTTCATCGACTGCGCCTCGGCCAGATTGCTCGAGTGCGAAGCCGAATTCCGCCTCGCGCGCCTGGCCGATCCGGCGTTCACGCTCGATCGCGCCGAGGCCGGGCATCCGGTCTGGGGACCGATCTACCGCACGGTCGTGCCTTAGCCGGACGGAGGCGTTCGCCTCCGGCGCGATGGCCCGCCGGCGATGAGAGTTGTCGCCCGGGCCGACCCAGCACAGTCGTCGGAGGCGTTCCGGCTGCCGATCCGGGTCTACTGGGAAGACACCGACGCGGCCGGCATCGTCTTCTACGCCAACTATCTGAAGTTCTTCGAGCGCGCGCGCAGCGAGTGGCTGCGCGGCCTCGGTTTCGGCCAGGAGCGGCTGCGTGCCGAATCCGGAATCGGCTTCGTCGTCACCGAGACGAGCCTGCGTTATCGTGCGCCGGCGCGGCTCGACGATGTCCTCGACGTCACGGTTCGCGTCGATCATCTCGGCCAGGCCAGCCTGGCCGTCGCGCAGCAGGCGTGGCGAGCTGGGCACTTGCTGGCCGAAGGCAGCATCCGCGTCGGCTGCGTCGAGCTCGCAACGTTCCGGCCACGCCGCATCCCCGACGCCATCCTCACCAAGATCAACACACCCTCACGATGAACCAGGATTTCTCGATCGTCACGCTCGTCCTTCATGCGAGCGTCGTCGTTCAGCTGGTGATGGCCGGGCTGATGCTGGCGTCGCTGGCGAGTTGGACCGTCATCTTCGGCAAGCTGTTCGGCCTGCGCAAGGTCCGGGCCGAGAACGACGGATTCGAGCGCGAGTTCTGGGCCGGCCGCAATCTCAACGAGCTCTATGCCGACGCCACCAAGCAGCCTGCTGCGTCGCCGATGGAACGCATCTTCGCCTCGGGCATGCGCGAGTTCTTCAAGCTGCGCGAGAAGCGCGTCGCCGACAGCGGCGCCTTGCTCGATGGCGCCCGCCGCGCGATGCGGGCGAGCTTCCAGCGCGAGCTCGATGCAATCGAGTCGAACCTGTCGTTCCTCGCCTCGGTCGGCTCGGTGTCCCCATACGTCGGCCTGTTCGGCACGGTCTGGGGAATCATGCATGCCTTCATCGGCCTGGCCAACATGACGCAGGTGACGCTGGCAACGGTGGCCCCGGGCATCGCCGAGGCGCTGGTCGCCACTGCGATCGGCCTGTTCGCGGCGATCCCCGCCGTGATCGCCTACAACCGCTTCGCGCGCGACATCGACCGGATCGCGATCCAGATGGAAAGCTTCATCGAAGAGTTCTCCAACATCCTGCAGCGCAACGCCGGCACCGTGCAGAAATGAAGGCCCCCACGCTCTCTTCGTTCGCTGCCCCCCGAGGGGGCGCGGCCGGCCTTGGGGCGGCCCGGCGGCCGGCCGGCGCGGCCGCCCCCCGCCTCTTTCCGATGCCTATCCTCGAGGCGACGCCATGCCGGCCGTAGGCATGCGCGGCATTCGCCGCCGCACCATCAGCGAGATCAACATGGTGCCGTTCATCGACGTCATGCTGGTCCTGCTGATCATCTTCATGGTGACGGCGCCGCTCATCACCACCGGCACGGTCGACCTGCCGAGCGTCGGCAAGGCGCAGCAGCGAAGCGAGCCGCACGTCATCGAGGTGATCGTCGGCAGCGACGAGCAGCTGCGCATGCGCATCGACGGCAAGGACGCCGCACCGTTGCGCCTGGCCGACCTGCCGGCGCGGGTGCACGACGCGCAGGCCGGCAACGACGCGACACCGGTCGTGATCGCGGCCGATCGCGGCGTCCGCTACGAGCTCGTCGTCAAGGCCATGGACGCCTTGCAGCGCGGCGGCGTCAAGCGGGTGGGCCTCTCGGTGCGGCAGGTACCGTGAACGCCGCGGTCCTGCCGCGCGACGCCTTCGCGCCGCAACAGCCGCCTGGCATGCGCTCGGGCCTGGTCCTGGCGCTGATCGCACATGCGCTGCTGGTGGCTGCCCTGGCCTGGAGCGTCGCCTGGAAGACGAGCCAGCCCGAAGGCATCGTCGCCGAGCTGTGGTCGGCGCTGCCGCAGATCGCCGCGCCGCGGCCCGCCCCGCCCCTGCCGCGACCTGAACCGCCGGTGCCGAAACCGGCGCCGGAGCCTCGACCGACACCGCGAGCCGCAGAGCCGACGCCGACGCCCCTGCCGGATGCGCAGATCGCGATCGAGCGCGCGGCTCGCGAGAAGCGCTTGCGTGAGGACGCCGAACGTCTGGACGCGCAAAGAAAAGCCGACGCGGTGAAGCGCGAGAAGGCCGAAGCCGACAAGCGCAATCAGGCCGAGCGCGTCGCCGCCGAGCGCACCAGGCAGCGTCTGGCCGACGAGCAGGCCGAGAAGAAGAAGCTCGCCGAACAAGCGCGCCAGGACGAAGCGCGCCAGGCGGCGATGCGCGAGGCCAATCTGCGCCGGATGATGCGTCAGGCCGGCAGCAGCGACGATGCCGCCGCCGCCGGCACCGCGGCACGAACGTCCGGCCCCTCGGCCGGCTATGCTGGCCGCATCAAGGCCCGCATCAAGCCGAACATCGTCCTCACCGGCAACGTCGCCGGAAATCCGCTCGCCAGCGTCGAGGTGCGACTCGCGCCCGACGGCACGATCGTCGGCCGCAAGCTCGTCAAGAGCAGCGGCTCGCCGGCCTGGGACGAGACCGTGATCCGGGCGATCGACAAGACCGAGGTCCTCCCGCGCGACACGGACGGCCGGGTTCCGGCTTCGATGACGATCGATTTCCGGCCGCAGGAATAGCGAAGAGGCCCGGCTTGAAGTTGCGTCTCAGCCGGTCCCCGCAGGTCGTTTATCCGTCCGGCGAGGTCGCCGCCCTGGCATCGCCGGACGCCTCGTTGCTGACCTGGCTCGCGCTCGAAGGCCCGACCTCGCGCAACCGCCTCGCCGAGCTGATCTGGCCCGACAGTGATTCCGAGACGGCGCGCAATGCACTGCGTCAGCGGCTGTTCCGTCTGCACAAGGCGCATGGTCGCGACAAGGTCGTTTTCGGCGATGCGACACTGGCCCTGGCCGTCGGCGTCGCGCACGACCTGGTCGGCTCCGACTCGGTTCTCGGCGACGTGCCAGTCGAGAACAACGTCTTCGGCGCGTGGCTGGCAGGCCAGCGGGAGACCCGCCACAACCGGACCCGGACCGGGCTTGTCGAGCAGGCCGATGCAGCCGAGTCGGCGAACGAGTTCGTCGATGCCATCGGCCATGCACGGGCACTGCTTGCCCTGGTGCCGCTGAGCGAGGAGGCGCATCGGCGCGTCATTCGCTTGCACTACCTCGCGGGTGATCGCGCCGCTTCGCTGCTTGCCTTCGACCGTTGCGAGCGCATGCTCAAGGACGAGGTCGGGACGTCTCCTTCGGCCGAGACACTGGCCCTGCTCGACACGATCGAAGCGACGGCGACAGCGCCACGCGCCGACGCCCTCGCTTCGCGTCAAGTGCCGGCCAGCGTGTCCCGGCCGCCGCGCGTGATCGGTCGGGAACCCGAGTTCGCGCTGCTGCAGCAAGGTTGGAACGCGGCACAGGTGATCGCCGTGATCGGCGAGGCCGGCATCGGCAAAAGCCGCTTGCTGCAGGCCTTTGCTTCGATGCAACCGGGGATCGTCGGGGCGAGTGCGCGCCCTGGTGACGGCGGCGTTCCGTTCGCCACGTTGGCGCGCCTGCTCCGCGCCGTGGCCGGCAGCGGCGATGCCTTGCACGCGCCGACCCGGCTCGCGCTTGCCCGGGTGCTGCCCGAGTGGGGCGAGGCGCCGCCCCGGCCCGCCGGCGAAGCCCAGCGGCTGCTGCTGCTGCGCGCGGTGCGCGAGTTGCTGGCTTCACGTGCCGATGTTCAGGGCGTGTTTGTCGACGACCTGCACTTCGCCGACTCGGCCAGCCTCGACCTTCTGCGTTCGCTGGTCGATGACGAGCCGGCCCGAGGCAGCGACAGCGGCTCGACCGCCGCATCGCCGCGCTGGCTGCTCGCGTACCGCCCGATCGAGGCCGAGTCGCCGCTGCACGCCTTGCACGACGGCCTGGTCGAGCAGGCGAGGCTGCTGCCCATCCTGCTCGCGCCCCTCGATCAGGCCGCCCTGGCCGAGCTGGTCGACTCACTCGGATTGCCCGACGTCCGCGGCGCGGCTCTGGCCGCGGGGCTGTTGCGCCGCACCGGCGGCAATCCGCTGTTCGTGCTCGAAACGCTGAAGCAGGCATGGGTCGAGCGAACGCTTCGGCAGTTGGCCGAGTCGATGCCGCGGCCGCTGTCGGTGATGCGCCTGATCGAACGGCGTCTGTCCCAGCTGTCCCCGCCGGCGCTGGCGTTGGCGCGCTGCGCTGCCGTCGCCGGACAGGACTTTTCGACCGCGTTGGCGGCCGGCGTGCTCGGCGTGCATGCGCTTGCGCTTGCCGACGCGTGGGCCGAGCTCGAGCAGGCCAACGTGCTGCAGGACCAGGCGTTCAGCCACGATCTGTATTTCGAAGCGGCGCTGGCTTCGGTACCGGCGGCAATCGCGCGTCACTTGCATGCCGAGGTCGCCGACTACCTGGAGCGCCATGCCGCGAACGCTGCGGCCCCTGCGACGCTGGCCCGCCATTGGCTGTCGGCGCGAGGCCATCAGCGGGCCATCCCTTATCTCGAGCGCGCCGCGCAGGTGGCGAAGGACTCACTCGACCCGGCATTGGCGGCCGGATTCCTCGGCCAGCTGGCCGAATCCAAGCTCGTGCTCGGCGACCAAGACGCCGCCTTCGTCGCGGCGCACGACGCTGCCGACACGCTGAGGTCGCAGGGCAGCGGCGCTGCGCTCGAGAGTGCCATCGACCGCCTTGCCACGCTCGCGCAGACGCCGCGGCAGCGCGCCGCTGCGTGGGAAGCGCGTGCCGTCATGCACCACATCCGGGGCGATTCAACGCAGGCGGCCGAGTGCGTCGCCCACGGCCTCTGCGAGCTCGGCGACGACGAAGACGTGGCTTCGCGCGTGAACCTGCTCAACGTCCACGGCATCGTCCTGCGCCGTTCCGGCCGTCTGCTCGAAGCCCGACAGGCCCTTGAGCAAGGCCTCGTGCTGGCCCGAAGCGCACCGGCCGCAGACGATCCCGGCGATCTGGCCGGAGTCCTCAACAACCTTGCGCTGGTCTTGCAGGAAACAGACGACCACCTCGGTGCCAGCAGCCTGCTGCAAGAGTCGGCGGGACGGCAGACGGATCCGCTGATCCGCGCCCGGGTTCTGAACAATTTGGCGATCTCGCTGGAGGAGCGCGGCCAATCGGCTCTTGCCTACGAGCAGCGCCTGACAGCGGCGCGCCTTTGCGCCGCGGCTGAAGCGCCGGGCAGCGCCGACCTCATGCTGGCGATCTCGCTCGGTGCCAATGCGCGCAACCTGGCCCGCTATCGCGATGCCCTGGCCCATCTCGGCTACGCCCAGCAGCTGCTCGCGCGGGACCGGAACTGGCGCGAGCACGATCTGCACTGTCAATTCGCCGCGCTCTGGCTGGAGCTCGGGCGGGCCAACCTGGCACGACAAGCGATCGAAGCAGCCGAAAGCGCTCCGGGCAGTCTCGAATCGGCGCCATCGACAGCCCTCGCGCGCGCACGCTATCTGATCGCTGTCGGACAGGACCCCAGCGCGGTCCTCGAGCAGGCCGAGGCCACATGGCGTCGCGAGGCCGAACATCGCTCGCTGCGCCGTCTGCTCGTGTGCAAGGCGCAGGTGGTCCCGGCCGAGGCAGCACTGGCGCTGATGCGCGAGCTGATCGAGTCGCCGGCCTTGCAGGACAACGCCGGCGCAGCCATTCCTGCACACGTCCGGATGGCACAGGCGTGGCTGCGCCTGGACGAGCCCGCACCGGCCCTGCGTCACGCGCAGCGTGCTGCCGACGCGCTCGGCGGCGCCTTGCCGCTGGACATGTCACGCGCAGAAGTCTGGCTGACCCTGGCGCGGGCACTGCAGGCCAGCGGCGAACCGGAGGCTGCACTGAACGCAGCGGCACGGGGCCGAAGCTGGCTCGAGCAGATCGCCGAGCTTCATCTTGACAAACCATATCGCGAGAGCTATCTCAATCGCAATCCGGTCAACGCCGCGCTGCTGCGGCTCGCGCCGGCGACCGCCGGACCTCTGAGCCTGTCCTAAGGCTCCAAGGCGAGATCGCTGACGTAGGCGACGCTGTGGTCCTTGGTGTTGTCGGCATCGGCGCCGATGGCGATGCCGACGATCGGCGGCACCGTCTTGATCTCATCGCCGAACACGCGGAGGAAGTCGCTGCCGACCTCGCGGCGCTCGCCGACCCAGCGCGCCGGCTGCGCCACGCCGCTCTGCAGGACCATGTAGCGGACGCGCCGCGTGAACGCGTTGTCGAGCGCGGTGCCCGCAGGCAGCGTCGCATCCCAGACGTAGCACAGCGTCGCCGTCGGCACCGGCTCGGTGCTGCGCGAGCGCCCGATCCGCAGCACTTGGCGCTCGGCGAAGGGCACCGCGTCCATCGGCTCGTCGAAGAAGACGCAGACCTTGACCGCCGTGTCGTCGCCCGACTTCGAATGCAGGTCGGCCCGGCTCAGGGCCCGCTCGACCCGCCATTGCCAGCTGAGATGCGCCGGCGCCTGCACGGGCTTCAGTGAATGGACCAGATTGCCGTACGACGCGTCGGCCTCGATCCGCAAGGCTTGCTTGCCGTCCAGCTCGACGAGCGAAAACTGGGTGAACGGCTTGGTCTGCTGCGGCAGCCCGACGACGCGCCAGGGCGGCGCCGGCTCGGCGCCCTTGCCGGACAACGGCGACAACAGCGACTCCGCAAAAGCCGCCGGCCAAAGCAGCGCCGACAGCAAGGAAAGGGCGACACCGCGAACTGTGATCTTCATGGTCCGAGTATCGGCCCGAGCCGGGAACCGGTCCTGCTCTTCGACAGGCGCCGCTACGACGCCCTGCCATAGCTGCCGCCACCGGGCGACTCGATGACGAAGACATCGTCCCTGCCCATCTCGACGCTGGCGATGTGGTCGAGCAGCTCGACGCGGCCATCGGCGCGCTCGACCCGATTGATGCCCGGCGCACCGGCGCCGCCGCCGGCCATGCCGAAAGCGCCCTGGTGCCGGTTGTTTGACAGGATCGATGCGGTCATCGGCTCGAGGAAGCGCATCCGCCGGACCGCGCCGTCACCGCCCGCGAACTTTCCCTTGCCGCCGGAGCCCGGTCGGATCGCGTAGCTATCCAGGCGGACGGGAAAGCGGAACTCGAGCACTTCCGGGTCGGTGAGGCGCGAATTCGTCATGTGCGTCTGCACGACCGAGGTGCCGGCGAAACCCTCGCCCGCACCGGAGCCGCCGGAGATCGTCTCGTAGTACTGATGCCGGGCATTGCCGAAGGTGAAGTTGTTCATGGTGCCCTGCGACGAGCCCATCGTGCCGAGAGCGCCGTAGAGGGCGTTGGTGATGCAGGTCGAGGTCTCGACGTTGCCGGCGACGACCGAGGCCGGCGGTTGCGGGTTCAGCATCGAGCGCTCGGGAATGATCACCTTCAGCGGCTTCATGCAGCCGGCATTCAGCGGGATGTCGTCGGCGACCAGCGTCCGAAAGACATACAGCACGGCGGCCATGCAGACCGCCGTCGGCGCGTTGAAGTTGTTGCTCAGCTGCGGCGACGTGCCCGTGAAATCGATCTCGGCGCTGCGCGCTTCGGCATCGACGCGGATCGCGACCCGGATCACCGCGCCGTTGTCGAGCGGCAGCGCGAAGGCGCCGTCCTTCAGCGTCGTGATGGCACGCCGCACCGACTCTTCGGCGTTGTCCTGGACGTGGCGCATGTAGCCCTGCACGACGTCGAGGCCGTACTGGTCGACCATGGCCCGCAGCTCGCGCAGGCCTTTCTCGTTGGCCGCGACCTGCGCCTTCAGGTCGGCCAGGTTCTGGTCGGGGTTGCGCGACGGGTATTGGCCGCTCTGCAGCAAAGCCCGCATCTCGTCTTCGAGGAAGCGGCCGGCCTCGACCAGCTTGACGTTGTCGATCTGCACGCCCTCTTCCTCGATGCGGGTCGAGAACGGCGGCATCGAGCCGGGGGTGGTGCCGCCGATGTCGGCGTGATGGCCGCGCGAGCCGACGTAGAAGATCGGCCGGTCGCCCGCCTCGCCGTCGAGGTAGACCGGCGTCACCACCGTCACGTCGGGCAGGTGGGTGCCGCCGTGATACGGATCGTTCAGCACGAACACGTCGCCGGGCCGAATGCGGCCGACGTTGCGCGCGATGACGGTCTTGATCGACTCGCTCATCGAGCCGAGGTGCACCGGCATGTGCGGCGCATTGGCGATCAGGTTGCCGTCGGCGTCGAACAGGGCGCAGGAGAAATCGAGGCGCTCCTTGATGTTGACCGAGTAGGCGGTGTTCTGCAGCTGCAGGCCCATCTGCTCGGCGATGTTCATGAACAGGTGGTTGAAGACCTCGAGCAGAACCGGGTCGGCGCTGGTGCCGATCGCGCGGCGTGACTGGCGCGGCTCGGTGCGTTCGAGCACGAGGTGGTCGAGCGCCGTGATGCGGGCCCGCCAGCCCGGCTCGACGACCGTCGTGGCGTTGCGCTCGGCGACGATCGCCGGCCCGTCGATGCTGTGCCCCGGCCGCGCCGCGTCGCGTTCGATCAGGGCGGCGTCGTGCCAGCGGCCTTCGCTGAACATGCGGACGACCACGGTCGTCGGCGCGGCCCCGCTCGCGTCGAGCCGCTGCCGCGGCTCGGCCGGCGCATCGCCGGCGCCGACCGCTTCGACCGAGACCGCCTCGACGATCAGGCGCCGCTCGCTCATCAGGAACGCGAAGCGTTGCCGGTATGTCGATTCGAACGCCGCGCGAATCGCCTCGGTCCCGCCGAACGGCACGACGATCGCCGAATCGGTGCCCTCGTAGCGCACGTGGACGCGCCGGTGCACGACGATGTGGGCGGCCGCGACGCCTTGCCGCTCGAGCTCGGTCTGCGCTTCGCTCGAGAGCGAGTCGAGCCGCGCTTCGACGGCCGGCCCGGACGAAACCAGCGGCGCTTCGATCGCGGCCTGGCGCAGCGTTGCCTGGTCGGCCAGGCCCATGCCGTACGCCGACAGCACGCCGGCCAGCGGATGGATGAAGACGCGCGACATGCCGAGCGCATCGGCGACCCGGCAGGCGTGCTGGCCACCGGCGCCGCCGAAGCACTGCAGCGTGTAGCGGGTGACGTCGTAGCCGCGGGCGACCGAGATCTTCTTGATCGCGTTGGCCATGCCGCCGACGGCGATGTCGATGAAGCCCTCGGCGACCTGCTCGGCCGAGCGCACGGTGCCGGTCGCACGCTCGATCTCGACGGCCAGCGCTGCGAAGCGCGTCTGCACGACCTCGCCGTCGAGTGCTTCGTCGCCCGCTGGCCCGAACACTTTGGGGAAGAACGCCGGCTGGATCTTGCCGACCGCGACGTTGGCATCGGTCACCGTCAACGGCCCGCCGCGCCGGTACGAGGCCGGGCCGGGGTTGGCGCCGGCGCTGTGCGGGCCGACCCGGAACCGGGCGCCGTCGAAGCCGAGGATCGAGCCGCCGCCGGCCGCCACGGTGTGAATCGCCATCATCGGCGCGCGCACCCGCACGCCGGCCACCTGCGTCTCGAAGGCGCGCTCGAATTCGCCGGCGTAGTGGCTGACATCGGTCGAGGTGCCGCCCATGTCGAAGCCGATGATCCGTATGTTTCCCTCTCCCTCTCCCGCTCGCGGGAGAGGGAGAGGGAGCAGGCCGAGCTCGGCCGTGCGGACCATGCCGACGATGCCGCCGGCCGGCCCGGACAGGATCGCGTCCTTGCCCTGGAAGCCGCCGGCTTCGGCGAGGCCGCCCGACGACTGCATGAAGTACAGGCGCACGCCGGGCATCTCGGCGGCGACCTCGTCGACGTAGCGGCGCAGGATCGGCGACAGGTACGCGTCGACGACCGTGGTGTCGCCGCGGCCGATCAGCTTCATCAGCGGGCTGACGCGGTGCGACACGCTGACCTGCGCGAAGCCGGCCTCGTGTGCCAGTCGCTCGGCGATCAGCTCGTGCGCGGTGAAGCGCCAGCCGTGCATGAAGACGATCGCGACGCTGGCCAGCCCTGCCGCGCGGGCTCGACCGAGATCGCTGCGCAACTTGGCTTCGTCGAGCGCCTGCACGACCTCGCCGTCGACGCCGACGCGCTCGTCGGCCTCGACCACGTCGCAATAGAGCAGCTCCGGCAGGACGATGTGCGGCTCGAAGAGCTTCGGCCGTTCCTGGTAGCCGATCCGAAGCGCGTCGCGAAAGCCCTTCGTGATGACGAGCAACGTCGGCTCGCCCTTGCGTTCGAGCAGCGCGTTGGTGGCCACGGTGGTACCCATCTTCACGCTCTCGACCCGGTCGGCCGTGATCGGCTCGCTGGCGCCGAGGTCGAGCAGGCGGCGGATGCCGGCGACTGCGGCATCGCGGTATTGCTCGGGCTGCTCCGAGAGCAGCTTCAAGGTCGTCAGGCTGCCGTCGGGGCGCTTGCCGACGATGTCGGTGAAGGTGCCGCCCCGGTCGATCCAGAACTGCCAGCGCGGGGTGTCATCGATGCCCATCCCGCAGTGTCCCATCAGAGCGGGCAAGAACCGATGCGCTCGAGGCGACGCACGCTTTATGCTTTCGGCTGCTCATCCATCGATCGCCGGGAGTCGTCATGCACCCATCCAGTCGCCGCTCGTCCATGGCGTCGCGCGTCGCCGTCGCCCTCTTGCTCTGCGGCGCCGCCTTCGCCGCCCCGGCCCAGGTCAAGTGGGATCTGCCGGCTGCCTACCCGGCCACCAACTTCCACACCGAAAACCTGCAGCAGTTCGCCACCGATGTCGACAAGGCGACCGCCGGCAAGCTGAAGATCACCGTCCACGCCAATGCCTCGCTGTTCAAGGCCAACGAGATCAAGCGGGCGGTCCAGGGCGGGCAGGCGCAGATCGGCGAGATCCTGCTGACCGCCTACTCCAACGAATGGCCGATCTACGGCGTCGACGGCCTGCCGTTCCTGGCCGACAGCTACGCCGCGGCGAGCAAGCTCTACAAGGCGAGCAAGCCGATCATGGAGCACAAGCTGGCCGAGCAGGGAATGGTGCTGCTCTACGCCGTGGCCTGGCCGCCGCAGGGCATCTACGTCAACAAGCCGATCGCCGCCGCCGCCGATCTGAAGGGCGTGAAGTGGCGCGCCTACAGCCCGGCAACGGCGCGGATTGCCGAGCTGGTCGGCGCCCAGCCGGTGACGGTGCAGGCGTCCGAGCTGTCGCAGGCCATGGCCACCGGCGTCATCGAGAGCTACATGTCCTCCGGCTCGACCGGCTACGACACCAAGACCTACGAGCACATCAAGTACTTCTACGACACCCAGGCCTGGCTGCCGAAGAACGCGGTCCTCGTCAACAAGGCCGCCTTCGATGCGCTCGACAAGCCGACCCAGGCGGCGGTGCTGAAGGCCGGCGCCGATGCCGAGACGCGCGGCTGGGCGCTCTCGCAACAAAAGAACGGCGAGTATCTGGAGCTGCTGAAGAAGAACGGCATGACGATCCTGCCGCCGTCGCCGCAGCTGAAGGCCGACCTCGGCAAGGTCGGCGAGACGATGCTGAGGGAGTGGCTCGACAAGGCTGGCCCGGAAGGCAAGACGGTGATCGACGCCTACCGGAAGTTGTAGCCCGAGCGCGCCGCCGATGTCCGCGACGCCTGCTCCCGTTCGTGGCCGGTTCGGCCGCGCCCTCGACCGGCTCTACGACGGCACCGCGGCCCTCGGCGCCCTTGCCATGGTGCTGCTGCTGGTGGCGGTGATGCTGTCGGTCATCTCGCGCGTGGTCGGCTTCAACATCGGCGGCATCGATGCCTACGCTGGCTACATGATGGCCGGCGCCGGCTTCCTGGCCATGGCCCACACCTTGAAGCGCGGCGAGCACATCCGCGTCACCCTGCTGCTCGCCTCGCTCAAGGGCAAGAGCCAGCGCGGGCTCGAGATCTGGGCCCTGTTCGCGGCGTCGCTGCTGGCGATCCTGCTCGCCGGCTACAGCTGCAAGCTGTCCTGGCAGTCGTTCACCTTCCACGACATCTCGACCAGCAACGACGCGACCCCGCTCTGGCTGCCGCAGCTCTCGATGGCGGTCGGCGCGGTGGTGCTCGCGATCGCCTTCATCGACGAGCTGGTCCTCGAGATCCGCGGCGAGCGGTTCGTGCCGATCAGCGACGAGGCGATACGAAATGAGTAGCCTGTGAGCGATTTCGGGGTCACCGCGCTGCTGATCGTCGCGCTGTTCGCGATCCTTGCCAGCGGCGTCTGGATCGGCCTTACGCTCTCCGGCGTCGCCTGGATCGGCATGCAGCTGTTCAGCTCCCGGCCGGCCGGCGATGCGATGGCCGTCACCATCTGGGGCTCGGCCTCGAGCTGGACCCTGACCGCGCTTCCGCTCTTCATCTGGATGGGCGAGATCCTGTTTCGCACCCGCCTCAGCCAAGACATGTTCAAGGGCCTGGCGCCCTGGATGCAGCGGCTGCCCGGGCGGCTGCTGCACACCAACGTCGTCGGTTGCGCGATCTTTGCCGCGGTCTCCGGGTCGAGCGCCGCCACCTGCGCGACGATCGGCAAGATGAGCCTGCCGGAACTGGCCAAGCGCGGCTACCCCGATTCGATGTCGATCGGCTCGCTGGCCGGAGCCGGCACGCTCGGCCTGCTGATCCCGCCGTCGATCATCATGATCGTCTACGGCGTCACCGCCGATGTGTCGATCTCGCAGTTGTTCATCGGCGGCGTCATTCCGGGCATCGTTCTGGCCGGCTTCTTCTCGCTCTACATCGCCGTGTGGTCGCTGAAGAACGCTCACCTGATTCCGCCGGCCGACGCGCCGATGACGTTCGCCGAGAAGATGCGCGAATCGAAGAGCCTGATCCCGGTGGTGCTGCTGATCGTCGCCGTGCTCGGCTCGATCTACGCCGGGGTCGCCACCGCGACCGAGGCGGCCGGCATCGGCGTGCTCGGCTCGCTTGCGATCTCCGTGGCCCAAGGGTCGATGAGCTGGGCGACCTTCAAGGAATCGCTGCTCGGCGGCACCCGCCTCTACTGCATGATCGCCCTTATCCTCGCCGGCGCGGCGTTCCTGACGCTCAGCATGGGCTACATCGGCCTGCCCCGTCACCTCGCCGAGTGGATCGCCACGCTCGGCCTCAGCAAGTTCGGCCTGATCCTGGCGCTGACCGCGTTCTTCGTCGTCCTCGGCTGCTTTCTAGACGGCATCTCGATGGTCGTGCTGACGATGGGAGTGATCATGCCGACGGTGCAGAAGGCCGGCATCGACCCGCTCTGGTTCGGCATCTTCATCGTCATCGTCGTCGAGATGGCGCAGGTGACGCCGCCGGTGGGCTTCAACCTGTTCGTGCTGCAGGGCATGACCAAGCGGCCGATCGGCAACATTGCCGCGTCGGCGTTTCCGTTCTTCCTGCTGATGGTCCTGATGGTCGTGATCCTCTATGCGTTTCCGCAGCTGGCAACGTTCCTGCCGCAGCAGATGAAGCGATAGCGAGAGGCTGGCCAGCGCCGCTGGCCGACGCCACCACAGACGGCCTCAGTTGCCGACCAGGCCGCTCCGGATCGCGTAGACCGTCATCTCGGAATTGTTGGTCAGGCCGAGTTTTTCGAGGACGCGGGCGCGGTAGACGCTGACCGTCTTCGGCGACAGCTTGAGCTCTTCGGCGATGTCGGACAGGCGCTTGCCCGAGGCAATCATGACGAGCGTCTGCATCTCGCGGTCGGACAGCTTGTC
>JALYXU010000098.1 GCA_030946925.1 Pseudomonadota bacterium
GCTTCTCGACCGGCAGGCTCTCGCCGGTGATCAGCGACTCGTCGACCTGGCTCGATCCCTCGACGACCGCGCCGTCGACGGGCATGCGTTCACCGGGCCGCACCACGACGAGGTCGCCCAGCACCACCTGGCCGGCGGGCAATTCGACCTCGACGCCGCCGCGGCGAACGCGCGCGGTCTCGGGGCGCAGCGCGTTGAGGGCACGGATCGCCTCCGTCGTCTGGCGCTTGGCCCGCGTCTCGAGCCACTTGCCGAGCATCACCAGCGTGATCACGACAGCCGACGCCTCGAAGTACAAATGGGCGTCGCGCCGCCGGGATTCGAGAGCAGCTGCCACAGGCTCAGGCCGTAGGCTGCCGACGTACCGATCGCCACAGCAAGTCCATGTTGCCGGTCCCGGCCCGCACCGCCTTCCAGGCAGCGCGATAAAAGCGCGCGCCGAGCCAGAACTGCACGGGTGTCGCCAGCGCAAGCTGCGTCCAGCCATCGAGCATCCAGTGGCGTCCGAACAGAGCCCCGAGCATCGGCAGCAGCAAAGGCAGGGACAACGCGGCACCGAGCGCAACCGGCCACCAGCCCGGGCCGCCAGTGCGCGCCGAAGCGACGGCGCCAGACGCGCTTGTCGCAACGCTCGCGCCCTAGCCGGCTTCGATGACGGCGGCAAGCAACCGTTCTTCGCGCACGTCGCCCACGGCGCCGACTTCGGCCTGTTCGGTCGCCAGGTTCACTTCGGCCGAAACCACGCCAGGCACCGCGAGCAGCGCCTTCTCGACGCGCCCGGCGCACGACGCGCACGTCATGCCTTCGATCTGCAGCGTGACCGCGCACCGTCGCAGCGCGTAACCCGCGCGCTCCACGGCGGCCTTGAGCATGACCGCATCGACCGTCGCATCGCCGCGAACGTCGGCCTGCTCGGTCGCGAGGTTGACCGTTGCCTCCTGCACGCCGGGGACGGCGGCGAGCGACTTCTCGACGCGGGACACGCATGACGCGCAGGTCATTCCCTCGATCGGCGACGCCCATTGGCGTTGCGCATGCAGGCCGGGATGGCGAAGTCGATCCATGGGTGCTTCTCGCGTGTTCGTCCGCGGTGTCGACTTCCCACCATGGCAAAGTCAAGCGGCTGCCATACCCCATTCGTCTGCAAGGGGCAGGTCGCTTGACCTTCCCACAATGGCAAGCTTCAGACTGCGGCTTTCCGGAGTAACTTAGATGATTGACTTCAAGATTCCGTCGATGAGCTGCGGCCATTGCGCCGGCGTCATCACCCACACCGCCCAGGTGGCCGACCCCAACGCCAAGGTCCATGTGGACCTTCCCACCCATACAGTACGGGTCGACACCTCGCAGAGCCGCGAGTCGTTGGCGGCTGCGCTGGCCGACGCGGGCTACGCCCCCACGTAGGTGTTCCACAGAGTGCGGGCAAGGCGTTTGCTATGGGCGCGGAAACGATAAGCAAGACCACGGATGTATCGGCGCTCGGAATGCTTTCCCTCCAACCTCGCCCGACTCCAGTGTGAACGACTTGCTCGCGCTTGCCCTGGTTGCGGCTGCCAGTCTCGGCGCGGGCTTGGCGCTTCAGTTCGCGTTCGGTCGCGTCAGTGACGCCACTGTGTCCAATCCGCAGGCAGCGCCATTTCTCGGTGGTGGCGACAGCAAGACGCACGCGTGGCAGCGCTACCACGTGCGCTACTACTCGATGGTGCTGCTCTTCATCGCCTTCGAGATGGAGATGATGTTCATGTACCCCTGGGCGGTCGTCTTCGTCGGGGAAGGCGCCAAGGCGCTGATGGAGATGGGAATGTTCCTCGCCATCCTGTCGGTCGGCATCGTCTACGCGTGGCGCGAAGGCGTGTTCCGGTGGCAATAGGCGCGCTGCGGCGATTCGCCGCGGGCGCGCCCATCGGGGTGTTCGCGGCGATCGGGCGCGATGCGATCGAGCGCGTCGAGGACCTGTCGCTCGATCCGCGCGTGCGCTGGGTGGCAAGCCCGCGCCATGCGAGCGTGCTGCTCGTCGCCGGCGCCGTGCGCCGCAGCGACCTGCCGGCGCTGCGCGTCGTGCACGACCAGCTGCCGCCCCTGCGCGCGACGCTCTGGTGGGGCGCGGAGCCGTTC
>JALYXU010000111.1 GCA_030946925.1 Pseudomonadota bacterium
CGCGCGGTGCCGGGTCGAGCACGAAATCGACCTCTCCCGACACCAGCGCGGCATTGCGCGTCGCGTCGTTGCCGATCGGCGTGAAGACGATGTCCTGGACGTTGCCTTCGATCTTTCCCCAGTAGCCCGGGTTGCGCTTGTAGACGGTCTTGATGCCCGGCGCGCGGCTGACCAGCATGTACGGGCCGGTGCCGTTGGCGTGCAGCGACGTGTAGCTCTCCTGCTTGGCCTTGAAGTCGAGCGGCTTTGCCGCGCCGTTCTTCTCGCACCAGCTCTTGCTCATGATCCAGAGCGTGTCGAGATGCTGAAGCAGGATGGGGTCGACCGCCGGCTGCGTCAGCTCGACCGTCAGCGCATCGATCTTCTTCGGCACCCCGACGGCCGCCGCGTAGTTGTTGATTTGCGAGGTCGGCTGCTGGCCGCGCAGGATCGAGAACACCACGTCGTCGGCGGTCAGCGGCGAGCCGTCGTGGAACTTCACGTTCGGCCGCAGCTTGAATCGCCAGACCAGCGGCGAGACCTGGGTCCAATCCTCGGCCAGGCCGTGCGTGATGCCGAGCTGCCGGTCGCGCCGGGTCAGGGTCTCGTAGACCTGGCCGTTCATCATGTTGGTGAGCGACTCGTTCTGCGAGTGCGGATCCATCGTCTGCGGATCGCCGGCGCTGGCCCAGCGCAAGGTCTGGGCCTCGGCGGCCGCCGCAGACAACGCTCCGGCGAAGACGAGCGTCAACAGGCGTTTCATGGCTGCTCCAGAAGGCAGGGGCGGTCGACCGCCGGAACTCCGCGGCTCAGCGGAATTCGTCGAGCTGCACGGTCTTCACTTCACCCGGCAACGACGAAAAATAGGCGGCGAGTGCCTTGATCTCGGCGTGCGTGAACGGCCGGGCCATGCCCATCATGATCGCGTTGCTGCGGCCGACCCGCGGGTTGTGGTCGGTCTGGTAGGCCTTCAGCGCGGCGTAGAGGTAGTCGGCGTGCTGGCCGGCCAGCTTCGGGTAGCTCGGGTCGATCGGGGTACTGAAGTTCTTGCCGTGGCACGAGGCGCAATTGGCCTGGGCCAGCAGCTTGGCGATGTCGGCCGGCGGCGGGCCGGGATCGGCGGGCGCGGCGGGGCCCTTGCCCAGTTGTTCGTAATAGGCGGCGAGGTCGGCCATGTCCTGATCGGTCAGCGACGCGGCGATGGCGTCCATCGACGGGTGCCGGCGCTCGCCCTTGCGGTACTCGGTGAGCGCAGCGACGATGTACTTCGCGTTCTGGCCGGCGATCTTCGGCACCTTGTAGACCTCGGGGAAGCTCGCCTGATAGCCCGGGATGTTGTGGCAGCCGATGCACATCGCGATCTTGCTGCGCTCGGCGGCCTTCGCGTTCTGCGCCGTCGCTGCTCCGCTCGCACCCAGGAAGGCTGCGGCGACGGCAGCTGCGAAGGTGGCGTTTCGAAATCTCTTCTTCATGGCCGAGTGCGTCGAATCCATTGGGCGCAAAACCGCGAATTATAGGTGGCCCCTTATACTGAAACGCCCCTTGTCCACGACCCTCGATGAAGTTCCAAGGCTCGGAAAATTACGTCGCCACGCCCGACCTGATGCTGGCGGTGAACGCGGCGGCAACGCTTCGCAGGCCACTCCTGGTGAAGGGCGAACCGGGCACCGGCAAGACCATGCTGGCCGAGGAAGTGGCGGCCGCGCTCGGCATGCCTCTCCTGCAGTGGCACATCAAGTCGACGACCAAGGCGCAGCAGGGTCTTTACGAGTACGACGCGGTGAGCCGGCTGCGCGACAGCCAGCTCGCCGGCGTGGAAGGCAGCGACAGCGGCGAGCGCGTCAAGAACATCCAGAACTACATCGTCCGCGGCGTCCTGTGGCAGGCGTTCACCGCGCCCGAGCCGGTGGTTCTGCTGATCGACGAGATCGACAAGGCCGACATCGAATTCCCGAACGACCTGCTGCGCGAGATCGACCGGATGGAGTTCTACGTCTACGAGACGCGCGAGCTCGTCAAGGCCACGCACCGGCCGCTGGTCTTCATCACGTCGAACAACGAGAAGGAGCTGCCCGACGCGTTCCTCCGCCGCTGCTTCTTCCACTACATCAAGTTCCCCGACGCCGAGACGATGCAGCGCATCGTCGACGTCCACTTTCCCGGCTTGAAGAAGGCACTGCTCGGCGCCGCGCTGAAGAGCTTCTACGACGTCCGCGGCCTGCCCGGCCTGAAGAAGAAGCCGAGCACCAGCGAGCTGCTCGATTGGCTGAAGCTGCTGGTCGCCGAGGACATTCCGCTCGAGGCGCTGCAGAGCAAGGACGACAAGGTCGCGGTGCCGCCGCTGGTCGGCGCGCTGCTGAAGAACGAGCAGGACGTGTCGCTGTTCGAAAAGCTCGTCTTCATGCAGCGGCACAACCGGTGACCGCGGCGGCCCGGTCGTCGCCCGGCCGATGCTGACGGTCTCGCCGGTGAC
>JALYXU010000126.1 GCA_030946925.1 Pseudomonadota bacterium
AAGCTGACCTCCTGGACCACGCTCTTGACGACGAACACCACCATGCCGACAGGCGGATGGATGAGCCCGAGTAGACCTTGCCCACGGCGGTCAACGGCAGGGCCGGCAACACGTCGACGCGCCTGGGTATCGCCGGCGGTTCGGGGATGTGCGGCCGGATGAGTTCGAGCAGCTCGGCGCTCTCGAGCGAGGCGCCCGGCTTGAGCACGACGAAGGCGACCGGGATCTCGCCCGCGTAAGCGTCTGGCTCGCCGACGGCCGCCGCGAACTGGACGTCGCGGTGCCGCATCAACGCGTCCTCGATCACGCCGGGCTCGATGTTGTGGCCGCTGCGAATGATGATGTCCTTCGACCTGCCGGTGATGAAGATGAGGCCGCTCGGGCCGACGTGGCCGATGTCGCCCGTGGTCAGCCAGCCCTCGGCGTCGAGGGTTCCGGCGTTGTCCCGCTCGTCGACATAGCCGGGCATGACGTTCGGGCCGCGAACCCGCAGCACGCCGGTCGCGCCGGTCGCGCCGTCGCCTGGCTGCTGCGGCGCGGCGGCGGCGGGGACGGCCGCAACGACAGCGACTTCGGTGTAGGGCAGGCGCAGCCCGCACGAGCCGGGCACGCGCGGGGCAAGGATGGGTTCGACGCCGATGACGCCGGCGCACTCGGTCATGCCGAAGATGTTTCGCACCGGAATTCCGAAGCGACCTTCGAATGCGGCGGCGAGCTCCGCCGCAGCGGCGATCCGCCCGTGAAAAGAGCGCGGACGGTCTCGATCCTGGCGCCGTTCACGGGCACCTCCATCAGGGTCGAGATCACGGTCGGCACCGCCGCCAGCAGGCTGACGCGATGCCGCTCGACCACCTCCCAGTAGCTTCGCACGAAGTCCGGATTGCGCATCCCCAGAAGCGTCGGCAGGAGCACCTCGGCGCCGCTCAGGAGCGCGGACAGGCCGTAGACGAACGAGCCGGCGACGTGGAACAGCGGGAAGCCGTTGACGATGACGTCGTCGGCCGTCATCGCCATCATCTGCGCCGCGCTCCAGCTCGCATGCGGCTGGTTGCGATGGCGATGCCGGGCCAGCTTCGGCGCGCCAGTGGTGCCGCCGGTGTGGAACAGCGCCACCACCGAATCGGCGTCGGCCGCGGCATCGAAGTCGAGCGTGTCGGCGCGGTGCATGGCCAGACTGGCATCGAAGTCCGGCGCCCCGGAGGCGCCGCCGACCGACAGCACGTGCCGGAGCTCGGGACATTCGCGGCCGAGCGCGCCGACCTTCGACCAGATATCGAGCTGCGGATGCGGCCCGAGGGCGACCAGCATGTTGGCGTGGGTGGCGCGCAGGAGCTCGGCGATGTGGCGATCGCTCAGCAGGTAGTTGATCGGACAGACGAGACCGGCGGTCTCGGCGCCGAGCAGCGTGATGTAGGCCTGCGGCATCGCCGGCAGCAGCATCGCCACGCGCGGATCGTTTCCGCCGAGTGTCCGAAACAGGTTGGCAGCGCGCCGGTTGTCGTCGAGCAGGCGCCGATAGCTCCATCGACGGACCGGCGCCTCGGCCGCGGCGGTCTCCAGCCAGGTCAGTGCCGGCCGCTCCGGACATGCGTCGGCGACCGACGCCAGGCGGCATGGACGTTGCCGTGCGGCATGAATTCCCCATAAGGCAAGGCTTCGACGCGCTTGACGTCGTCGTCGGTGGCGATCCGGAAGCGGCGCATCGTGGCTGCAACGTCAGTTCGCGGTCTGGCCGTGGCGCCGGTCATTCGTCCCGCCGTTCACCACGGCGACGGCCCGCGAACATGGTCCACCAGACGATGAAGAGGAGCAGCGCGAGCGCAGCCAAAGCCTCCAGCAGAATCACCCACATGACGATCGCCTCTCATGGCGCAAGCGGCGCGGCGAAGGCCATTCTAGGAATGCTGGTCGCGGTGCTCGGCGCCTGCTCCAGCACGATGCCGCCGCAGCCGGGACCAGCGATGCCACCGGGGCCATCGGCCGCAGCCGGCAGCGCCGAGAGCGGGCCGCAAACGCGCGCGGGCTCGAACCCGCCAGCGGGTGCAACGCAGCTGCGGCCGCACGCGCGCTGGGTTGCCGCCGGCTGGTCCGATCTGCCGGGCTGGAAGGGAGACCGCACGAGCGAAGCAATACCGACGCTGCTGCGCAGTTGCGAGCGCGCGGCTTCGCCCTGGTCGGCGACATGCGGCGAGCTGCGCCGCGACGCCATCGCACTGCTCGCCGACGATGCGGCGGCGCGCAGCTGGCTGCAGGCCCGCCTGCAGCCATGGCGGGTCGAATCGCGCGAGGCCGATCCGGTCGGACTGGCCACCGGATATTTCGAGCCGGTGGTCGAGGCCTCGCGGACCGCCCGACCGGACTTCCGCGTCGCGTTGCATGGACCGCCCGCCGATCTGGCAACGCGAAAGCCCTACTGGACCCGGCGCCAGCTCGACACCCTGCCGGCGGCGCGTGCATCGCTTGCCGGCAACGAGATCGCCTGGCTGCGCGACCCGCTCGACGCGCTGCTGCTGCAGGTGCAGGGCTCCGGGCGGCTGGTCTTCGTCGACGGGCGCGGCCAGGCCCGCACGGCGGTCCGGCTCGCCTACGCCGGCCACAACGACCAGACCTACAAGTCGGTCGGCCGCTGGCTGATCGAGCAAGGCGAGCTGAAGCTCGAGCAGGCATCGTGGCCGTCGATCCGGGCCTGGGCCCGGCAGAACCCGAAGCGGGTCGACGAGCTGCTCTGGAGCAACCCGCGGGTCGTCTTCTTTCGCGAGGAGCCGCTGCCCGATCCGGCGATCGGTCCGAAAGGCGCGCAGGGGGTGCCGCTGTCGCCGCGCCGCTCGATCGCCGTCGATCCGCAAAGCGTGCCGCTCGGGACGCCGGTCTGGCTCGACACCAGCGAGCCGCTGTCGGCGACCCCGCTGCGCCGACTCGTCGTCGCCCAGGACACCGGCAGCGCCATCGTCGGCGCGGTCCGCGCCGACTACTTCTGGGGCTGGGACGCCGGGGCCGAGGCCGAAGCCGGCCGCATGAAGCAGCCGCTTCGCATGTGGGTGCTCTGGCCGCGCTGACGCCGGACCCCGCGGATTGAGAAAGAATCGCCCGATCGGCGCGACGAACCGTTGCAGGCAAGTCCCGCCACATCCTCCTGGAGCTCCCCATGACCCGCCGCCCATTTCTCGCCATGCTGTCCGCCCTCGGCCTTGCGCCGACGCTCGCCCCGGCGCAAGGTCCGACGCCGAAGATCGAGAAGCTCGCGCTGCCCGACGCGGAGTGGAAGAAGCGTCTGGCACCGGCCTCCTACGACGTGCTGCGCCACGAAGGCACCGAGCGGCCCGGCTCGAGCCCGTTGAACGCCGAGCACCGCAAGGGCGCGTTTCACTGCATGGGCTGCGATCTGCCGCTGTTCAAGTCGGAGACCAAATTCGAGAGCGGCACCGGCTGGCCGAGCTTTTACGCTTCGCTGCCGGGCGCCGTTCTCACGACTTCCGACTACAAGATGATCGTGCCGCGGACCGAGTACCACTGCGCCCGCTGCGATGGCCACCAGGGCCACATCTTCGACGACGGCCCGGCGCCGACCGGCAAGCGCTACTGCAACAACGGCGTCGCCCTGAAGTTCGTCCCCGCTTCGGCGTAGCCTGAGCAGGTCCCAGGCCGATCAGGCGGACTAGGCGGACTAGGCGGACCAGAGCTTCTTCAGCTGCTTCAGCTCCTCGTCGAACAGCTTGTTGATGCGGCCGATCTCCTGCTGCTGATTGGCGATGAGGGCGGCCTGGGCGTTGAGGGCCGCATCGTTGGCGTCGAGCGCGTTCCGCAAGGTCACCGGCATGTGCTTGCCGACATAGAACTCGGCCTGATCGGCAAGCTTTTTCCGGTCTGCTTCCAGCAAGGCCTGGCGCTTCTTCGACTGGTTGATCGAGGTCTGCACGCCCTCGAGCGCTTCCTGGCGCGCCTTGTCGTGCGCGGCCGGGCCCGGATAGCGGTTCAGCAGGTTCATGTCGCGCCGCTGATCGCGTTGCTTGGCGGCGCGGTCACGCTCGAGCTGGCGCTGCTTCAGCTCGTCGGCCGCCTTCTCGTCCTCGGTCCGGGCCCGCGGCACGATCCGACGCGGCGAGCCGTCGGCATTGAGTTCCTGCTGGTCGCGGTCCAGGCACTCCGCATTCAGGCGGTCCGACTTGTAGCGCTTGCCGTCCTTGCCGACGCAGCTGTAGATCTTCATCGGCGCCGACGACTCCGCCCGCGCCGGCTCGAGCAGCCCGAGCCAGGCAAGCAGCGCAACGACGACGAACGCGTTCATGGCTCACGTTACCCGATTCGCGGCGCCGAGTGGCGCCGTCCCGGGAGCCGACGCGATCGCGACCTCGTCCCCGGCCGCGACGGTCCCGGCCGCGACTGCCTACACTCCGGACTAGCGCCGCCAGGTCACGAGCCGGGCCCGGCGCGACGCGCAGATGCGCTTCTTTCCGGAGTGAACCGCCGATGAATGCACCGCTTCCCGACTCCGTTCGCAAGGCGCTCGAGAGCGTCACCCTCGACGACAAGTACGCGCTCGATTCCGGCCGCGCCTTCATGAGCGGCGTGCAGGCCCTGGTGCGCCTGCCGATGCTGCAGAAAAAGCGCGACGCCATGTTCGGCCTCAACACCGGCGGCTTCATCAGCGGCTACCGCGGCTCGCCGCTCGGCGGCTACGACCAGTCGCTCTGGGCCGCGAAAAAGCACCTGGCGGCGCAGAACATCGTCTTCCAGCCGGGCGTCAACGAGGAGCTCGCCGCCACCGCCGTGTGGGGTTCGCAGCAGCTCGACCTGTATCCGGAAACGAAGAAGGTCGACGGCGTCTTCGGCATCTGGTACGGCAAGGGCCCCGGCGTCGACCGCTGCTCGGATGTCTTCAAGCACGCCAACATGGCGGGCACCTCGAAGCACGGCGGCGTGATCGCGATCGCCGGCGACGACCACATCGCCAAGAGCTCGACCGCGGCGCACCAGAGCGATCACATCTTCAAGGCCTGCGGCCTGCCCGTCTTCTTCCCTTCGAGCGTGCAGGACATCCTCGACATGGGCCTGCACGCCTTCGCGCTGAGCCGCTTCGCCGGCGTCTGGTCGGCGATGAAGACGATCCAGGAAATCGTCGAATCGTCGTCGAGCGTTCAGGTCGATCCCGACCGCGTCGACATCATCCTGCCGGAAGACTTCCAGATGCCGCCGGGCGGCCTGCACATCCGCTGGCCGGATGCGCCGCTCGAGCAGGAAGCGCGGCTGATGGACTACAAGTGGTATGCGGCGCTGGCCTACGTGCGGGCCAACCGGCTCAACTACAACGTCATCGAGGGCCCGAGCGACCGCTTCGGCGTCATCGCTTCGGGCAAGGCCTACAACGACACCCGCCAGGCGCTCTCCGACCTCGGCCTCGACGAGGCGGCCTGCCGACGGATCGGCCTGCGCCTGCACAAGGTCAACGTCGTCTGGCCGCTCGAAGCGACCATCACGCGCGAGTTCGCGCGCGGCCTGCAGGAGATCCTGGTCGTCGAAGAGAAGCGTCAGGTCATCGAGTACCAGCTCAAGGAGGAGCTCTACGGCTGGCGGCCCGACGTGCGGCCGAACGTTCTCGGCAAGTTCGACGAGTCCGAGGGCGACGAGACCGGCGGCGAATGGAGCCAGGCCAATC
>JALYXU010000180.1 GCA_030946925.1 Pseudomonadota bacterium
TCGCTGAGGACGACGGCCGTGACCGCGGCGGCGCCGAGCAGGGCGATCGGCAGGATCAGCTTCCACGACAGGCCGGCGAAGAAGATGACGTAGAAGCCCGCCGACAGAACCAGGATCGCGGTGCCGAGGTCGGGCTGCTTGACGATGATGCCGACCGGTACCAGGACCAGCAGCGTGGCGATGAAGAAATCGAGGGCGCGCAGCTGGCCTTCGCGGCGCTGGAACCACCACGCCAGCATCAGCGGCATGGCGATCTTCAGGATCTCGCTCGGCTGGATCGTGATGCCGAGATTGAGCCAGCGGGTCGCGCCTTTGCGGGTCACGCCGAGGCCGGGCAGGGCGGTCGCGATCAGCAGGGCGACGCCGACGAGGTAGAGCGGCACGGCGAGCCGCATCAGCTGCTGCGGCGGCACCTGGGCGACCAGGAACAGCACGCCGACCGCGAGCGCCATGTTGCGGGCGTGGTCGGCGAAGCGGGTGCCGTGGTCGAAGCCCGCCGAATACATCGTCATCAGGCCGATCGCCGCGAGGATGGCCACGGCCAGCACGAGCGGGCCGTCGAAGCCGGTCCACATCGGCCGGGTCCGCTGCCAGAGCGAGCGGGTCTCGAAGACGTTCATGGTCCCTGCGGACCGCGAAGCGCGATGCTGGCGCCGCCGCCGCCGTCGACGGTCGCGCCGGGCAAGGCCATCCCGGCCGCCGGGCGTGGCTTGCCGATCGGCACCGTCGATTGGCCGACCTGCGTCGCGGCGACGTCGGCCTCGCTGGGGTACTGGCCGGTCAGCATGTAGTCGAAGACGCGGCGGGCGATCGGCGCCGCGGCGCCAGCGCCGAAGCCGGCGTTCTCGACCACCAGAGCCAACGCGATCTGCGGCGCATCGAGCGGAGCGAAGGCGGTGTAGAGGGCGTGGTCGCGGTGCCGCTCGTCGACCTTGCTCGCGCTGTACTTCTCGTTGGCCTTGATCTCGATCACTTGAGCCGTGCCGGTCTTGCCGGCCGACTTGTAAGTCGCGCCGACAAAGACCCGCGCCGAGGTGCCTTCCTGGGTCACCCCATAGAGCGCCCTGTGAATGATGGCGACGCTCTCCGCGTTCCACGGCAGCGCCGGCAAGGCCGGAAACGACAGCAGCCTGGCGGCCCCCCGCGTCTCGTAGTTCTCGACCGCCCGCACCAGGTGCGGCGGATAGCGCCGGCCGGCCGCCGCCATGGTCGCTTCGGCCTGCGCGAGCTGCAGCATGGTGAAGGCGTTGTAGCCCTGGCCGATGCCGAGCGAGATGGTCTCGCCGGCGTACCACTTCTGCGCTTCCTTCTTCTTGTAGGCGGTGCGCTTCCATTCCGTCGACGGCAAGGTGCCGCGGACTTCGCCCTGGACGTCGATGCCGGTGATCTGGCCGAAGCCGATCGGCGCCATGAAGTCGTGCATCGCGTCGACGCCGAGGTCGTTCGCGAGCATGTAGTAGTAGGTGTCGCACGATTCGACGATCGACTTGTACATGTCGACCGTGCCGTGGCCGCCTTCCTTGTCGTCGCGAAAGCGGTGGTTGCCGAAGTTGTAGAAGCCAGGGTCGTAGATCGTCTGCTGCGGCGTCCGCTTGCCGAGCGTCAGCGCCGCCAGCGCCATGAACGGCTTGTAGGTGGAGCCGGGCGGATAGGTGCCGCGCAGGGCCCGGTTCAGCAGCGGCTTGTCGGGCGACTCGTTGAGCGCCTTCCAGTTGTCGACGTCGATGCCGTCGACGAAAAGGTTCGGATCGAAGTTCGGCTTGCTCACGAAGGCCAGGATCTCGCCGTTGCGCGGATCGATCGCCACCAGCGCGCCGCGCCGATCGCCGAACAGCTCCTCGACCAGCGCCTGCAGCCGGATGTCGATCGACATCACCAGCGCGTTGCCGGGCGTCGCCGGGCTCGACTTGAGACGCCGCACGGCATGGCCCCCGGCGCTCATCTCGACTTCCTCGAACCCGGTCGTGCCGTGCAGGTCGGCCTCGTAGCTCTGCTCGACGCCGAGCTTGCCGATGTAGTCGGTGCCGCGGTAGTTGGCGAGGTCGTCTTCGGACCAGTTCTCCTCCATCGCCTCCTTCTCGCTCGGGTTGATCCGGCCGATGTAGCCGATCAGGTGGCTGCCGACCTCGCCGAGCGGATAGCTGCGAAAGAGACGCGCCTTGATCTCGACGCCGTCGAAGCGGAAGCGCTGCGCCGTGAAACGGGCCACTTCCTCATCGCTCAGCTTGGTCCGGATCGGCACCGACTCGACGCTCCGGCTCTCCTCGACGATGCGCTTGAAGCGCTTGCGGTCGCGCGGCTGGATCTCGACGATCTCGGCCAGCGCATCGATGGTTGCCTCGAGATCGGCGACCTTGGCCGGTGCGATCTCGAGGGTGTAGGCCGAGTAGTTGTTGGCGAGGACGACGCCGTTGCGGTCGAGGATCAGGCCGCGATTGGGCGAGATCGGCACCACCGCGATGCGGTTGTTCTCGGCCTGCACCGAGAGCTCTTCGTGCTTGCTGATCTGCAGGTAACTGAGACGCGTCACCAGGAGGCCGAACGCCAGCAGCACCACCAGCGCCGCGGCCACGACGCGCAGCCGAAACCGCGACAGCTCGTGCTCGGTGTTCCGGAGCTCGGTCACGAGAGGTGCCCCGGCCGGGCGCCGGGCCGCCCCAAGTCCGGCCGCGCCCCCTCGGGGGGCAGCGAACGCAGAGAGCGTGGGGGCTTCATAACGGGCGGTTCTGGTCTGGGTCGGGGGCGCGGCGTTGTGGCGCGAGGAGGAGGAATGTGACCACCGGCCAGAGCAAGGCCTGCAACAGCGGCGCCAGGATCAGCTCCCAGCCCGGGAACATGCCGCCGGCGATCATCCCGACCAGCATCGAGACGGCCTGCGCGGCGAGAAAGAGCGGCAGGATCTGCACCGCCTGCGATGGCACGGTGAACCAGAGCAGGCGTCGATGCACCGTCACCGCGAAGAAGCTGAGCAAGGTGTAGGCGAGTGCGTGCTGGCCGAGCATGGCGCCGCTGTGCACGTCCATCAGCAGGCCGAACGCGAAGGCCACGCCGACGCCGACCCGGCGGGACTGGTGGACGTTCCAGAACACCAGCACCAGGGCGAGGAAGTCGGGCATCGCCGCGACCCTGCCGAGCGGCACGAGGTTGAGCAGGAACGCCGTCAGCAAGGTGGCCCAGACGAACAGCGGGTTGACCGGCATGAGCAGCTGATCGGAGGCGCGCGGCATGATCATTTCTTCACCGCCTTTCTCGGCGCCGCCTTGCTCGACGCCGGCGCCGACGCTGCCGCCTCCGGCCGCGGCGGCAGCTGCATGCCGATCGGGTCGAGGACGAGGAGGTGGCGGACGCCATCGGGCGATGCCGCCGGTGTCAGGACGATGCGGGCGAATCCGGAATCGACCTTGCGATCGATCGCCGCCACCTTGGCGACGAGCAGGCCGGGCGGATAGACACCGTCGACGCCGGAGGTCGTCAGCACGTCGCCGACCTGGACGTCGGCGTTGCCGGCCATGAACCGCATCTCGAGCAGGCTGGCGGCACCCGCGCTCGAGCCGAACACCGCGCTGCGCGCGCCGGTGCGGCTGTTCAGGACCGGGATCGCCGCATCGCGGTCGGTCAGCAACGTCACTTCCGACGACTGCAGATAGATGCGCGTCACCTGGCCGAGCACGCCGGCTTCGTTGACCACCGGCGAGCCGAGCACGACGTTGTTGGTGACGCCGCGATCGATGATGACCTTGCGCGAATACGGATCGGCGGCTTCGTAAAGGAGCTCGGCCGCCTGGGCCCGCACGTTCAGCGTCGGGCGCAGCTCAAGCAAGGCGCGCAGGCGGCTGTTTTCCAGCAGCAGCTGGTCGACCCGCATCGAGCGCTCCGACTGCGCCAGCAGGTCGCGGCGTGCTGCCTTCTCCCCGGCCAACGCGCTCGACAGGCCGGCCAGATAGGAACTGCCGCCGTTGAGCGCTTCGACCGGGACCAGCAAGGCCCGTTGCAGCGGGTAGAGCATGGTCGCGGCGGTCGCGCGAAGCGGTTGGGTCAGCCGGAAGCGCGCGTCCGCGACCATCAGGAAAAGAGCCAGGGCCGAGCAGAAACAAAGCTTGGTCAGGGCCGACGGGCCCTGGCGAAAGAAGGGCGGCGGCGTTCGATCGAGCGTGCCGAGCGCCATCTCGCGCGAGCTGCTAAAGAGCCGCGGTCACCGCGACCACCGAACGTTCTCGCAGGCAGCGGACGGAGCCGTCGCAAACGACGCCGGCCGGCCGCCGGGCCGCCCCAAGGCCGGCCGCGCCCCCCCGGGGGGCAAGGAGCGAAGCGACTGTGGGGGCTTCATACCTACTCGTGGGTGAAGATCGAGCCCAGGCGTTCCATGCGCTCGAG
>JALYXU010000181.1 GCA_030946925.1 Pseudomonadota bacterium
AACTCGTGAACGACGGCGTTACGGGAGCGCTTCCCACCGCGCTCTGACCCGGGCCGAGCAGCAAACTACCTTTCGCCAATTCGGTTGCTGCGCCACCGCTGACCGTCGGTGTGTCACCGCTGAAGCCGAACGTGCGCGGGGGGCCGCTGTAGCCGAACAGCTGGTACGAGAGCTCGGTGAACGATCCGTTGGTCGGATTCTTCGATGGATCACCGCCGGTCACTGTCCCCTTGCCGGTGAACTGGAAATAGAGGCCATACGTCGAGTTGAGGCCGCCCGCTGCCGCACTGGCAAGGGTCGTTCCATTGAGCTGGTAGCTCTGGACACTCAGGAAGCCGTTGTCGGTGAACGTGTTGCCGGTGCCGAACAGCACCGTGGAAAAGTCCGAAACGACGATGTTGTCGGCCGTCGAAGGCGTTCCGGTCAGGCCAGCGCCCGCTGGGTTGAAGGTGAAGGGGGGCAAAGCCGATGCGCTCGAGCAAGCGACACCGATAGCAATGCAGACGAGCGTCCGCTTGAGGGCAGGCGCCGAAACTGACGAGTAAAAATTCATGTCGATCTCCGGCAGGGGTTGGGGAGGAAAAAGTACACCGCCAGCTTAGTGAATCCGTCGAAAAACGCGCCCCCGCGAACAGGGGGTGTGGCGTAAGACGAACACCCGTCAGCCCTCCTCGGCGGACGGCCGGTTCAGACCACCCGGTCAGGCCGTAAAACTGCCGGAGCGACGGGCGACGCGCTGAAGCCAGGCGAGGCGGTACTGCGACGTCATCGACCTCAGGCGGTCGAGTGCCCGCCGAGCAACCGAGCCGCGTTGCGGGCTGATTTCGCGGATGACCACCGAGACCAGCGGGCTCGCAAGTTCGCCCGCGGCCTTCGACTCAACGCTGCCGACTGCTGACAAGTCGCCATGTCGGTCTATCCAGGCTTCGACGCTGATGAGTGCCATCGCCAATGCTAATACGCAAAGGCCCCTGTGTGTGTCAGGCAACGCGCCGCGCGATGAAGGCGAGCAAGTCTGGATCAGTGCGCGTGTCTGGGCCCGTGCCCGGACCCGACCACATCAGACGATCGAGCGGCAAGCGCACCGACCGCGCAGCCGCGGCAGGGCCGGCACCGACGCGGCCCAGAAAAACGGCCGCCTCCGCATCGGTCTTTCCAAGGAGCTTGCTGAGCATGCGCTCGATTTCCACCGCCCGCGCGGCTGCGGCGCTGCCTGTCGAACGGGCCGTGAACTGAACGTGATCGCGCGCGTAAGCGGCGAAGACGAGCGGCGTGTATTGCGGTTGCAATTGCAGTTTCAGACTGCATGCAGTGAGCCAGAAGCGTTGCACCGCAGCACCGGCGTCAACATAGTCATCGATGCCGAGAGGGGCCTTGTCGGCAACGATCGCAAAGTGGGCGGCACAACAGATCGCCGGCAGCAGGTCCAGTTCGATGCGAGGCAGTAACGTCCCACCGAAAAAACGATTCATCCGGTGGACGCGGGCCCAGCTCGCCATCGCCCAGCGCATGGACGCCAACGAGGCCGGGCTTGCGCCAAGGGCGCGATCGGGGACCCGGTCGGCGCTGAAATTTGTATCCCACGCGATGATGTCCCGGTGCACGGCGTAGGCCTCCGGAATCGTCAGTCGGATCTTGGCGCTGCGCACCGCCAGCCACGCGAGGCGCAGGCGATCGGACCCCTCGAACCACACGACCCTGTGCCGACTGCCGACGGCTGCCGACAGTGCCGCTTTGGCCGTCGCATCCAGAGGCCGTCGGCTGAGCCGCTTGCGCTGGACGCTTCGGGTGCGGATGCAAGCGTGCAAGCCGTCGATGTGCAGACCCGGGCTCGACGCGAGCCGAACGTCGAAGGTCGGCGCCTCGTCGGAGCAATCCACGCGACGGACCACGTGCGCCGTCATGCCGTGCGCGCTTGCCGCGATCCGGATCGTTTCCAGCAACGCGCCGACCGAAAGCTGACTGGCCCGGCCGGCCAGGTCGTACACGCAGTGGCGACGGGTGTCGAACGCGTGGACGACGATCCAACCGTCGGCGGCCAGCTCGAACCTCCAGGGCTGGGTGTTGTCCCCGCTCGGCGCCCACCGCGCGAGCTCGAGGATCTTCCATGCGACGTTCGCACGGCCCGGCCCTGTCGAACCGGCACCGCTCGCCGCTGCGTCCAGATCGGCGCGACTCAACGGCCCGGGCTGTCTGCAGACATGGACGCGTAGCGCCGGGCTGTCAGGGCGATCAGCGCACGCTGCAACGGATTGGCGTTGCCGCCCGGACGCCAGGTGCGCTTCAGACGGTTTTTGTAAGCATCGAAGTGCACGCCCCAAGGGGCGGCTGCAACGTGGCCCCGACCGAGCAGGATCTTCAGAGCCTCGGTTGCGGCGATGCCCGCGCACAGGTCGCACGCCATCGGCGTCGAGGGACCCTTTTGCGCCGCGAGGTCGATCCGCGATGGATCGACGAGATAGCCCATCTGGAGCATCGATGGCGAGAGCCCGACCAGAAAACGGGCTGCCTTCTCGGCGGCCGTCGCGTTGCCCATCCGGAAATACTCTTCGAAGCTCATGTGCCCGGGAAGAAAGACGAGCAGCGCCGCACCCATTCCCAATGGCGCCGTCGTGATCGCCGGAATGCCGCGTTCGGCACAAATCTCGAACACCCGCTGCCGTTCGTCGAGCACGAAGAAATCGAGGCCGTCGATATACAGGTCGACATCGTCGAGGAAGTGTTCATCGTTGCCGGCGTGCACGCCGTCCTTGAACATGCGGAGCTCGAGCTCCGGGTTGATGGCGAGCGCCATTTCGCTCATGACCTCGGTCTTCGCTCTGCCGATCGAATGGACCGTCGCGCCAACCTGCCGATTGAAGTTGTGAAGCTCGAAATGGTCGAAGTCGGCGAGGTTGAATTTGCCGATCCCGAGCCGGGTCAGGGTCAGCAGGTGGGCGCCGCCGACGCCGCCAAGCCCGGCGATCGCGATCCGCTTGCCACGCAGCATTTGCTGCTCGCGCTCCGTGACCCAGCCGAGGTTGCGTTGGAACGCTTCACGATGAGAAAACATGGGAAAGGCAGCCGTCGCTAGGCACCGAATGGTAGAGCACGAAGCGTCACAAATTTTCTGGCCCGAATCATGCAAAGATGCGTGCGCCCGTGCATCGGCACAGTGAAATGCAAGCAAACGTGACGCACTGTCGGAGCGGGCGAGAGTAAGAAACCGAGGGTCGCAGGGTCGCCACACCGTACGTCGTCGGCCCCCTTGAAACCCGTTGTTACTTTTCGAGTGTCGCCGAGCGACACGTCACGGAGAATTAGTGTCAGAGACCCAAGCTGTCGGCAACCGCCGCGACCCCCGCCCCCTCAAGCCCCCTCCCACCCCCCACCCCGCCACTCACCATCCCGCTCCGCGGGCGGCAGACGCCGTCGCGGAGTCTGCGGACGAACTGCAGAACCGCTTTCACATCAAGGTCGCCGACAGCTCGAGTCGACGGCACAACGCCCACTCCCTGGTCGAACGCCGCTATGCCTGGCGCGGCTACGCAACTTCCCCGCTCGGGCACGATGCCGGACACCGGCTGACGCTCGCTGCCTGCGTCGACGAGGCAACGGTGGCGACGATCACGGCGTCGCTCGATTCGCAAGACGGTCTCTACGTGGGCCGGCTCTACCCCGCTGAAGTCGAGGCCCTTCGCGCCCAGGGCCGAAAGCTCTGCGAATTCACCAAGCTGGCAGTCGACGAATCGGTCCGTTCTTCGGCCGTGCTCGGCGCCGTGTTCCACGTCGCCTGCATGTATGTCCTTGACTTGCATGAATGCACCGACGTCCTGATCGAAGTCAACCCGCGCCATGTCCGGTTCTATCAGCGGATGCTCGGCTTCGAGCAGGCCGCAGACGAGCGGCTGGATCCTGCGGTCAACGCTCCGGCCGTCTTGCTGCGCCTCAAGCTCAGCCATTGCGCAGCGGAAATCGCCCGCCTCGGCGGTCGTCGTGGCAGCGAGAGCAAACGTTCTTTCTATCCGTTTTTCTTCGCTCCCCGCGAAGCGGATGAGATCGTGCAGCGGCTGCGCCTTCACTGAAGCCCGTACCGGCGCGGGCCGGCCGCGAGTGATGTCAGGCGGCTGCAGATCTCGGAAAAGCACCTGCTGCCACTTGACTGCCTCGATGGCACGGCGCTAAGGTTGCGCTCCAAGGGATCGCGTCGGCTGACGTCCGCGGTCCGAAGGAAACGCATGAGCGTGCAGCACCGTATCGACGACCGCCATGTGGCCACTGCGAATCGGGCCGCAGACGCCGCCCGGCGCGACCTCGAAGCCGTCGCGGCGCGTCTTGCCAAGGTCCGCTCCGGCAGCGGCGATCCTGCCGCGGTGTTGGAATGCTGGCGCGAATTGCGGGTCGCGCATCAGCGGCACATCGAAGCCTCGGACGAGGTCGCCGCTGCTTACCGCTCGCTGCGCGGGAGATGACGCGGCCTGGCTCCTGTGCACCCTCAGCGAGCCGAGCTCACAGCGGATGCAGCGGGTTGATCGCTGCATCGAACCGGCAGGAACTGTCGCGGGGCAGCGGCAGTGTCGGCAGGATCCGGCGCCAGAGGATCTGCCACACGGGCCAGTCATGCCCGCCCGGTGCAGTGACGACGTGATCGGCGGGTAGCGCAGCGCCGAGCAGGCGGTCGCTGTAGGCGAATCGGTCGCTGTCGCCGTAGCCGAGATAGAGCCTGGTCGGGTTCTGGCTGCGCGATGCGCCTCGCAGCCATTGCCACAACAAGACGTCGAAGTCGGCCGGCTCCAGCCGCCGCTGCAACGGCCAGAGCGCCAAGCCACCGGCTGCATCGACGGAGAGACTGACTCGCCGGTCGCCCAGATAAGGCGCGAGCGCGACGATACCGGCAACGGCCGGCTGGCCCGGCTCCGACGTCGCGGCATGCAGCAGGGCTCCATACGCACCGACCGAGATGCCGACAAGCCAGATGTCGCGATAGCCGTCTGCGCGAGCTGGAAGAAGCACGTCCTGGCGCAGGCGGTCGAGGATGCTGCGCTCGCTGTAATAGCCAAGGTGGGCATCGACCAGAACGATGTCGGCGGCGACGTGCTGGCCCTGCACCGCGTCGATGAAGCCATGCGAGAGATAGTCCTCCGGGCGCGAGTACGAGCCGGGAAGAAAGACGAGAAGCGTCGAGGCCTTCGCGTCGCAGCGCGCGGCGAAGGACAAGGTCCGCATGGGAACGGGCGTGGGCCGCCACACGCCACAGCCCACCAGCTGCAGCGCCATCAGCATCGCGAACATACGAAGAAACGGCATGCGAGACATGGGGTTTTGATGCGGTGTCGCACCAGATATCAAGGGGCAAAGTCCTGCACGATCCTCAGCCTTCGATCGAGCAGGAAGGCGACCGCGCGACTTTAGCGGCAGCCGGCCGACCCACCTCGGCGAGGTCGGCAATCGGCACTTGCGAAGGCGGTGCGATGTCGCGGCACAATCGCAACATGCCAAATATCGCAACCATTTTCAAAAGCGAGATTTCCCGAGTCGCACGCAAGGAGGTGCGGACGGAGGTGATCGGCCTCAAGAAGTCGGCCGGTTCCCACCGCTCCGAGATTTCGGCGTTGAAGCGACGCGTCCAGGCGCTGGAGCAGGAAATTCGCCGTCTCGGCAAGGGGCGTGGCAAAGAGGTGCCTCTCGGGTCCGAACAGGAGCCTTCGGAGAACCTCCGGTTCAGCGCCAAGGGCATGGCGTCGCAACGTCGTCGGCTCGCGCTTTCCGCGGCCGACTGCGGCTTGCTGGTCGGGGCGTCCGCGCAATCCGTCTACAACTGGGAAGAAGGCAAGGTGCGGCCCCGGGCCATGCATCTGGGCGCGATCGCCGCGCTTCGAACGTTGGGGAAAAGGGAGGCGAACGCGCGGTTGGAGGCTCTGAAGCACGCTGGCTAGGCGAGGTCCGGAGACGCTGCCGAGAGTTGCCCGCGCAGCGACACCGACTGGCCAACCGCAAGTCCTGCCCCGATGCGATCTGCGTGTTCTTGGGTCGCTTGCTGGCTTGCCAGCTTCAACGTCTACGCCTCGGACGCGGATTCAGCAGCCGGGTCCACCCCGGCGCAGCCTTGGGCCATTCATGTGCAGGTGACGAACGTGACCCAGTGGCACTCCAGTTTTCGGTCACCCTATCAAGGCAGCAACAGTCTGGCGGCGAACGGGCGCACCGAAGAAACGACCGACTTCACGGTCTACGCCGGAGCCCGCCTTTGGGATGGCGCAGAGTTCTGGGTCAATCCGGAAATCGACCAGGGCTTCGGCTTGAGCAACACGGTCGGTGCAGCCGGCTACCCGAGCGGCGAGGCGTACAAGATCGGCGCCAATGCGCCTTACCTGCGTCTGCCTCGCGCTTATCTTCGCCAGTCGATCGCGCTGGGGCAGGAACAAGAGGCAGTGGCCAGCGGCGCCAACCAACTGGCGGGTTCGAGGGCGGCCGACGCGCTGACCTTCACGGTGGGCAAGTTCTCGGTGACCGACTTGTTCGACACCAACGCATATGCCCACGATCCACGTTCCGACTTCCTCAACTGGTCGGTGATCGACGCCGGCGCGTTCGACTACGCCGCCGACGCCTGGGGCTTCACGTTCGGCGCTGCCGCGGAGCTCGACCACGGACCATGGACGCTGCGCACGGGTCTCTTCGAGTTGTCGAAGGTTCCGAACGGCAAGATCACCGCAGTCGATTTCGCGCAGACGATGTGGGTCGGCGAGATCGAGCAACGCTTCACCTGGCGCGGCCAGCCTGGCAAGGTCAAGTTCTTGTCGTTCGTCAACAGCGGCCGGATGGCGGCCTATGCGGATGCAGTGCGGCTCGGGCAACAAAGCGGCGATGTCCCGGACCTGTCGCTTGTCCGAAGGCGCGCCAGACGCGCCGGCGCGACGATCGATCTGGAGCAGCAACTCAGCAGCGAGCTTGGCGGGTTTGCGCGGCTCAGTGCCAACGACGGCCGGAAGGAAGCTTACGAGTTCACCGAGATCAATCGATCGTTTTCCGCCGGCCTGGTCCTGAAGGGCGATCGCTGGGGGCGCGCCAACGATGCGATCGGTCTCGCCGGCGCGGTCAACGGCTTGAGCCGCGAGGCCCGCGAATACTTCGCCGCCGGAGGCCTCGGCATCCTGATCGGCGATGGACGACTGAGGTACGGCAGCGAGCAGATCCTCGAGGCCACCTACACCTTCCGGTGGGATGCTCACCTTGCCTTGTCGGCCGACTTCCAGCGCATCGGCCACCCTGCCTATAACCGGGATCGAGGCCCGGTCGCTGTCTACGCGGTTCGCGCGCACGCAGAGTTTTAGGGACCCGGTCCGGTCCGTCTCCTACGCGCCGTGCCCCACCGGGTCGGGCTTCAGAAGCGGCAACCTGACGACGAACTCGCTGCCCATCGCTCTGCCGCCGCTGCGTGCCTCGACACTGCCGCCGTGGGCCTGCACCAGCTCCTTGACGACGGCGAGGCCGATGCCCAGGCCCGGGTCGTCGACAGGCTCCAGGGCATCGTGGACGAACAGGTCGAAGATCCTCGGCAGCGACTCCGGCGCGATACCGACGCCGTTGTCGAGCACCGAGATGCATGCCTCCTCGCCGGCGATCGAGGTCTTCACCCACACGTCGCCCTCCTCGGGCGTGCGCCGGGAGGCGTTGTTCAGGAGGTTGCTGAAGACCTGGGTCAGGCGCATCGGATCGCCCCGCAACATCGCCTTGTCGATCGACCGCTGCAGATGCAGGCCCTGGCGCTTCGAGATCAGGGCGTGTCGACAGGCGTCCACCGCGGCGGCGACGATCGCATTGATCTCGAGCACGCTGCAGTCGAGCTTGAATTCGCCGCCGCCGGCAAAGGAGCCGTCGAGCAGGTCGTCGATCAGGCGGGACAGATGATTCGCCTGGCGCTTCAACACCTCCTGATGCATGGCCACGGGCGATTCGTCTGCGGCCGTCCGAGCCAGCAACGCCGCCGTCATCGAGATTGCCGACAGCGGCGTTCGCATCGCATGCGCCGCCTTGGCGACGAACCGGATCTGTCGCTGGTGCGCCTGTTCGGCATGGGTCGTCAACTTCTGCGCGATCTGCGCGGCGCCCACCAGCTCCCGGTTCGCCGCGGACAGCTCGCGCAAGCGTGCTTCGTGTTGAGCGAGCGCCGCGTCCGAGCGACGCTGCAGCAGCTCCGGAACTTCCTGTGGGGACTCCGTCTCGCGATTCGGATGGGCCGCGTCGGCGTGCATGGCAAAGGCCCCCGCACCGCGCCGCTTCGACTCGTACATGGCGGCATCGGCACATCGGATGAGGCTGGCGGCGTCGGCGCCGTCCTCCGGATAGACGGCGATGCCGACGCTGGCCGAGAGTCGAAAGTCGTGCGGCCCGATCTGGGCTGGAGCGGCAAGCGAGGCAAGCATTTTCTCGGCGACCGACGAGGCGTCGGCGGCACCCGCGATTTCCGCCAGCAAGACGAGGAACTCGTCGCCGCTGTGCCGGCTGACCGTGTCCGAATCCCGAACCACCAGCTGCAGCCGCCGGGTGACGAGCTGAAGGACCTGGTCACCCACGTCATGTCCGTGAACGTCGTTGATCTCCTTGAAGTGATCGAGATCGAGGAAAAGCACGCCGACGCGCGTCGCTCGCCGATGTGCCATCGCAATGGCCGTTTGCAGGCGATCGAACAGCAGGGCCCGGGTCGGTGCCCCGGTCAATTCATCGTGCTGGCTGTAGTGCGCCAACTCGCCGAGGCTGCTGACCGCCGTCTGCGCCACCGAATCGGCGTGGACCGCGGCCAGGACCAGCTGCTCGTCCGCGTCCTTCGCAGGCGCCGCGCGCAAGCCGATCAATTCATCGCGGCTCTTTGCCAGCTCCTTCCTGAGGCTGGCCAGATCGTCGCGAACCGCGTCGGCCTGGGCGTTCAGGAGTTGCAGCCTCCGAGCCGCGCTGCTCAGCTTGCCTGATTCCTCGTCGGCGCTGTCAGCCAAGGCCGGGGCTTCAGCGCGAGGATCGGGTCTGGCCCCGTGCCACCGATGGGGCGCGACGTGCCATGTGCAGGGCCAGGCCGGAGAGCAGCTTCAGCGACCGCACCGGTCGAAACAGCCACTGCCACGGCCGCGCCAGAGCCAGAAGGACACCGAGGCCGACAGCGCAGACCATGACCGCGCCCGGATTTTTTCTCTGCAGTTGCGCAAGCGGCGGCGTCGACGCCGCGGCGACCACGAGCGCAACCTTGCGCGCCGGCTGCTTGCGCCACCAGCTCTGGGCGCCGGCCTGGACCAAACCCAGCAACGGAGCGTCGTGAATACGGCCGCGCAGCGCCCTGCCGATCCCACCGATTCCGTCTCCGAACAAGGGCTTCGGCTTGGGGGGGTAGGCAATGACCACGAGTGCCTGCCGCAGACGCTCACGCGTGGCCTCGAGCGCTGCGGATCCCTGATCGGATGCCATCGAAAGTCCTCAATCTGGCGCCCGGATGGACGCTGAAGCGAGCGCGAAATTCTGCTCCGCGCTAGCCGGGAGCGGTGTCGGATAAGGGAGCGACGCAGTGTCGGGCCTGCCTACGTTATTCGCGCGCGAATATTCAGTGCCGGCTCAGCCGCCGCACGAGCCAGGGAGCGACGTACCGCAGCACGACGCCGGCGGCGACTCCCCCGACGATGCTTCGCGCCTGGGACGAAGGCAGCGCGTTGAGGGCGGCCATGGAGTCCGACGTTTCCGGCGCCGGCAACGGCGCTGACGCGGAAATCGGTCGAGCCGGCCCCGCCGCCTTCGGCCCACTTGCCGGCCGTCCTTGCTCGATCGATGCGGACTTGGTGGGCGCGGCGGCGCCCGCGGCCTTCGGCTTCGGCAGGTCTTTCATCGAGCCCCGGTTGGTCGCATAGACCCATGTGAACTCGGCCCCGAGCAGAAAGATCTGGGCCGAGTAGTAGACCCAGACGAAGACGACGACCAGCGAACCCGCGGCCCCGAAGCCGGAGGCGACGCCGCTCTTGCCGATGTAGAGGCCGATCAAGAAGCGGCCGAGCGAAAACAGAACCGATGTGACGGCGGCGCCGATCCAGACGTCGCGCCACTCGACCTTGACCCGCGGCATCAACTTGTAGATCACGGCGAAGCCGACCGTCGTGACGACGAAACCGAAGACGAAAGTGACGACTTGGGCAAGAACTTCCCAGCCGCCGAAGACAGGACTCCACCACTTGCCGAGGGCCGACACCGCAGCGCCGACGACCAGCGACACCATCAGCAAAAAGGCGATGCCGAGGATCAGGCCGAAGGAAAGGAAACGGGTCCGCAACAAGGCCCACAAGCCACCGCCCTTGTCCTTGACCGGCGCCCGCCAGATCCGATCGAGCGCGTCCTGCAGCTCACCGAAGACGGTGGTGGCGCCGATCAGGGACACGACGCCGCCGATGACCGCGGCGAGGACCCCTTGCGACGGCTTCTTGACGCTCGCGAGCAGCGCTTCCACCGCCTTGCCGGCGTCGGCACCCATCAACGCCGTCAGCTGCTCGGACAGGGCGCCGCGGGCAGCCTCCTCGCCGAAGACCAGGCCGGCGACGCCGATCACGATCAGCAGCATCGGCGCCAATGAAAACACCGTGTAGTAGGAAAGAGCCGCCCCCATGCTCGGGGCGTAGTCGTCGATCCAGGCGGACGCCGCCTGCTTGACGAGCGTCCACCAGCTGGCGGGCGCTTCCTTATCCGCTTTCTTGTTCGATTTCTCGTCCATCACTCTGAAGATTCCTGGGTCATCGACGTCGGCTCAATCACGCGAGCGAGCCATCAGGCTGAACAAGCCCATCAGCATGGCGCCCGCACCGGCGGCGATCAGGAGCGCATTGACGGGCTCCTCCTTTGCATAAGCGGCGGCGCGCTCGGAAGCTCGGCTCGCTTGCTCGCTGAGCTGCTCCGCGACGTCGCGCAGATAGTCCATCGTCTGCTCCGAGGCCACCTGCAGTTGGCGGCCCGCGTCTTCCAGCGCGGAAGAAGCCGCGCTGGTGCTCTCGTCGACATTGCTGGCAATGTTCATGGCATCTCCTTGGGCGAAAAATGAGGGCAGCGAGGGCCCCGGACTGCGTCCACTTGCGAGACCGGCCCGGCAATCGGCAGGCCCGACTCTTTGCTGTGGCATCGTATGGCTTGAGGCAACGCGAAGGACGCAGATGAAAACCAGCCACGGACCGGCATATGTTCTTTCTCTTGCCCTGATCACTCTCGCCCTGCCCGCGACCGCGGCCGACCGAATGCGCCCAGGGCAGTGGGTCGGATCGACCGTCGTCGGCGCCAAGACCTATCCGAGCTCGAGTTGCGTGTCTCAGGCCGACGCCGACGCCATGAACGGCGACGCCAAATCGGTCCAGGTGTTGTTGCAAAAGACAATTCCGCCCGAGATCTGCAAGCTGAGCGATGTCAAGGTCAGCGGCGGCGAAGTGGTCTACACCGCCACCTGCCGCGGCCAGCCCGGCAAGGTGGTCACGACCACCTATCACGGCGACAGCTCGGACGGCACCGACAGTGCCGGCGGGAAGACGACAGGCAAGCTCGTCGGCGCCTGCAAGTAGGCCCCGCACCGCCGCATCGGCACGCGGCAAGGCCAAGGCGACCGGCCGGGCCTGCGTCGTCGGGTGGCGCTCGTGTCCTAGGCGTGTTGTTTCGCGGCGATCAGCGCGCCGGGAGTGTCAACCGGCCCACGAGCGCACGCGTCATGGCGCCGACGCGCGGACCGCGGCCTCGCACCACTCCGCCCTTGTCGGCGAAGCGCGGCTGCTCCAGGGCGTGCACGACCGAGGGCCAGGCACGGCCGAGCTGCGCGGCCAGGAGCGCCGGCGGATAGGCGGCCACCGCGTCGTTCAATCGACGCGCGTAGAGCCGGTAGGCGACAGCGCTCATCGCCGTGCGTCCGCTTTCCATCGACTCGAGCCGCTCGGCCAGATCCGCGATGTACAGGCGCTTGCCGAGAAGAAGAACCGAAGTCGCGTGCATGGCGGGCAGTCCCTGGGTGTCGGTCCATGGTGCGCCGCTTCGGGCCGACCGATCGCTTGAACTGCGCTTCTTCTCGGCGCTTGTTGTGCGGCCCGACGGCCCCGAAAGGCAGGACGTTTGAACTCGCATTTGAACTCGCACTAACCCCAATGGGACCGGGCCGAGGCGCTGATAACGTTTGCCCGAATCAATTTGGACAAGCGGAATGTCGCAGTGCTGAAATACCCATTTCCTGCGCATTTCCTGTGGGGTGCAGCCACGTCTGCCTACCAGATCGAAGGCTCGCCGCTGGCCGACGGCGCCGGCCAGAGCATCTGGCACCGCTTCGTGCGCACGCCCGGTCTGGTCAAGGACGGCGACACGGGCGACGTCGCTTGCGACCATTACCGCCGCATGCACGACGACGTGGCGATGATGAAGCGGCTCGGCCTCACCGCCTATCGCTTCAGCATCGCCTGGGCCCGCATCCTGCCCGAGGGGCGCGGCGCGGTGAACGCTGCCGGCCTCGGCTTCTACGAACGTCTTGTCGACACTCTGCTGGGCAACGGAATCCGGCCGATGGCGACGCTCTACCACTGGGACCTGCCGGCCGCGCTCGACGACCGCGGCGGCTGGCTCAACCCCGACGTCGCCGACTGGTTCGCCGACTACGCGAGCCTCATGTACCAGCGCCTCGACGACCGGATCGAGCTCTGGGCCACGATCAACGAGCCGTGGGTCGTGGCCGACGGGGGCTACCTGCACGGCGCGCTGGCGCCGGGCCACAAGAATCGATTCGAGGCGCCGATCGCCTCGCATCACTTGCTGCGCTCGCACGGCAAGGCCGTCCAGGCCTACCGTGCGATCGGCAAGCACCAGGTCGGCCTGGTGGTCAACATCGAGCCCAAGTACCCGGCCTCCGACAAGCCCGCCGACCTCGCGGCAACGCGGCGGGCCGAGGCCTACATGAACCGCCAGTATCTCGACCCCGTGTTCCACGGCCGCTATCCCGCCGAGATGCAGGAGATCTTCGGCGAGGCCTGGCCCGAATGGCCACAGCAGGATTACGACCTGATCCGCGAGCCGATCGACTTTCTCGGCGTCAACTACTACACCCGAAACGTCGTGCGGCACGAGGAAACGGCATGGCCGCTGAAGGCAGTGCCGGTGCGGCAAACGCAGGCGACCTACACGGAGACCGGCTGGGAGGTGTTCCCGCAAGGCCTGACCGACACGCTGGTCTGGATCAAGAAGCTGTACGGCGACATCCCGCAGTACGTCACCGAAAACGGCGCGGCCTTCTTCGACCCGCCGCTGGCGCACGGCGGCCGTGTCAACGATCCGCTGCGCGTCGACTATCTGCGCGGCCACCTGCGGGCGATTCACGCCGCCATCGAGCAGGGTGTCGACCTGCGCGGCTATTGCGTCTGGTCGCTGATGGACAACCTCGAGTGGTCGCACGGCTATTCGAAGCGATTCGGGATCGTCCACGTCAATTTCGAAACCCAGGAACGCACGCTGAAGGACAGCGCGCAGTTCTACGCCGCCGTGATCGCCGACGACAACGTGCTCGGCGCCAGCGATTCCTTCGTCCCCGAGAGCGTTTCAACATCGAAAGCCCACCATGACACATGACCCACGCTTCCAGCTCCGCGCCGTCGCCGCCGCGGCGATGTTCGCTTTCGCCTTGCCCGCCGCAGCGCAACTGAGCAGCGCGACCGTGCGCGGCTCGGTGACGGCCGAGGCGCAGGGCCAGTCGGGCGTCACCGTCACCGCAACCAACACCGCCTCCGGGCAGGTGACGCGAACCGCCAGCCGCGCCGACGGCAGCTACGTGCTGATCGGCCTGGTGCCCGGCACCTACAGGATCGACATCACGGCGCCGGGCTTCGCGGCGCGCAGCCAGCTTCTGACCGTGCAGATCGGCCAGACGGTGGATCTCGATCTGCCACTGGCCAAAGCGGGCGTCGAGCAGCTGCAGACGGTGATGGTCACAGGCAGCGCCGGGCTCGATCGCAAGACCTCGGAGCTCGGCACCAACGTCACCTTGAAACAGATCGACAGCCTGCCGCAGGTGACGCGCAATTTCCTGTCGTTCGCCGACCTTGCCCCCGGCGTCCGCTTCGACGTCAACGGACAAGGCCAGGTCAAGGTGCAAAGCGGCGCCCAGAACCAGGACAACATCAACATCTTCATCGACGGCGTCAGCCAGAAGAACAACATCCTGCGCGGCGGCGCATCGGCGCTGGATTCGACCCGAGGCAATCCGTTTCCGCAGTCGGCGATCGCCGAGTACAAGGTCATCTCGCAAAACTACAAGGCCGAGTTCGATCAGGTCAGCAGCGTCGCCATCACCGCGGTCACCAAGTCGGGCGGCAACGAGCTCCATGGCGACGTCTTCTGGGACCACACCGGCCACAACCTCACCGCCTACAGCCCGAACGAGTCGAAGAACAAGGACATCGGCAACGACCGGGCCGCGTTCCAGCAGGAGCAGTACGGATTCACCCTCGGCGGACCGATCCGGCAAGACGTGGCGCACTGGTTTTTCTCCTACGAAGGCAAGAACATCGAGTCGCCGCGCAATGTCGGCTTCGGTGGCGTGAAGCCGCCGGTGCCGAACGCCGGCCTCGCCGCCGGCTTCTTCGCGCTGCAGGGTTCGCACACCCAGAAGTTCATGGAAGACCTGCTGTTCGCGAAGGTCGACGTCGAGCTCGGCCCGAACCAGAAGCTCGAGCTGACGGGCCGGCTGCGCCGCGAGAAGGACCACATCGCCGAGGATCCGACGTTGAGCGCGCCCGGCAACGACAAGCGCCGCATCAACGACGAGACCCGCCTCGACCTGAAGCACGAGTGGAGCCACGACGCGCTGCTGAACGAGGCCCGGATCGGCTACGAGAGATACGAGTGGAGTCCCAATGCCGACAACAAGGCGCCCGAGATCCGCTACTTCATTTCCGGCGACAACACGCAAAACGGCAGAGCCGAGTTCCTCAGGACCGGCGGCTCGCCCGATGCGCAGGACAAGAAGCAGACCGGCGTGCTGCTGCAGGACGACCTGACCTACACCGGCCTGGCCGGCCACACCATGAAAGGTGGCGCCAAGGTCAAGTTCATGAGCTACGACCTGTCGGGGGCAAATCGCGGCGTCGACGTCTTCTACAAGCTGATCAACAACCAGACCGGCAACCCGGTGCTGTTCGGCGCCAACGATTACTTCCAGCTCGACGCCGCGACCACGCCGACGGTCCTCGGCTACAGGAACCAGCAGTACGGCATCTACTTCCAGGACGACTGGGCCGTCACCAGGCAGCTCGAGCTGAACCTCGGCATTCGCTGGGACTACGAGACCAACATGCTGAACAACGGCTACGTGACACCGGCGGATCGGATCGCCGCGCTGTTCGCCGCAGAGCCGGTCGACGCCAGCGGCAAGTCGACCCGCGTCTCCGGGATTCCGGTGACGCCGGGCCAGACCTACGACCAGTCGCTGGCCAAGGGCGGCATCAACATCCGCGACTACATCGCCAACGGCTCGAGCCGGAAGTCCTTCACCGGCGCGATCCAGCCGCGCCTCGGCTTCTCGTACGACATCAACGGCGACAAGAACCTGGTCGCGTTCGCCGGCGTGGGCCGGGCCTACGACCGGACGATCGCCGACTATGCGATCGCCGAGATGTCGAACAACGCGGCCGCCAAAGGCGACGTCTACCTGATCAAGAACGGCTACAAGATGCCGTACACGGACCAGCTCAGCCTCGGCTTGAGGAAGGGTGTCGGCATCTGGAACACCGAGGTCGGCTACACCTATTCGTCATCGCACAATCAGTTCAACTGGACCGAGGGCAACCGTGATCCGCAAGGCGGGGTCGGTGGCAAGCCACCGAGCGATGCCTTGTTCGGCGGACCGACCGGCTTCGGCAACCTGGTCCTGGGCGACTTCACGGCCCGGGCGAAGACGCAAACCGTCTATGGCAGGGCCGACAAGCCGTACACGCGCGCCTCCGGATGGGGAGCAGGCGTCACCTACACGTACAGCGACGCGAAGACAACCAACGCCAACCTGACCAACGATCCGTACAACTTCACCGGCGGCCGTTCGGTATCGCGGTTCATCCCGTCGGCCGACGTCGAACGGCATCGTCTTGTCGCCTCGGGCGTCACCGATGGCCTGCTGCCGTGGGGGCTCCTGATCTCGGGCCGGGCGACGCTCGGCTCGGGTCTGCCGTTCCGCGTCACCGACTGCTCGCAGGGCTTCAGCACCTGCGTGGTGACGGCCGGCGAGGGCAAATCGTTCCGCCAATTCGACCTCGGCATCGGCGAGGAATTCGGGACCGGCTTCGGCAGCCTGTCGTTCCGGATCGACATCATCAACGTCTTCAATACCGTCAACTACACCGGTGGCTACGACAACTTCATTCCCCCCGAAGGGAACCCCCGCCTCGGCACGCCGGACGGCACTTCGATCGGCCCCATGCGCACGGTTAAGCTCTCGATGCGCTATCAATTCTGACGAGGGGCCGCAGTTCGCTGAGTAAGTCACGGGATTGAGGCGGCGTGCCCGAATCGGGCGGACTACGCTTGGACGCTCTCTCGATCGACCTCAACGACTCAGACCACATCGACGTGCCTACTCCCGACGTGACCCGGCGCCGCGTGCTTGCGTGGGCCGGCGCGGCCGGCGGCCTCGCGCTTGCGGGTTGCGCGAATCTCCTCCGCAACCCGGTCTTCGACACCAGCGATGCCGACGCGGCGTCGGGGGCAGCCGTGCCGATCGAGCCGCCGCCGTCGTCCTTGACGCACGTCACCCTCCCGGTGCTCTTCGACGACATCGAGCGGCGGACCTTCGACTTCTTCTGGGCCACCGCCAACCCGCTCAACGGCATGGTGCCGGATCGTTATCCGACGGCGTCGCCGGCAAGCATCGCGGCGATCGGCTTCGCGTTGACGGCCTACGCAATCGGCACCGACCGCGGCTTCATCACACGGGCCCAGGCTCGCGAGCGGACCCTGGCGACAGTTCGATTTTTCCGCAACGCGCCGCAGGGTCCGCAGCCGCGCGGCATGACCGGGCACAAGGGATTTTTCTATCACTTCCTCGACATGAAGACCGGCACCCGGGCCCGCCGCTGCGAGCTGTCGACGGTCGACACGGCGCTCCTGATCGGCGGCATGCTGCACGCACAAACCTACTTCAACGGGGTCCACCCCGACGAGGTGGAGATCCGCAGTGCCGTCGACGCGATCTACTGGCGCATCGACTGGAAATGGGCGCAGGTGCGGGGCGCCTTCATCAGCATGGGATGGAGCCCCGAGAGACAGTTCATCGCCCACGACTGGGCCGGCTACAACGAGGCGATGCTGGTGGTGCTGCTGGCGCTCGGTTCGCCGACCCACCCGGTCGACGAAAGCGCCTGGCGTGCCTGGAGCGAAAGCTACCGCGGCACCTGGGGCCGCTTCATGGGCTACGAGCACCTGAGCTTCGCGCCTTTGTTCGGGCATCAGTATTCGCATTTGTGGGTCGACTTTCGCGGCATTCGGGATGAAACGATGCGCGAGCGTGGCATCGACTATTTCGAGAACACGCGCCGGGCCGTATACGCCCAGCGCGCTTACGCGATCGCCAATCCGAAAGGCTGGTTCGAATACGGGGCCAATGTCTGGGGCTTCACCGCCTGCGACGGGCCGGGCGCGATGCGCGAATTCGATCGCACCAATCGGGTCCGCAACTTCCTCGACTATTCGGCACGTGGCGCCGGCCGCACGCACACGGTCGACGACGGCACGATCGCGCCGACCGCTGCGCTATCGTCGTTGCCGTTCGCCCCGGAGATCGTCATTCCGGCAGTCCAGGAGATGCATGCGCGCTACAGCAAGTTCATCTATTCGAAGTACGGCTACTTCGATTCGTTCAATCGCAGCTTCACCGCCACCGACGTCAAGCTCACCGACGGCCATGTCGACCCTGGCTTCGGCTGGATCGCCAACGACTATCTCGGCATCGATCAGGGGCCGATCCTGGCGATGATCGGCAACTACCGCAACGGCCTGGTCTGGGACGACATGCGCCGGTCGGCGCCGCTGCGCCGCGGCCTCGAACGGGCAGGCTTTTCCGGCGGCTGGCTCGCCAAGACGGGTTGATGCCGACGCGCCGACGCGCCTTGCACCGGCTGGCCGTCGGCGGCCTGGCGATCAACGGTGCCGGATGCGGCCGACGCGACGAACCGGGAGGCGCCTTGAACTTCTGGGCGATGGGCCGGGAAGCCGAGGTCGTCGCCGAACTGCTGCCCGAGTTCCACGCCCGTCATCCATCGGTGCAGGTGCACGTGCAGCAATTGCCTTGGACAGCGGCACACGAAAAGCTGCTGACTGCCTATGCGGGAGGTTCCCTGCCCGATCTCTGTCAGCTGGGCAACACCTGGCTGCCGGAGTTCACGGCCCTCGATGCGCTCGAGCCGCTCGATGCCCGCATCGCCGCAGCCGGGCTTCAGCTCGACGACTATTTCGCCGGCATCCTCGAGACCAACGTGATGGCAACGGCACACGGCAAGCGTCTGTTCGGCCTGCCCTGGTATGTCGACACGCGGCTGCTGTTCTATCGCAGCGACTTGCTGCAGGCCGCCGGCATCGCCCACCCGCCGCAGAGCTGGGCCGAGTGGCTGACGGCGATGCGGGCGATCCGGCGGCACGGCAGCCCGCGCGGCTACGGCGTGCTGCTGCCGCTGAACGAGCCCGACCCGCTGTTCGCCCTGGCACTGCAGCAAGGCGCCGTGCTCGCCGACGACAACAGCCGCGGTGCCTTCTCGCAGCCTGCCTTCCGCCGCGCGCTCGATTTCTACGCCGGCATCTTCCATGAAGGCCTGGCGCCTTCGATGACGAACACGCAGGTCTCGAACGTCTGGGACGAGTTCGCGCGCGGCATGTTCGCGTTCTACGTCAGCGGCCCCTGGAACATCGGTGAATTCCGGCGGCGCCTGCCGAAGGAGCGCCAGGGCGACTGGGCGACTGCGCCGTTGCCGGGGCCGGATGGCCCGGGCCTCTCGACCGCCGGGGGCTCGAGCCTGGTCATGTTCAAGGGCTCGCCGCGGCAGGCCGGGGCGTGGCAGCTGATCGAATTCCTCAGCGAGCCGGCGACGATGCAGCGGTTCCACGCGCTCACCGGCAACCTGCCGCCACGGCGCAGCGCCTGGCGCTCTGCCGCGCTTGCCGACGACGTGCCGTCGCGGGCCTTCGCACAGCAGCTCGAACGGGTGCGCGCCGCACCGAAGATCCCGGAGTGGGAGCGCATCTTCCAGGAGATGCAGCTCACCGCCGAGCGCGTCGTGCAAGGGACGCAGAGCGCCGCAGCCGCGACCGCGCAACTCGATGCCTGGGTCGATGCCTTGCTCGAGAAGCGGCGCTGGCTGCGGCAACGGGCCGGCCGCGCCGAAGCGGCCCGATGAGACGAGTCGGCGTCGTCGGCTGGGCCCTGGCGGCGCCGGCGCTGCTCGTCATCGGCATCTTCTTCGTCCTGCCGGTGGCCGCCGGTCTCGGCCTCAGCCTGACCGACTTCGATCTCTACGCGCTGGCCGATCTGTCGACGCTGCGCTTCGTCGGCCTCGACAACTACCTGCGCCTGTTGCGGACGCCGCTGTTCTGGCAGGCGCTCGGCAACACGCTCTACTTCGTCGCCGTCGGCGTGCCGGTGTCGATGGGCGTGTCGCTCGGCGCCGCGCTGCTGCTCAACGCGCGCGTCGCCAGATGGCAGTCGTCGTTCCGGACCGCGCTGTTCGCGCCGGTCGTGACCACGGTGGTGGCGGTGGCGGTCATCTGGCGCTACCTGCTGCACACGCGCTACGGCCTCATCAACCAGGCGCTGGCCGGCCTGGGCATCGACCCGGTCGACTGGCTCGGCGATCCGCACTGGTCGATGCCGGCAATCATCCTGTTCGCGGCTTGGAAGAACTTCGGCCTGAACATGATCATCCTGTTGGCCGCGCTGCAAGCAATCCCGCGCGAGTTGTACGAGGCAGCGCGCGTCGACGGTGCGGGGCCGTTGCGCCAGTTCATCGACCTGACCTTCCCCTTGCTCACGCCGACGCTGGTGATGGTCGGCATCGTCACCCTGTCGGGCTACTTCCAGCTGTTCGCCGAACCGTACGTGATGACGCAGGGCGGGCCGCTCCGCAGCACGGTGAGCGTCCTCTACTACATGTACGAAGAGGGCTTTCGCTGGTGGAACCTGGGCAACGCGTCGGCGGTCGCGTTCCTCCTCTTCCTCGTGATCTTCGGCGCCAGCCGGTTGTTGTTGCGCTTCGACCGCGATCCGCAGACGGCATGAACCGGCGCCTCGCGGTCTGGCTCGTCAATGGTTCGCTCGCTGGCCTGGCGGCTATCAGCGTGTTTCCGTTGTTGTGGATGCTGTCGGTCTCGTTCATGCCGGCAGGGGCGTCGAGCGTGCTGCCGACGCCGCTGCTGCCCTCGACCGTCACGCTGGCCAACTACCGGACCCTTTTCGGCAGCGTCGGCATGGGCCGCTATCTGCTGAACAGTCTGGCCATCGCCCTGCTCGCGACGGTCATCTCGGTGTGCTTCAACGTGATGGCCGGCTACGCGTTCGCGAAGCTGCGCTTTCGCGGCCGCGATGCCCTCTTCAAGGCCTTGCTCGGTGCGCTGGTGATCCCCGGCCAGGTGGCGATGCTGCCGCTCTTCCTGATGCTGAAGCCGCTCGGCCTCATCAACAGCTACGGCGGCGCGATCGTGCCGATGATGGCCAGCGCCTTCGGCATCTTCCTGGTCCGCCAGTTCGCGCGCGGCATTCCGGACGATCTGCTCGAAGCCGCGCGCATCGACGGTGCCAGCGAGATCCGGATCTTTCTCGGCATCGTCGTGCCGCTGCTGGGCCCGGTGCTGGCGACGCTGGCGGTGTTCAGCTTCCTCGGCAGCTGGAACGACTTCATGTGGCCGCTGATCGTCCTCACCGACGACTCGCTGCACACGCTGCCGGTGGCGCTCGCCGGCCTCTCGCGCGAGCACGTGCAGGACAGCGAATTGATGATGGCCGGCTCGGTCGTCACGGTGTTGCCGGTGCTGCTGCTCTTTCTCGCTTTGCAGCGGCAGTACATGGCCGGGCTGATGGCGGGGAGCCTGAAGGGGTGAGGACACTGCTGGCGGGGCTGGCCGGGCTAGTCCTGTGGGCCGCCACGACCGCGCAGGCAGAGGAGCGCGTCCTCGACGACTTCGAGAACCCCGCGCTCTGGAGCATCACGGCGAGCGACGACGTCAAAGCCAGCCTGCATCAGGCAGACGGCAGCCACGGCAAGGCGCTCTGCATCGACTTCGACTTCGGCCATGTCACCGGCTACGTCTCGGCCCGGCGCGAGCTGCCGATCGACTACCCGGCCCGGTACGAGCTCACCCTCGGCGTTCGTGGCGAGGCGCCAGCGAACGCGCTTCAGCTCAAGCTCGTCGATGCGAGCGGCGACAACGTCTGGTGGGCGCGCAAGGTGGAGTACGCGTTCCCGCGCGAGTGGCAGACGTTGAAGTTCCGCCAGCGCCAGGTCGAGTTCGCGTGGGGCCCGACGGCCGATCGCGCGTTGCGGCGAACCGCGGCCGCCGAGCTGGTGATCGCCTCGGGCAGTGGCGCAGGCAAGGGCACGGCCTGCTTCGAGCACCTGGCGATGCGCGAGCTGACCGGCGAACCCGCGCCCTCCGGCGACCGGGTCCGGGCGATCGCCCTCGGCCATGCTGCCGACTACGGCCAGTTGCGCGAGTTCGACGCGCTGGCGCTTCGCTGGCGCCCCGGCGCGGCCGCGTCTCGCTACGCCATCGAGCTGTCGGACGACGGCGAGCACTGGCGGCAGGTCAGGCAGGTCGAGCGCGGTCGAGGCGATCTGCAGGCGCACTGGCTGCCCGGATCGGAAGCGCGCTTCGTGCGAATCGTCGATGGCGACTCGGGCGTCGATGCGAACGAGCCGACGCAGGTCGAGCTCTTCGACGCGACAGGCGCCAACGCCTTCTTCAGCCAACTGGCGAGCCGCGCACCACGCGGCCACTATCCGCGCGCCTACATCGGCGAACAGTCGTACTGGACGGTATTCGGCGTCGACGGCGGGGCGATCCCTTCGCTGCTCGGCGAAGACGGTGCGGTCGAGCCGGTGCCGGGAGTCGGCGCGCTCGAGCCCTTCCTCGTCGCCGACGGCAAGCCGCTGAGCTGGGCCGACGCGCACATCTCGCACAGCCTGCGCGACGGCGATCTGCCGATGCCATCGGTGCACTGGCATGCCGGCGGCCTGACGCTCGACATCGACGCGTTCGGCCAAGGCACCCCGGGCGCGGCGCAGGCGCTCGTCCGCTATACCGTTCGGAACGCCTCGAGCCGCGCGCGAAGCGTCGCGCTGGCCCTGGCCTGGCGACCGTTCCAAGTCAACCCGCCGACGCAGTTCCTCGCCTATCCGGGCGGTGCCAGCAAGCTCGGCGAGCTGCAGTGGGACGGCGCGTCGCTGGTGGTCGACGGCGTCCCGCGGCTGCGCCCGATTCGCGCTCCCGACAGCGTCCGGCTCGAGCCGCTGGCGGCCGGTCCGGTGATCGACTGGTTGGCAGATCCATCGAATTCGTCGGCGCCGACCCGCCTTGCCGATCCGGCCGGTTTCGCAAGCGCAGTGCTCCGCTATGAGTTCCGCCTGCGGCCAGGCGAGCGACGCCAGATCGCGGTCGCCTTGCCTGTCGCCGGCGCTGGGTCGCTGCCTTCGATGAAGGAGTTCGGCGCAGAGGAAGCGCGTGTCGCGGCGCTTTGGCGCGGGCGCCTGGACCGGGTCCGGATCAGCGGCCCCGCCGAGGTGAACGACGTGGCGCGAACGCTCCGCACAGCGCTCGGCCACATCTTGGTCGACCGCAGCGGCCCGGCGCTGCAGCCGGGCCCGCGCGCGTACGCACGTTCCTGGATCCGCGACGGCGCCCTCACCTCGTCGGCGCTGCTTCGACTCGGGCACGACGATGTCGTGCGCGAGTTCCTGCTCTGGTTCGCGCAGTTCCAGTTTGCCAGCGGCAAGGTGCCGTGCTGCGCCACCGCCCGCGGCGCCGACCCGGTGCCGGAAAACGACAGCGACGGCGAGTTCGCGTTCGCCGTGGCGGAGCTCTGGCGGTACGGCCACGACGAGGCCAGCGCACGCAGCTTGTGGCCGAAGGTGCGGGCCGCGGCCGAGCACATGGAGCGCTTGCGTACGAGCGAGCGGACCGCGCTGAACCGAACGCCGGAACGCGCCGCCTACTTCGGCCTGATGCCGGCCTCGATCAGCCATGAGGGCTACTCGGACAAGGCCGCGTATTCGTACTGGGACGACTTCTGGACGGCGACCGGCTATCGCAGTGCCGTCGAGCTGGCCGAGGCGCTCGGCCATCGCGACGACGCCGCGCGACTCGCGGCGCAGCGTCGCGAATTCGTCGCCGACCTGCTGGCGTCGATCGAGGCGAGCACCGCCCTGCACCATCTGCACGTGCTGCCCGGCTCGGCCGACCGCGGCGACGTCGATCCGACATCGAGCACCGTCGCGTTGAGCCCGGGTGGCCTGCTCGGCATCCTGCCCGACCGATTGGTGCGCAACACCTTCGAGCGCTACTGGCGCGACTTCGCGTCCCGACGCGACAGCGGCAAACCGTGGGACGGCTACACGCCCTACGAATGGCGCAACGTCGGCAGCCTGCTGCGGCTCGGCGAGCGGGAGCGGGCCCTGCAGGTGATGGCGTTCCTCTACGAAGGGCGGCGTCCCGCGGGCTGGAATCAATGGGCCGAGGTTGTGTTGCGCGACGCGCGCGAGCCGCGCTTTCTCGGTGACATGCCGCACGGCTGGGTCGCCTCCGATCAGATCCGCGCGGTGCTCGATCTGTTCGCATACGAGCACGAGGGGGAGCACGCGCTGGTGCTTGCGGCGGGCGTGCCGTTGGGTTGGCTCGGCGGCCCGGGACTCGCGCTGCAGGATCTGCGTACGCCGTTCGGCCGACTGAGCTGGAGCGCGCGTGCTCGCACCACTGCGGGCCGCACCGTCGTCGCGTTCGAGCTTCAGGCGCTGTCGACGCAGCCTCCCGGCGGCATCGTCCTGCGCGGGCCCTGGCCGAAGACGTCGCGGGTCTGGATCGATGGGCAGGCGGTGGCTGGCCCGGCCGACGCGATCCGCTTGCCCGGCTCGCCGGCGCGGGTGCGCATCGAGGTCGCCACCGGCGTCATGCCTCAGCGTTAGTCGCTGGTCGCATAAGCCGGCCTCCTGCTGATCCCCACCGCGGCACGCAGCTTGTCCGCATCCATCAGCTTGCCGTCCATCATCACGGTGCGAACGTGGCGCAGATCGCCGATCGTTCGCGAAGGATCACCCTCGACGAGCGCGAGGTCTGCGTCCTTGCCGACGGCAATGCTGCCCGTGTGGTTGTCGACGCCTGCGATCCGCGCCGGGACGATGGTGGCCGCGGCCAGGGCGTCCGCCGGGGTGAAGCCGGACTCGACATAGAGCTCGAGTTCGCGCACCAACTCCAGCCCCGATCCATCAGTGCCGGCAACAATGGGAACGCCGGCCTGGTGCAGGCGCGCGACAAGTTCCTTGAGCTTGCGGAAGCTGGCCCGAAAATCCGCTCGGGTCAGACCAACCTCGGGCTTGAATCCGCCTCGGCGGAAGCCACGTTCGACCGCCGGCGGCAACGTTCCGACAAAGGGTGCATAGGAGGGTGAGAGGTCGCCGTTCTCGGGGACGAACAGGCTTTCGACGACGACCAGGGTCGGATCTACGGCGATCCTGCGCTGCGCCATCGTGGCGATCAGCGACTTCATCGGCTCGGCGTCCAGATTCATATCCTTCGCATACCGGCCGATGCCCTGAAAGCGCTGGATGCCGTTGGAATGGTCGACGACGTCGTCAGGCATGGCCTGCATCGCGACGAAGTAGATATGCGTGATCTCGTCGTAGCCTGCGTCGATGGCCTCCTTCGTCCGCATCCCGGCGGGCAGATGGCCGTGCACGTGCATGTCGAGTCGGTGGGCCTCGGCGGCGGCAGGCGCCACCCACGAGGGATCGAAAGTGCCGTAGAACTTCACGCCGCTCTGTCCATCCAGCTTTGCCTGCCTAACGGCTGCAAGGGCCTCGTCCTGCGAGTTGACGACGACGGCGACCTGAGCTGAATTCGGACCCGTGCCGTCGATCAAGGTCGAGGCATAGACGTGCGGCAGCAACAGCTTGCCGGCGGCGCGCCGCTCGCGCCGCGCCTTGGTGAGCGCCACGATGTTGCCAGGATCGCGTACCGACGTGACGCCGAGCGACAGTTCGAAAGGGCCCGTGTAATCGTCAGAGACGTGCATATGGGAGTCCCACAGTCCGGGGACCAGCGTCCTGCCCGCGCCGGGGAAGATCTTGGCGCCTGAAGGAACTTTGACGTCGCCGACCGCACCGACCGCAACGATCCTGCCGCGCTTCACCACCACAGTCTGATGCTCGACGAAGCGTACGCCGTCGACAAAGGCGCGGACATCGACGAAGGCGACGGCCGTAGAGGGAACTGTCGCGAGCTTCTTCGCGAGGATCGGCGAGCGCGCGGCCAGCGCCACGTCCTGCGCCTTCTCGAGTGCCGGCTGCGCGTCCTCGTAGCCGGCTCGAATCGTCGTCAGTCCGCCGACCCACGCGAAGACTTTCCCTTTGGCATCCGTCCACACCGGGAACGGCGTGCCAGCGATGCCGAGCACGGCCCATGCGGTCACGGCTTGCCGCGCGGCGCCCTGGCCGACAGTCAGCGTCGTCAGTTTCTCGATCAGGGCCCTGCCCCCGGGCAGCAGTGCGACGTCGTGCCCCGGATTCGCGATCAGCCATTCGATCAGCAGGTCGCCCGCCTTGATGCTCCACCCGGCCGGCAGGTAGTAGGCGGTCGAGGTGTAGGGCGCAGTGCCAGCGTCGAACGGTGACTTCCATGCAGCGATACCTCCCGCGCTGCTGAAGGTCTCGCCGACATCGCCGGCCGGGCTGGTGCCGCGCAGCCGGTAGTCGGCGATCGCGCCATCGATCCCGAGCTTCGTCGCCTCATCCTCTTGCCAGACCTGACCGCGCAGGTTCAGACTCATGCGGCCCATCAGCGTGCCGTCGGGAGCCGTCCATGTCCAAGCCGTGCCGTGCTTCCCGGCGATGGACATGATCGTGAACTGCTGAGCATCCGCCGGCGGGGTCGCCAGCTCTGCAACGGGCACCTGCGCCGCGGCCGCCCTGGCGAGAAGAAGAATCGCGACGACAACGCCGTGAAAAGATCGCATGTTCCTCCCCATAGGCCGGCCAGCCTTGGTTGTCATCTCGTTGACTAAAGTATGGCATTCGATCGTTGACTTCCTGCAATCGTCGATCCGAAGACAGGTGCGCATGCCAGGGTCACCGGCCGGCTGAATCAAGGCCGGTTCTGGCATGTGGGTCTCCAGGGTCAGTGTCACCGCCGGTCGCAGGAGCATGCCCTCGGACGTGGTCTCGGAATGGAGTCGATCAGGTACCCTGAACCCTCACATCCCGTTTCCCATGTTCGCCTTCTTCGAAACCCGCATCCGCCCGACGCTCTCCCCCGGCACGGCGCCCCCGCCCGGCCTCCTCGCCTTCTACTGGCACTTCGTCCGCCAGACCCGGGGCCTCTACGCGGCGATGTTCGCGACCGGCCTCGCGGTCGCGCTGATCGACACGTCGATTCCCGTCTTCATCGGCCGCCTGG
>JALYXU010000183.1 GCA_030946925.1 Pseudomonadota bacterium
ACCTGCTCGGCGACGTGGTCGAGCCAGCGTGGCCTGCCGACCCCGACGTGGCTGGTCTCGGCGATGACGAGCGGCCGGCCATATCGCTTCGATGCCTTGCGCAGCAGCGACGACAGCGAGACCCGCCGCGGGTCGTCGAGATGCCACTCGAGCCGGCGTCCGGTCTCCATCTCCCACTGACAGTTGTGGTAGTAGTTGACGCCCAGAAGATCGAGCGCTTCGGCACTGCCGCCGAGCTCGGGCAGCAGCGTTCCGGCCAGCATGTCCCAGGCTTGCCACTGGTAGCTGGCGATCTCTTCGGCGCGCCAGCCGAGGTGCGGCGCCTGCAAGGTCGGCACGACGTGGATCAGCGGCTCGACGTGGAGAAAGCGGGCCCGCGGATCCTCGGCCCGGATCGCCGCCATCGCTCGCAGCGAGGCCCGGATCAATCGCCACTTCGCTTCCCAGCCGACGTCGTGTCGCGGGCCATCGCCGCGTTGGCGCTGCTGCGATTCGTGACGATAGGGATGAATGAAATTGGTCTCGGCGATTGCCCAGGCGAGAAAGCTGATCTCGTTGATCGGGGTGTAGACGGGCGCACGATCCGTGCGGCCGCGCAAGGCCCGTGCGGCTGCCGCCGCGAAGTCGGCGAATCGTTCGGCGAAATCATCGGCGAAGACATCGACGCCGGCAGGAATGCCGTAGTGCATCAAGGTCCACAGGACCTGAAGGCCGTGCCGGTTCGCGGCATCGACGGAGGCGAGGGTTCGCGTCAGATCGAAGCGGCTCGAAGGCACCGATCCAGCCGCTGCTTCAGTGGGTTCGGCGAGGCGCCAGCCGACGCTTTCCCGGATCGTCCGCAAGCCCAAGGCCGCGACGCGCGCGTAGTCTTCGTCGAGATGCGCCAGATGCCCGGTCGTGCGGACCAGATCCTGCGGCTCGGCGTGGCAGTTGATGTGGTCGGCACCTTCGAAGCCCGCCATCCAGAACGAGGCGTAGGGGTTGACGGCGGCATCGGTGTCGAGTGGCGCGATGCGGTTCGAACGGACACCGGACGCAGGCCCGGTGCTGGCCGCCGCAAGCGCGGTCGGAAGGTTCAGGATTTGCGAAGGCGGCGCCACGGCGTCAATGCTGTCGGCTGCGCAGGACTGCGGCCACCGCCGACTCGGCGGCCTCTGCCCGCGCCCTCACGAAGCGAGCCACGGCATCGTCGAGGGACGGCATTAGGCAAGCCCGTTCGCTGGCCAGGACGCTGTATCGCGGGCGCGGCGCAGGGCGGTCCGCTACCGCGCCGCTGCCGGCTGTGAGAGACGCGGTATCGAGCCCGGCAAGCGTGCAGGCCTGTGCCGCGAACTCGAACCAGCTGACGTCGCCGCGGTTGGCAAGATGCCAAAGGCCCGCTTCACCGTCGATCAGCAGATCGAGCGCCACGTTGACCAGATCGGGCAGATAGGTCGGCGACACACGAACGTCATCGGCGGCGAGGAATTGCCGGCCGGCTGCTCCGGCCTCGAGTGCCTTGTGCAGGAAGTTGTGGCGGTCCCACGGGCCGAAGAAGGCGCTCGTCCGCACCACCATCGCCCGCGGATGCGCGGCGAGCACCGCCTGTTCGGCGGCGACCTTGCTGCGGCCGTAGCAATTGAGCGGCGCAGGACCGTCGCTCTCGAGCCAGGGCCTCGCCGAGCGGCCGTCGAACACCTGGTCGCTCGAAAATGTCATCAGGCCGATGCCACTCTCCGCGCATTGCTGCGCCAGCACCGCCGGACCGATCGCGTTCTCGCGAAAGCAGCGAGCGACGTCGGCTTCGGCATTGTCGATGCGAACGAAGCCGCTGGCGTTGATGACGGCCCATGGGCGCCAGAACGCAAGCGCCGAGCGGACCGAGCGAGGGTCGGCGATGTCCATCTCGGTTCGATTCAGCAGCCGAAAGGCGAGGTTTCTCCCGCCGCAGATCTGCGCAAAGGCCGCGCCAAGACTGCCGCTGGCACCACTGATGAGCAGCGGCCGCATCGGCTCCAGCGGTGGCTCCGGCCGGTATCCCGAGAGCCGCGCGACCTGGGCCCGGTCGGAGACCGGCCCGGCGATGAAGCGGTCCGGGCGCCGCCACCAGCCTTCGCCCTGCGCCACCGGGTGGCTCGGCTGCCGCCCGGCCGCGAGCTCGGTGATCAGAGATGCCAGGGCGGTCGGCCGCGGCGGTTGCGAACGGACGTCGAACGGACCCGGCTCGTAGTAGCCACGGCATTGGCCGAGAAGACAATTCCAGTCGAAGGAACCGAGCAGCGACCAGGCGGTCACCGCGCGCACATCGGCGCCGGCACGACGCGCGCTTTGCGCGGCGCGCCAGATCTCGAGCAACCAGCGCAGCTGGTCTTCGCGCGTGGCGTCGATGTGCGCCTCGGTGACGGCGATCGGAATGCCATAGCGTTCCCAGGCTTCCTCGAGCAGCGCGCCGATTCCCGGCCTCGGCACCGCAAGGACGCGCACCGCTTCGATGTCGACGAACTCCGCGTCGGGCGGGCCGCCGCGGGGCCGATCCAGATAGCGCTCGAGCCTGTGGTCGAGCCAGCGATCGCTGGTCACGTAGTAGTTCACACCCAGCACGTCGGGCGGACACGGGTGATCGGCGAACCAGAGCAGATCAGCCGGCTCGGCACCGCTTTCGATGAGATAGCTCCACAGCGGATGGCTCGTGCCCACGCGGCCGCAAAGGAGGTCCCAGGCCAGCCAGCGCCGTGCGTTGTAGAACGCGGTTTTCTCGGCCATCGGCTCGGTGCCGAAAGTGCGGCTCAGATCGTCGGTCTGAATCAGCTTGGCGCCGGGATTGACGCGGCGGATCGCCTGCATCGCGAGCACGGTGGCGCGGCATTGGTTGAGCACCGCCGTGACGAAGGCGCTGTCGTCGCGAGCATGCGGATACCAGATGCCATAGAGACAGCTGAACCGAGCCGTCGTCACGGGTTCGTTGACAGGTGTCCAGTACTCGACCCATGGATAGCGGGCGGCTGCGGCGCCCGCGAATTCGGCGAGTCCGGTGGCGAAGTCCGGCTCCAGCAGATTCGTGTGTCGCGGCCCGCTGCCATGGTGAACGAGGCCGACGATCGGCCTGATCCCGAGCCGCCGCAGCGCAGGAAGGCGATCGTCGGCAAAATCCCAATTGGCGCTTTCCAGGCCGTCGGGCGCGACGCTTTCCCACAAGACCGGGTAGCGGATCGTCCGAATGCCGAGAGCGGCGAATCGTTCCAGGTCGTCATCACGCGTCTGGTGGCCGCTGCGGTCGAGCTGTGTGAAGTACTCTTCCTCGACGCGGTTGATGGTGCACTCCACACCACCCCACATCTCGAGGGCACCCTCAAGTCGCCGGGATGCGCTCATCGATCGAAGACCCGCGAAATCCGGAGTGGACATGACGCCCCGGCGACGACGGGGCAGCAGGAATGGTCTGGCTCAGCCCCCAGTTCGTGCTGCTCGGCGCGTTCCGTGCTCGGAGTGCTCATCGATGCGTTCTAGCAATCCTGCTTGATGTTTGATTGCGGGATGGCAATCGATATGCCGCGGACCTTCGTAGGCCATGAAAGGGCCAGTGCCATGAGGGCCAGTGAGTCACGTAGTGCCTCATGGCGCGGGAGCGCCGGCCAGTCAACCGCGGGACCGAGATAGAGGCCATGCCCAAACCACCGAGGCCGCACGCCCCGGTCCTTGCAAGAGCCTACGAGCAAGGCGGACTAGGTAGGCGCGACTGGATCGGGCGGATCTCGATCTCCGACGGTGCGGGCATCGGGTTGGGGCAGCGCTTCACCCATGCAACTGCTTCTTCGATCGAAGGCAGCTTCCAGAACCAATAACCCGCAACGAGATGGCCTTCGAACGGCCCGTCCACGACGGTTCGGGACTTGCCGTCGAAACGCACCCGCTTTCCTTCGCGGTTCGGACGCCGGCCGTCGCAATTGTTCAGGACGCGCTTGGCGCGCGACCCTCGGCTAGTTGCGGTCGGCGCGCGGCGCCGGCGACGACGTGTCGCTGCTGTCGGTCGAATTGCTGCCCGTGCGGTTCCGGTTCGACCTGGACCGCATCGTGCCGCGGCTCGATCCGCTGTCGCTGCTCATCGAGCTCCCTGTTCCGCCGGTACTGCTGGTCGACGAGCCGCTGTTCATCGAGCCGCTGCTGCCGGTCGACGAGCCGCTGTTCATCGAGCCGGTGCTGCCGCTGGTGTTGCCGGTCGACGTCCCGTTGTTGAGCGCGCGGTTGCCGGTTGTTCTGCCGCTGTCCGTGGCTCCGCCCGTCGTCCCGGTGTTCGACGAACCCTGAGCTGACGTCGCGCCCGAGGAATTGGTCGTGGCGCCCGTGCCCGCACCGGAGCCGGAGCCCTGTCCGTAAGCGACCGCAGTCACCAACCCGAGAGCCAATGCCGAGACCGTTGCAAGATGACGATTGAACTTCATATTTGATCCTTGGAAGAGCGGCAACGTGCCGCGGGCCGTTCACCGACCCGTCGAAATGGGGTCGCCAGCGTGCTGGCAACGAGCGTGCCCTGCCGGCCAACGAGGAGCCGCGGGGTTCGACGGCATGGCAATTGCCGTTGGGCCATTCAATGGGAGTCGTGATGACAGGTCTATTCAATTCGGTCGGCCATCGCGACCCACCCGGCGGTGTCGCGCGGTATCGGGATGGGCTTCAAAGCGTTCGATCGGTCTTGCGCTTCGGCCTGACGCTCCTTTTGTCAGCAGTCTGGGCGCAGGGCCACGCGACGACGTCGACGATCCACGCCGCCGCGGCCGTGGCTCCGGCAATGGTCAGCGCGGCCCATTCGACCGATGCACTTTCGCCTGAGGCCCGGGCTCTGGTGAAGTGGGCCGTCGTCTCGGGTGACCCGGGCGGCCGGCCGTTTGCGGTGATCGACAAGCGCGAAGCGCGGATCCACGTCTTCTCCGGTGCCGGCCAGCTGATCGATTCGGCCTGGGTGTTGCTCGGTTCGGCCCGGGGCGACGACACCGCCCCAGGAATCGGCGCGAAGAAAATTGCCGACATCCTGCCCGAGGAGCGAACCACGCCGGCGGGTCGCTTCGTCACCGTCCCAGGACGCAATGCCAGTGGCCATCCGGTGATCTGGGTCGACTACGACGCGGCGGTCTCGATGCACGTCGTCGTCAATCATGTCAAGAGCGAACGTCGTCTCGACCGACTGGTTTCTCCCGACCCCGCCGAACATCGCGTGTCGTACGGTTGCATCAATTTGCCGCCGGCCTTTTTCAGCAAGGTTGCGCGGCCTGCCTTCAGCGCCAAGGGCGGTATCGTCTACGTCTTGCCCGAAACACGTCGCCTGGCCGAAGTGTTTCCGGGTATTGGCGAGTCGGACGGGGCGTCGAAGCAAAGACATTAGACGGGGTGAACCCCGGCAACTGCCAAGTCTGAAGTCGAGTATCGGGTGTCGATATAAACTCGCTCCTCGATACTTCGAAGAAAACCCCCATGCCTGCTTCTTATTCCCAAATCATCAGACAGATCGAGACGCTGCAACGGCAGGCCGAGTCGGCGCGCAGCAAAGAGGTCGCAGGCGTCATTGCAAGAATCAAGGAGGCGATTGCGTTCTACACGCTGACGCCGAACGATCTCGGCTTCGGCAAGGCAATCGCGCCGCCGCGGGCGACCAAGTCGAGGCGCGCACGCACGATCAAGTTTGCGGATGGTGCGGGCAATACCTGGGGCGGTCGCGGGCCGCGCCCGGCTTGGCTGAATGCGGCATTGGCCGCCGGCAAATCGCTCGACGACTTCGCGGTCGGCGGCTCGCGCCTCAACGGCAGCAAGGCACGCCCTGCAGACAAGACAAAGTCGTCGTCCAAGGGGCGCAAGGTGCCGGCCAAGTACGGCGACGAGAAGGGCAACACCTGGGCGGGTCGCGGCCTGCAGCCACGCTGGTTCAAAGCCGCATTGGCGGACGGCAAAACAGCCGAGTCCCTGCTTCTCTGACCGCGGGTGCTGGCGCGCGGAGGGCCGGGCATACGGCTCGATTAACGCAAGGTTGCGCTGGCCTCCATCGCCAGCTCGCCGTCGAAGTCGTTCGCCCAAAGCCGAGTCGTCTGGCCACCGGGGCTGGCACCGTGAATATGGAACGGCCGGGTCGCAAAGAGCGGTCGTTTCGCCCTGAATTCGAAATTCGATAATTCGGCGTCGGGCAACTGGCGCTGCAGCAGGCCGAGAAGCAGCGTGGCCAGTAGCGGACCGTGCACGACCAGGCCTGGATAGCCTTCGGCGAGCGTCGCATAGGCGAGGTCGTAATGGATTCGGTGCGCGTTGAAAGTCAGCGCCGAATAGCGAAACAGCAGAACCGGATCGGCGACGATCTCGCGCGACCAATCCGCCTTCGGCAACGGGTTCGCTGTCAACGTTTTCGCAATCGACGCTGAAACTCCGGCGTTCGGTTGCGCTGGCGTCGCGCTTGTCGCCGGGGCAATTTCTTCGACGGGCAATGCATCGCGGTAGACGATGTCGTGCCACTCGGTCAATGCAATCGGCCCTGCCTCGGTGCGCCGCCAATCGTGTCGAACGGTGACGAACACCAACTCCCCGCTTCGACCCGATTTCGCGTTGATGCTCTCGATCGTCGACGTGCGGGTCGCCGCATCGCCAATCCGCAGCGGTTGCTCGAAGCGAAAGCGGCCGCCAGCCCACATCCGGCGCGGCAAGGCGACCGGCGGCAGAAAGGCGCCGCGCCTGGCATGGCCATCGCTGCCGATCTCCGACGCAGGGTGCAGCGGCAGCGCATAGAGCCAATGCGCAAGCGGCGGCAACGCGTCGCCGGCCGCCGCGGCCGGTGAAGCCAGATCCAGTGTCGCAGCGAGCGCACGCCATGGCGTCGGGGTGATCGTGTCGCCACGAATCTCGCTGCGGCCGATCCAGCTCGCGTACGCGTCGGCCGCAGGCATCGCTTGAAGGCTCTGCGGGCCGAGCTCAATACGAGCGCGGCAAGCCGAGGACGTGCTCGGCGATGTAGGCGAGGATCAGGTTGGTCGAGATCGGCGCCACCTGATAGAGCCGAGTCTCGCGGAACTTGCGCTCGACGTCGTATTCGGCGGCGAAGCCGAAGCCGCCGTGGAACTGGATCGCCGCGTTGGCGGCTTCCCACGACGCCTTCGCCGCCAGGTATTTCGCCATGTTGGCTTCCGCGCCGCAGGGCTGCTGCGCATCGAACAAGTGGCAGGCCTGCCAGCGCATCAGGTCGGCGGCTTCCAGCTCGATGTGGGCTTCGGCGATCGGGAACTGGACGCCCTGGTTCTGGCCGATCGGCCGGCCGAAGACGCGCCGCTCGCCGACGTAGCGGCTGACGCGGTCGATGAACCAGCGACCGTCGCCAATGCACTCGGCCGCGATCAGCGTGCGCTCGGCATTGAGGCCGTCGAGGATGTACCGGAAGCCCTTGCCTTCCTCGCCGATCAGGTTCTCGGCCGGAATCTCGAGGCTCTCGAAGAACAACTCGTTGGTCTCGTGATTGACCATGTTGGCGATCGGCCGAACCGTCATGCCCTTGGTCAACGCGTCGCGGATGTCGACGATGAAGATCGACAGGCCCGCCGATCGCTTCTCGACCTTGGCCAGGGCAGTCGTTCGCGCCAGCAGGATCATGAAGTCCGAATGCTGGACACGCGAGATCCATACCTTCTGGCCTTCGACGACGTAACGGTCGCCGTGGCGCACCGCGGTGGTCCGGATCTGGGTCGTGTCGCTGCCCGTGCTCGGCTCGGTGACGGCCATCGACTGCAGCCGCCACTCGCCGCTGGCAATGCGCGGCAGGAACCGATCCTTCTGCTCGGCCGAGCCGTGACGCAGCAAGGTGCCCATGTTGTACATCTGGCCGTGGCAGGCGCCCGAGTTGGCGCCGGCACGGTTGATCTCTTCCATCACCACCGACGCCTCGGCAAGGCCGAGCCCGGCGCCGCCGTAGGCTTCCGGAATCAGCGTCGCCAGCCAGCCGGCATCGGTCAGGGCCTTGACGAATTCCTCGGGATAGCCGCGCTCGGCGTCGATGCGGCGGAAGTAGAGGTCGGGAAAGTCGGCGCAGAGCGCGCGCACCGCATCCCGGATCTCGGCGTAGCGGTGATCGGGTCGATGCAGCGTCATGGCGACGCGAAGGGTAGCAAACGTTGCCGGCCCCAGCGGGCCTGCCGCGGCGACCGATCAGAGCTCGGAAGCGACGGTGTCGGGCGGGTGGAGCGGCATCCGCCGGCTGGCCGTTGCCGGGGCCGGCTCGGCCTCGAGGTCGTCCTTGCTGAAGGTGCCGAAGTAAATCGGCGCGCGGCTCGGCGAGGTGTCGAGCCAGTCGTCGAAGTCTTCCTCGGCGAGCAGCGCCGGAGTGCGCTTCTCGCTGGGCTCGGCCTTGTCGTTGTGGGTACGATGAAAGCGGCTCAGCAAGGGATGCAGATCGCAGTTCAAGGTGAGCAGCGTGAAGCTGACGATCGATTCACCATCGTCGCCGACCCAGCGGTCCCAGAGACCGGCCATGTTCAAGGGCGAGCGGTCGGTGCGACGAACCCGCCAGCGCTCGCCGCGCTTCGCGCCTTCGGCATAGAACGGCACGTAGAAACACTGCGCCGGGACGATGCACCACTGCCGGCTCGCCCAAGCTCCCTTGAAAGCGCTTCGGCCGGCCGCTGTCTCGGTGCGCGCGTTGACGTTCGAGCCCGCTGCCTTGATCGCCTTGGCAGCGGCCGGCTGCAGACCGAACCGGGCGACGACCACTTCCCGTTGCGCTGCGGCACCGACCCCGAAGCGCCTGACGATCGGCGCGTACTCGCCGGGGCCGATGTCGGTTTGCCAGTCGTCGGCAAGGGCCAAACCCCATTCGCGTTCGAGCTCGGCGGCTGTCGGCGCCAGGTAATTGGTGCACATCGCATCACTTTAGCCCCGCTGGGGCACGCGCGCCAGCGCTGCCAAGCAACAGCAAGTGAAATGCGGCACGTTCCGCGGACCGGTTTCGCGGCCCGCGCCGATCAGATCGCCACTGCAGCCGTGATCGCCGGGTGGTGCTGATAGTCAATCATGACGAAGTCGCCGTACGTGTAATCGAAAATCGAGCTCGGCCGGCGCACGATGTCGAGCGTCGGGAAAGGAAGCGGCTGGCGCGACAGCTGCAGCTCGACCTGCTCCGCGTGGTTGCTGTAGAGATGGCAATCGCCGCCGGTCCAGATGAAGTCGCCGACATCGAGATCGCACTGCTGGGCCAGCATGTGCGTCAGCAAGGCATAGCTGGCGATGTTGAACGGCACGCCGAGGAAGATGTCGGCGCTGCGCTGATAGAGCTGGCAGCTGAGCCGCGGCCGCAACCCCGGGAGGGCGGCCGGCGCGACGTAGAACTGGAAGAAGGCGTGGCACGGCGGCAGCGCCATCTCCGGCAGGGCCGCGACGTTCCAGGCGCTGACGATGATGCGGCGCGAGTCGGGATCGGTCTTCAGCTGCTCGACGACGCGGGCGATCTGATCGATGCTGCCGCCATCGGCACTCGGCCAGGAGCGCCACTGCACGCCGTAGACCGGTCCGAGCTCGCCGTCCGGCGCGGCCCACTCGTTCCAGATCGTCACGCCCTGTTCCTGCAGCCAGCGGGCATTGCTGTCGCCACGCAGGAACCAGAGCAGCTCGAGAACGATCGAGCGCAGGTGAACCTTTTTCGTCGTCACCAGCGGAAAGCCGTCGTGCAGGTCGAACCGCATCTGGTAGCCGAAGACGCTTTTCGTTCCGGTGCCGGTGCGGTCGCTCTTCGTGACGCCGCAGTCGCGGACGTGGCGCATGAAGTCTTCGTATTGCGAGCGCGCCGGCCGCTCGGCGGCGGTCACGAGGGCGGGCGAGTCGGCGCGCATCCAGGAATTTTATCCAGTGGCAAGCCGAATGAAATGCCGCGCATCTTCAAAATGTTCGGGCAACTCGACACGTCGCTGGAGCGGTCGCTGGGCCGCCATCCAGACTAGACAACAGCAGGCGGGTCGGAATGACTGGAATGACGACGTCTGCGTCCTTTGTCCTGCCGGGCTGGCTGGTCAGCGGCCGAGGCTCTCGGTCAATCGCGAATGAGCCACCGGCTTCACCAGGTGGTCTTCGAACCCGGCTTCGAGGGCCCTGTCCCTGTCCTCGGCCTGCCCGTAACCTGTCAACGCGATCAGTCGCACAGACGGCGCCAGTCCTCGAGTTCGCACCCTTCTCGCGACCTCGTAGCCGTCCATCCCCGGCATGCCGATATCGATCAGAACGACCTCCGGTGACTCAGTCTCGATTCGAGTCAACGCGTCCGTCGAGGAGTTCACCGTCTCGACGACGTGTCCATCGAGGCAAAGCATCACGCTGAGAGACTCTGCCGCGTCGACGTTGTCGTCCACCACCAAGATGCGCAGCGGTCGAAGGCTCGGTCCCGGGGACCCCTGATGCGCATTGTCGGTACTGTGCGCGAGCGGGAGGCGAATCTCGAAGGAAGACCCCGATCCGAGTCCCGCGCTGGCCGCGTGGACATGGCCTCCCTGCATCTCGATGAGGCGCTTGACGAGAGACAGGCCGATTCCGAGGCCACCTTGCGAACGGTCGAGGGTGCGGCTGTTCTGCACGAAAAGATCGAAGACGTAGGGCAGGAGATCGGCGCCGATGCCGAGGCCGTTGTCGGTGACTTTGACGACGACCTCGCCACCGTCTGCGTACGTGCTGACCTGGATCTTGCCGCCTGGGTCCGTGTACTTGGCCGCGTTGGTCAGGACGTTGACGACACACTGGACGAGACGGGTCGGGTCGCCCATGACGTTGAGCATTCCGGTGTTGGACACGGAGATGTGATGTGCCTTGCTTTCCAGCAAGGGTGCGACTGTCTCGACAGCCTGCGCGACGACCTCGGAGATTCGCACCAACCGATTGGCCAGTTCGATTCTCTGGTGCGTGATTCGAGAGACGTCGAGAAGATCGTCGACCAGGCGGCTGAGCAAATCCACCTGGCGCCGCAGAATGGCGGTGACGTTGCGAACCCTTGCGTCCGGGGATGCAATGCGGTGGAGGATCTCGCCGGCGTTGCGAATCGGCGCCAGCGGATTGCGCAGTTCATGCGCCAACATGGCGAGGAACTCGTCTTTCTGACGGGCATTCGCACGGAGCGACTGCTCCATCGCTTTCAGGTCGCTGATATCGATGACGAGCCCGGTCAGCCATTCCGGTTGCCCGGCAGCGTCACGGGTCAGGCGACCACGCCCGGCCAACCAGCGAAAATCGCCTCCGCCTCGCAGCACCCGGTACTCGCGAATGTTGAGGAGGCCACCGGAGAGCGCAGCCTCGATGGCTTGTTGCATGTCGGCCCGATCGTCGGGGTGGATCCGATCCAGGTGTTCCGCGGCCGTCGCGGTACCGGTGTCGGGAAGGCCGTACAAGCGGGCAACGTTCGCATCCTGTTCGATGCGATCGGTGCCCAGGTTCCAGCTCCATAGGCCGACCTCGGCCGAGGCCAGCACTCCCTCGAGCTTCGCCGCTGCCCGCTCCAGCTGACGCTCCGTTTCGCGCCGTGCAGTGATGTCGTACGACGCAGCCAAGGCGCCCGTGACCTGACCGCTGTCGTCGCGCAGCGGGATTCCGCGCGTCAGATAGAAACGGCCGTGTTCCTGATGCTCGTTCTCGAATGATTCCCCTGCCAGTGCCCGGCGATAGCGTTCTTCGTAGACCGGGGCGTTGACCGGCCCCTGCACGTCGGCGACCGTGCGGCCGACAAAGTCTGCACCGGAAAGTCCGGCCACCGTCAGAGCTTCGCCTACGGCCGTGACATAGCGCAGTTCATGGTCGACGATGAAGACTGCCCCGCCCGGAAGATTCTCGGCCAGGGCACGGTAGCGCGCCTCGCTCTCGACCAGGCTGCGGCGAGCGCGAACCTCGTCCGTGACATCCGAGCCTTGCACGAAGATGCCGCTGACTTGGCCAGACTCATCGCGGATCGGCTCATACACGAAGTCGACAAATGCCGTTCTTGCGACACCGTCGGCTGGGTCCAGCAGGCTCAACGGCACCGCGGCGCCGGTCTGGGCAAGCCCGCCTCGGTAGACGGCGTCCAGCAAAGCGACAAAGCCTTGGCCGGTCGCCTCCGGGACCGCCTCATCCACGGTAAGACCGAGAAGTGGACGGCCGCCCAGCAGTGCTTCATAACGCGGGTTGACGAACTCGAACCGAAACTCTGGTCCCTCGAGAATGCAGACGAAGCCCGGCGCTTGCTGGAACAGCGATCGCCAGCGGGACTCGGCTGCTTCCAGGCGTTGCCTGTTCAACACTTCCGAGGTGGTCTCGGTCACCAGCACCAGCACGCCGCCCACACCGTCAGAGCCGTCGTCCTTGTCGATCGGCGCATAGCTGTAAGTCCAATAGACCTCCTGCGTCACACCGTGTCGCAGGATGGGAATGAGTTGGTTCTCGTGCCAGGTGGCGCCGCGGCCCTGCAACACGTGCTCGATCTGAGGGCCGACCGTCGCCCATATTTCAGCCCATGCCTCGCGGGCCGGCTGGCCAAGAATGCAGGGATGCTTTTCCGGCCCGAGCGAACGGCTGTAGGCATCGTTGTAGAAGCAGCGATGCTCCGGACCCCAGAAGATGAAGACCGGATGCCCCGTGGTCAGCATCAGGCGCAACGTCGTGCGCAGCGGGCTCGGCCAGTCGTGTGGCGCACCCAGTTCGGTGGCCGCCCAGTCGAAGGCACGAATGCGGGCACCCATCTCACCGCCATCGGCCAGAAACGACGGCGGCGTGAGGGAGCTAGGAAGCAGCGTCAAAGGAAGAACACCTTTTTGTCTCGGAACCCTGAGCAATCCGCGAACCTACAGGCGTATTCCTGAGCCACCTTTTGACGTCACGTCTAGCGGTTGAATTGCAGCGCCGCGAGCCGCGCGTAAAGACCGCCCGCCGCCAGCAACTCGGTGTGGGTTCCGGTCTCGACGATCTGGCCGGCCTCGACGACGACGATCCGGTCGGCACGCTGCACGGTCGCCAGCCGGTGCGCGATCACCAGCGTGGTCCGGTGCTGCATGGCCGATTCGAGTGCCGCCTGCACCATCCGCTCGCCCTCGGCGTCGAGGGCGCTGGTCGCCTCGTCGAGGAGCAGCAGCGGCGGGTTCTTCAGCATTGCCCGGGCGATCGAGATGCGCTGGCGCTGCCCGCCCGACAGGCGCACGCCGCGCTCGCCGAGGAAGGTCTTGTAGCCCTCCGGCAAGGCCGTGATGAAGTCGTTGGCGTACGCGGCGGTGGCAGCGGCCACGACCTCCGCATCGCTCGCATCGGGCCGGCCGTAGCGGATGTTTTCCATCGCGTCGGCAGAGAAGATGACGCTGTCCTGCGGAACGATGCCGATGCGCGCCCGGAGCGCGTCGAGCGAGGCCTCTTCGACGCGCGTGCCGTCGACGCGCACGGCACCGGCCTCGACGTCGTAGAAGCGCAGGATGAGCTGGAAGACCGTGCTCTTGCCGGCGCCGCTCGGGCCGACCAGCGCCACCGTTTCGCCGGGCGCGACGGCAAGGCTGAAGTCGATCAGGGTCGGATGCAGCGGCCGCGACGGATAGCGAAACGTGACTTGCTCGAGGCTCACCGAGGCACCGCCGCTCGATGCCGCGATCGCCTGCGGCACCGCCGGCGAGACCACCGGCGAACGCAGTTGCAGCAACTCCATCAGCCGCTCGGTCGCGCCGGCCGCACGCAGCAGGTCGCCATAGACCTCCGACAGCACTGCGACGCTGCTGACCAGGATGATCACGTAGACGACGGTCTCGCCCAGATGACCGGCGCTGATGTCGCCGCGGACCACCGCCTGGGTGCCTTGATAAAGGCCCCAGAGCAGCGCCCCGAAGGTCGCGCTGATGACGAATGCGACGAGGAACGAGCGCATCGACGTGCGGCGTACGGCGGTGACGAAGGCGCGCTCGGTCGACACGTTGAAGCGCACCGCCTCGCGCTCTTCCTGCAGGTAGCTTTGCACGACCGGCACCGCGTTCAGGACTTCGGCCGCGATCGCGCTCGAATCGGCGACCCGGTCCTGGCTGGCGCGCGACAAGCGCTGCACCCGTCGTCCGAAATAGAGCGACGGCAGGACGACGAGCACGAGGATGCCCAGCACCTGCGTCATCACCACCGGGTTGGTGACGATGAGCATCGCCATCGCGCCGATGCCCATCACGGTGTTGCGCAGGCCCATCGACAGGCTCGAGCCGACGACGGTCTGGACCAGCGTCGTGTCGGTGGTCAGCCGCGACAGCACCTCGCCGGTCTGGGTCGTCTCGAAGAACTCCGGGCTTTGCCGGACGACGTGGGCGTAGACGGCGTTGCGCAGGTCGGCGGTGACGCGTTCGCCGAGCCAGCTGACCATGTAGAAGCGCGCCGCCGAGAAGACACCGAGCGCGGCGCCGACGCCGAACAGGGCGAAGAAATGCTGGCGCAGAGCCATCACGCGGGCGCCGGGATCGGTCGCGACGAAGCCCTGATCGATCAGGGACCGCAGGGCCAGCGGAAAGACCAGCGTGCTCGCCGCGGCCAGAACCAGGAACAACGCCGCCGCAGCGATGCGCAGCCGGTACGGATGCAGGAAGGGCAGCAGGCCGGCCAGCGAACGAACGTCGCGGCCCGGCTGGGCACTGAGGGAAGGCGACACCGGCACCCGCAAAGTTTAGGTGCGGAGGGACCGGCCCCACGCGCGGCAAAGGAGGCTCGTGCAAATAAAGCTTCGGCAGTGAGCGCCCGGGCATTGAAAGCCTTGACATTGATTGCCTATGCACGTATATTTGCGGCATGTCGCGAGATCCCTGCCCGGTCCGGTTCTACAGCGCCGCTGGCTATTCGGCCGACGAGAGCGTCGGCTATCTCATGAAGCGGGTCCTCATGGCGATCGCGCAGGCGACCGACAAGCGGCTCGAGCCGCAAGGCATCACCCATGCGCAGTGGGGCCCGCTCTTCATGCTGCGCTGCGCCCGCGCCTCCACCGTGGCCGAGCTGGCGCGCGAGCTGCAGACCGACCCCGGCGCCATGACCCGCCTCCTCGACCGGCTCGAGACAAAGGGCTTTTGTCGACGCCTGCGTTCGACCGACGACCGTCGGGTGGTGCGGATCGAGCTCACCGCAGAAGGGGAAAAGGCGGCCAGCCGGGTGCCGGCCGAGCTCGCCGAAGTGATGAACGCCCATCTCGCCGGATTTTCGAAGGCCGAATGGAATCAACTGAAAAGCTTCCTGCAGCGCATGCTGGACAACGCCGAGGCCGGTGCCGCGAAGGCGACGAAATGAAGATCTGCCGAGCCGCGCAAGGGCTTCGCCTCGACGGCGCGGCGCGCACGATCACGACCGTCGTCATCGCCTTGACCGCCAGCGTCGTCATGGCACTGGCCGGCTGTGCCAGCTCGGCCGGGATCGTCGGCTCGGCAAAGCTGATCGACCCGGCAACCATCGGCGTCGTTGCGCCTGCCGGGAATGCTGGCACCACGATGAACGCGGCTGCCGGTGCGCCGATTGCCGCCGATTGGTGGCGAGGCTTCGGCGACGGCGTGCTGAGCGATCTGATCGACAAGTCGATTGCCGGCTCGCCCAATCTCCTCGCTGCTCAGGCGCGGGTGGCTCGGACCGAATCGAACGTCGGCGCCGCCCGCGCCGCCGAAGGGCCGCAGCTGACCGGTCAGGGCAGCGCCACGCGCCAGCGCATCACCGCGACCGGCATCTATCCGCCGCCGCTCGCCGGATCGATCATCGATCTCGGCACGCTGCAGCTGAACGGCTCCTGGGACCTCGATCTGTTCGGCCGCAACCGCGCCGCGCTCGACGCCGCAGTCGGCACGCAGCGCGCCGCCGAAGCCGATGCCGGCGCGGCCCGGGTGCTGGTCGCGGTCAACGTCGCTCGCAACTACGTGCAGCTGGCCAGGCTGCTCGACCAGCGCGAGGTGCTGCAGCAATCGCTGACGCAGCGTGACCAGGTTCTCAGCCTGATCCGGCAGCGCGTTTCCGCCGGGCTCGACACGACCGTCGAGCTTCGTCAGGGCGAAGGTGCCTTGCCGGAGACGCGGGCGCAGATCGAAGCCATCGACGAGCAGGTCGCCTTGGCGAGGCATGCACTGGCGGCGCTCGCGGTGCTGCCGCCCAACGCCTTCGATGCCTTGACGCCGCGCCTTTCGGCAGTGCGCGCGGTGGCCGTTCCGGGAGTTGTTCCGGCCGACCTGCTGGGCCGTCGCGCCGACATCGTCGCCGCGCGCTGGCGCGTCGAGGCAGCCGGCGGCGAGGTCGCCCTGGCGCGCGCCCAGTTCTATCCGAACATCAACCTCACGGCCTTCGTCGGCTTCTCGAGCGTCGGCTTCGATCGCCTGCTTCGCGCCGGCAGCGAGCAGTTCGGCGGTGGCCCGGCCATCAGCCTGCCGATCTTCGATGCGGGCCGGCTGCGCGCCAGCCTGCGCGGTCGCACTGCCGACCTCGACGCCGCCATCGAAAGCTACAACGGCAACGTCATCGACGCCGTCCGCGACGTTGCCGACCAGATCGGCTCGGTCGCCGCGATCGAGCGGCAGCTGCGCGAGCAAGCCGACGCGCAACGCTCGGCAGAAGCGGCCTACGACATCGCCAGCCAGCGCTTTCGGGCTGGCCTCACGACCTACCTCACCGTCCTGACGGCCGAGACCAACGTGCTGACGCAACGCCGCCTCGGCGTCGATCTGCGTGCACGCGGCCTCGATGTGCAGATGCAGCTGGTGCGCGCGCTCGGCGGCGGTTACGCCAGCCAAACCACGCAAGCCGCATCGTCCTGACGGCTGTTCCAGGCGCGTCATTCTTCCGAGACCCACCGAGATGAATTCTGCAGACGCCAAGCGTCCTTCCGCACACCAGCCGCTCGCTGCCAACGATCCCGGGCGCCGCGCCGGGCCGGTTCCTGCCGACCCCGCGGACAGCGGCGCCGCCCGACCAGCCGGCCCGGCTGCGCCGACGGCCCTGCAGCCCGCCGCTGCGCCAGCCGCTCCCGCTGCCCCGGCTGCGCCCGCAGCCACGCCGCCCGAAACTTCGAAGGCCAATCCGCGGCGCAAGGTCGCCCTGCTCGGCGTCGGTGCGGTGGTTCTGCTGGGCGCCATCGCCTATGGCATCTACTGGGCATTGGTGCTCAATCACTTCGAGAACACGGACAACGCCTACGTTCAGGGCAACGTCGTGCAACTGACGCCGCAGATCGCCGGCACCGTCGTCGCGATCGCCGCGGACGACACCGATTTCGTCAAGGCCGGCCAGTCTCTCGTCAAGCTCGACACCGCCGACGCACGGGTGAGCCTTGAGCAGGCCGAGGCCCAGCTGGCCCAGGCGGTGCGCGAGACGCGGACGCTGTTCGTCAACAACGGCTCGCTGAAGGCGCAGATCGCAGCACGCGAGGCCGATCTGGCGCGGACCCGCAGCGAGGTCGCGCGGGCCGAGGAAGATGTGTCGCGGCGCGCGCCGCTGGTCGCGACGGGCGCGGTCGGCAAGGAGGAATTCAATCACGTGCAGGCGCAGGTCACGGTCGCAAGGAGCGCGATGTTGGCGGCCGAGTCGGCAGCGCTCGCGGCCCGTGAGCAGCTGGCGTCGAACCAGTCGTTGACCGAAGGCGTGTCGGTCGAGCAGCATCCGAACGTGCTGCGCGCAGCATCGCGGGTCCGCGAGGCCTGGATCGGGCTGCACCGCTCGGAATTGCTCGCGCCTGTCGACGGCTACGTCGCGCGGCGCAGCGTCCAGCTCGGCCAGCGGGTCCAGGCCGGCACGCCGCTGCTCTCGGTCGTGGCCTTGAACGACCTCTGGGTCGATGCGAACTTCAAGGAAGGCCAGCTCCGCAACTTGCGCATCGGCCAGCCGGCGACGTTGGTCGCCGATGTCTACGGCAGCAAGGTCGAGTACCACGGCACGATCGAGGGCCTGGGCGCTGGAACGGGTTCCGCATTCGCGCTGCTGCCGGCGCAGAACGCCACCGGCAACTGGATCAAGGTGGTGCAGCGGGTGCCGGTCCGGATCGCCCTCGATCCGAAGGAAACGGCGGCCCATCCGCTTCGGGTCGGCCTGTCGATGGACGCCAAGGTCGATGTCCGAAACACCGATGGCCGGATGCTGTCCGACGCGGGCGGCCGGCCCGCGCATTCGGCGACGGCGGTGTTCGACGATGCCAACGCACAGGCCGATGCCGATGTCCGCCGCGTCATCGCCGCCAACATCGGCCGTGCCTCGGCCGGGATTTCCGCGGCGCCCACGGCAGCGCGCTGATGGCCTCGGCCGCGCCGGCTCCCGCGCCGCTCGCCGGCGGCGCTCTCGTGCTCGGCACGATCGCGCTCTCGCTCGCGACCTTCATGAACGTGCTCGACACGTCGATCGCCAACGTCTCGATCCCGGCGATCGCCGGCGACATGGGCGTCAGCCCGTCGCAAGGCACCTGGGTCATCACCTCGTTCGCGGTCGCCAACGCGATCTCGGTGCCGCTCACGGGCTGGCTGACGCAACGCTTCGGCCCGGTCCGGCTGTTCGTCTCCAGCATCGTGCTGTTCGTGATCGCCTCGTGGCTGGGCGGGCTGGCCCCGAACATCGGCATGCTGATCGCGTTCCGGGTCCTGCAAGGCCTGGTCGCCGGGCCGATGATCCCCCTCTCGCAGACGCTGCTGCTCTCGAGCTACCCG
>JALYXU010000189.1 GCA_030946925.1 Pseudomonadota bacterium
CCGTTGGTGACGAAGTAGCAGTAGTCGGCGTTGAAGATGCGCGCGGCGTTGCGCTCGCTGGCCGCGACCGGCCCGGTGTGGTCGAGCAACTGGCCGAGCTCGTCGACCGAGTTGCAGACGTCGGCGCGCAGCATGTTCTCGCCGAAGAACTGGTGAAACATCCGGCCCACCGGGCTCTTCAGGAAGGCGACGCCGCCGGAGTGGCCAGGGCAATGCCATGAATAGGAGCCGTCCTGCGCGTAGTCGACCAGGGCACGGAAGAACGGCGGGGCAACGCCGTCGAGATAGCTGCGCGCCTCCCGAATGATGTGCCGGGCCACGAACTCCGGCGTGTCTTCGAACATGTGGATGAAGCCGTGCAGCTCGCGCAGGATGTCGTTGGGCAGGTGCTGCGAGGTCCGCGTTTCGCCATAGAGATAGATCGGCACGTCGGAGTTCTTGAACCGCACCTCGGTGATGAACTTGCGCAGGTTCAAGACCGCCGGATCGAGGTCGGGTCCTTCGGTGAACTCCTCATCGTCGATCGACAGGATGAAAGCGCTGGCCCGGCTTTGCTGCTGCGCGAACTGCGAAAGGTCGCCGTAGCTGGTCGTCCCAAGCACCTCGATCCCTTCTTTCTCGATCGCCGCCGCAAGGGCACGGATGCCCAGCCCGGATGCGTTCTCGGAACGATAGTCCTCGTCGATGATCACGATCGGAAACTGGAAGCGCAGCATCGGCATTGGCCTGAAAGTGGGGCGATCGGAAAGCGCGCAGTGTAGGGCTCGCAGGCGCGCCCCTACACTCGCTGCCGACGCAGGCAACGGGAGAGCCTCATGGAAGTTTCTGCGGCAACGGGCTGGTGGATCGTCGCCGGCCTCGCGGTGGCTGCCGAGCTGGCCACCGGCACCTTCTATCTGTTGATGATCGCGCTCGGTCTGGGTGCCGCCGCGATCGCCGCGTCGCTCGGGCTGGCGCTTGCCTTGCAGCTCGTTGTCGCGGCGGCCGTCGGCGGCGGCGCGACCCTGGTCTGGCACTGGCACCGACGCGCGCGCGGCGACGGCGCGGCCGTGGCCGCACGTCAGAACCGCGACGTCAACCTCGACATCGGCGAACACGTCCACGTCGATGCCTGGGCCGGCGATCGGACGGCGCGCGTGCAGCACCGCGGCTCGAGTTGGGGCGCTCGCCTGGAACCAGGCGCGGTGCCGCAAGCCGGTGAGCACACCGTGTCAGCGGTCGAGGGCAACTGGCTGGTTCTCTCTCCGCGCGCGCCGCAGTCGCCCCACCCCCAGTCGGCGCACTGACAATCACTTTTTTCCTGGAGATCGCCTCATGGAAGTCGCCCTCGTCATCGCCGTCATTGCCGCGATCTTCATCTTTCAGACCTTCAAGATCGTGCCGCAGCAACACGCCTGGGTGATCGAGCGGCTCGGCAAGTACGACCGGACCTTGACGCCGGGGTTGAGCTTCGTGATGCCTTTCATCGAGCGCGTCGCCTACAAGCATTCCCTGAAGGAAGTGCCGCTCGACGTGCCGAGCCAGGTCTGCATCACGCGCGACAACACCCAGCTTCAGGTCGACGGGATCATCTATTACCAGATCACCGACCCGATGCGCGCGAGCTACGGTTCCTCGAACTACGTCTTCGCGATCACGCAACTTGCGCAGACGCTGCTGCGCTCGGTGATCGGCAAGATGGAGCTCGACCGGACCTTCGAGGAGCGCGATTCGATCAACGCACACGTCGTCAACGCGCTCGACGAGGCGGCCACCAACTGGGGCGTCAAGGTGCTGCGTTACGAGATCAAGGACCTGACACCGCCTGCCGAGATTCTGCGTTCGATGCAGGCGCAGATCACGGCCGAACGCGAGAAGCGTGCGCTGATCGCCGCCTCCGAGGGCCGAAAGCAAGAGCAGATCAACATCGCCACCGGCGAGCGCGAGGCCTACATCGCACGATCCGAAGGGCAGCGCCAGGCCGAGATCAACAAGGCTCAGGGCGACGCCGCGGCGATCGTCGCGGTGGCCGATGCGACCGCCGATGCGATCCGCAAGGTCGCCGAAGCGATTCGTCAGCCGGGCGGTGAGCAGGCGGTGCAGCTCAAGGTGGCGCAGCAGGCTGTCGACGCCTTCGCTCAGCTTGCGCAGAAGAACAACACCATGATCGTGCCCGGCAATCTGTCCGAGGTTTCCGGGCTGATCGCGACCGCCATGGCCCTGACGAGAGCGCCGCTGCCACGCCCTGCATGAGCCGGGCCCTCGGCTAAGATTCACTGCCACCGGAGAGGTGGATGAGCGGTTTAAGTCGCACGCCTGGAAAGCGTGTGGGGGCTAATTACCCCCCGCGGGTTCGAATCCCGCCCTCTCCGCCAAGCGCCCAGCACTCATGCGAGTTTTCGGACTTCACGGGAGGCCAGCGAGCGACTTCGCGGCCGCGATCTGTGAGTTCCACGTCGCCTGCTGCGTGAAGTCGTTGCCGTGGTCGGTGCCGCCATTCGCGGAGTCGTCGTCGTAAGTGTCTTCTTCCGCTTGGCCCGCAGCGATGATGGCGTCGGCCACCGAGCTCGCCTCCGCCTCGAGGGCGCTCGAGTCGGCATTTCGCAGCGCGGACAAGGCCCGATCGACGTCGCGCGCGGTGATGCCGGCGATGTTGTAGTGACCTTGCTCGTGCTTGAGCACCCGGGCCTGGTTGACCGCCTTGGCAACGCCTGCGAGCACCCATGTGTCCAAGTGGTCGATCTTGACGATCACCTTGACGTCGCTGAGCTGGTAGTCGCCGCCCGGCCGGACCCGTCTGGTGCCGTGCCACGAGTAGTCGAACGCGATCTCGATGTGGCAATCGGTATGCGATCCACCGTAGGAGCTGGGGACGGCCGCCAGCGGCGCCCCGAAAACAGTCCAGTCGATCGTCTTCGGCCAACCAATCAATGCCATGAGGCTCTCCTGATGAAGGGGTTGTCACCGGCGGAGCTGGATACTGGGCGTCGCAAATCCAGCTCCGGCGCGCAGCGATGGCAAGGTTACGTCGGAACTTGCCGCGCGCAAAGCGTGCTGCCGCGCACTCGAATCGGAACCGCCACCTCGTTCGAGACCTGTACGCACAGGTGGCAGCGACAAACACAGTCGCCTGGTCCACACTGCGGACATGCACCGCATCGTCTTACCTGCCCTCCCTGCCCTCCCTGCCCTTGCGGCGTCAGGCCTCTGCATCGGCGCGCTGTCCCTGTCGCTGTCGGCAGAAGCACAGCCCACCACCGGCAAGCCGGAGGGCCCTCACGCCGCTGCCATCGAGGCTTGCCAGCGGGCGGCCCGCCAGGCGCTGCCGTGGCAGGCCACGCCTGCAGTCGATCTGACATTCAGCGCTCCGCCGACCGTGCAGCCGAGCCTGTCGAGCGACAGCCAGATCGTGCTGCGCGGGGTAGGGCGCTGGCGCGGCGCCGGCGGCATGCGAAGCTTCTATTACAACTGCAACGTCGACGTGCGCACGTCCGAAGCCGTTGGCCTGGTCATGCGCGACGTGACCCCTGCCGCGCCGGAGAGCGCCGCTCGCCCGCCGGTCGAGCCCGACCTGAGCCAGCTGTCGCCGACTGCCTGCGAATCCAGTGCCGCCGAAGCTCTCAAGGAGCGCTGGCCGCGGGTCTCGCAGATCAGCTTCGATGCGGCGACCCGGACGTTGAGTCAACAAAGCAGCACTCGCGCGCAATTGCACGGCAGCGGCCATGCGCTGCCGGGGCCGGGGGCTCCGTCGACGCTGTTCGGCTTCGATTGTGAGATCGATCCGCGGGACGGCCGCGTGGTTCTCACCAGCGTTTCGGGCTGAGGACCGCGTGACCTCCTGAGGAGCCAGGCCCGCTCCTTTCGGGCGGCGCCGTCGTCACCTATCGTCGGATCGGCCGGGCCCCGGCGAGGATCGGCGGCAGGAAGGCACCACGCGTCGAGCGCGAAGTTGCGAACCTGCCGTGGCGGGGATGCCGGGAGGCATGGGTGCCACCGGAGGACGGCGGCACGTTCGCAGGGACCAGACTGCCGTCCCTCGTCCGGTGCGCCGCGACATAGACGTCGCCGGGTGCCGCGGCCGCGAGCTGGCAATGCAACGCCATCGCGAGCGCACAGACTGCGCCGAAGTACCGGGCGCTCGTCATGTCGGCCCTAGCGCAGCTGCTTGGCGTCCTTGAACAGGGGCACTGTGTAGGGATCCTTGCCGCTGTCTCTGCTGCTGCTCGAGGAGCTGAGATTGCCCTTGATCTCGGCTGCGACGCGGGTCGTGCTGAGGGCGGAGGCAGGTGCCGACGCCGAGGCGCCTGGGGCATCGGCGGTCGTGCCGACGTTGGCGGCGCGACTCCCCGCAAAGACGAAGCCGCTGGCAGCCAAGCCCGCGACCAGCAACATTGCACTCTTCTTCATGACGTTCTCCATGTGCCAGCCACCGATGACGAATCGTGAACGAGCCGGGTTCCGGCCGTGCGCAATTCTGCGTGACGCATTCGACGCCGAGCTGCAAGGAACGGTTGCCAGATGTACTACCGCACGATCGACGCAGGGATCCGAGGGGCCATACGCGACGCGACACAAAAATGGGCGCCTCACGGCGCCCATTCGATCCAAAGGCGACCGCGTTCAGTGCACGACGGCGATCTTTTCCTTCTTGTCGCCCTTGTACGTGTAGAGCGTCAGAGCGCCGTTCTTGATGTCGCCTTTCTCGTCGAACGAGATGTTGCCGGTGACGCCCTTGTAGTCGGTGGTTTTAGCCAAAACCGGCAGATACACCTTGGGATCGGACGAGCCGGCCTTGACCATCGCCGCAACCATCACGTTGAGCGCGTCGTAGACATACGGTGCGTAGAGCTGCACGTCGATGCCGTATTTCTTTTTGTAGTCAGCCTTGAACTTGTCCATGGCTGCTTGCTGCGAGCCCTCGACGCCGCCGGCTTCCGCACACACGACCTGACCGTCGGCCATCGAGCCGGCCGCCAGCTTCGGCAGCTCCGCTGAGCAGATGCCGTCTCCACCCATGTACTTGGCATTGATGCCCAGCTGCTTCATTTGCCGCAGCATCGGCCCGGCGACGCTGTCCATGCCACCGAAAAAGACGACGTCAGGCTTTTTTGCCTTGATCGCCGTCAAGATGGCGCTGAAGTCGGTCGCCTTGTCGTTCGTGAATTGCGTGTCGACGATGTTGCCGCCCGCGGCCTTCGCAGCCTTCGTGAATTCAGCCGCGACACCCTGGCCGTACGCGGACCGGTCGTCGACAACGGCGATCGATTTCCCTTTCAGCGCATTCACTGAATACCGGCCAAGCGTGCCGCCCAGCGATCCATCGTCTGCAACGACGCGAAACGTCGTCTTGAAGCCCTGGCGGGTGAAGGTCATGTTGGTCGACGACGGCGAGATCTGCGGGATCCCGGCGTCGCTGTAGATCTTCGACGCCGGGATCGACGTGCCCGAGTTCAGATGGCCGATGACGCCGTTGACCTTGGCGTCGACCAGCTTGTTCGCGACCGCCGTGCCCTGCTTCGGATCCGCAGCGTCGTCTTCTGCCATCAGCTCGAACCTGGCCTTCTTGCCGCCGATCGTCACGCCCTTGGCATTGAGGTCGTCGATCGCCATGCGCGCGCCGTTCTCGTTGTCCTTGCCCAGGTGCGCCTGGCCGCCGCTGGTCGGCGCGACGTGGCCGATCCGGACGACCATGTCTTGTGCCTGTGCAGAGGCGGCAAACATCGCGACCGCGACCGCGGCAATCACATTGAATCTGGTCTGCATGGGCTATCTCCGGTTCATGGAATGTGGCGCGCTCGTGGGCTCGCCGAAGCGCGAGACGATAACCGAAATGGAAGGCGATCCGCCCCCGATTCCTCGCCTCTCGGCGAGGAACTTTTCGTGCCCGAGATGAGCCTCCAAATACGATCTCAACCGGCCGGACCTCAATGCCCGCCGCGCCGCGCCAGTTCCTCCGCGATGGTTCGGGTGACGACGTCCTTCATCGCCGCCGTCAGCTCCTTGCGCGCATCGCGAACCAGCGTGTCGGCCGCTCGCGCCAGCAGCGGGGCAAGGACTTCGCGCAGCCGCACTTCGAGCATGAGGTCGACCTGTCGCTGCACCTCGGCGAGGCTGCGTTTGACAGCCTGCGATTGATCTGCCTTCGCGTCGACAACCGGGGTCGCCGGCGGTGTCGGCCTCGCCGGCGGGGCCGGCTGGACCGGCTGTGCCGGTTGCGCCGCCTGAATGGGGCGCGTGCCTGTGCCTGCTGCAATCGGTGGTCCAGCAGCAATCGGCCCAGTCAGCGGAACTGCGCTTGCGACCGCCGTGGCGATCACCGAGGTCGGCGGCGCGGTCGCCGGGACCGTCATCGCGGCCGCTGCAGGCGGGAGCCGAGTCGCCTGCGCCGCAACAGATGCCACCGGGACCGCCGGGCTGAGAGCCGGGGCTGGCTGCACCGCGAAAGGCGCCGTGCCCGACGTGCCGACGTTGGCCGCCGGAATCGGTATCGGTGTCGGCGGGATTGACGGCAACGCGGGCAACGCAGACGCCATCGAAGCCGGGGCGGGAGCGGGAGGCAGATCGGACCTCGGCGGCGCGGCGGGCACGCGTGCCGACGTCGGGGCCGGCATGGGGGCCGGAACCGGCGTCGGCATCGGCATCGACACCGGCGCTGGGTTCGGCGCGGGCGGCGGGGTCGGCACCGGCGCCAACTTTGCAGGCACAGTCGGATTCGACGCCGGCGTCTGGACGCTCGCCGGAGGCGCAGCCGGCGCCGGCGGCACCTGCTCTTTTGCCGGACGGTCAGTTTCGGCCGAGCCTTCCTCCGGCCAGTCGACCACTTCCGTCAGAGTCGGGACCACGGCGGGCGGCCCCTGGCGGCCGGTGCTCATTGCAATGGTCCCGACGAGTCGACCCGAACGCGCGAAAGACGCGTCATTCGGCGACCTGGTGGCGTTGGATCGCGTAGCCTCGCCCGGCATAGCTCCTCCAGCGCTCTCGCGCCGCGACCCGATCGGGCTCATCGGCGGAGATCACTTCGATCAAGCGCCGGTACGACTCGAAGCCACGTGGCACGGTCGTGCCGACGTTGACGAGGGCATGATGCAGCGGCGCGTCGAGCGGCTCGCTTGCCAGCCACGCAGTGCTCGGGTGCAGACGCGCCGGCACTGCGGTGGCGTCGGCAGTCCAGGCGTGTGGCACGAACTCGGTGGGACCGAGCGCCCATAGCTCGCGGTCGATCGTCTCGAGGAGCGGCCGCGGGCCGGTGACGGTGACCGGCGAGCCCTGCCGGAGCGCCTTGCGCACGAGCCGGCAGGCGTAGCCGGCAGGCGCGCCGACGTTGAAATGGAATCCGATCTCGGTCATGGCGATCGGCCGATTCCAGTCAAGCGCTCATCGTCACTTCGCGTGCGACAGAACGAAGTGGCTGAGGAGGCCAACCGGCCGGCCCGTTGCGCCCTTGGCAGCGCCCGATTTCCAGGCGGTGCCGGCGATGTCGAGATGAGCCCACGGAAACTTCGCGGTGTAGCGGCGCAGAAACATCGCTGCCGTGATCGCGCCGCCGGGCCGGCCGCCGACGTTGGCCATGTCCGCGAAATTGCTCTTCAGCGCCTCGTCGTACTCCTCGTCGAGCGGCATCCGCCAGCACGGATCGAGCGCTGCCTTGGCCGCCGCGCTCATCGACGCCGCGATCGCGTCGTCGGCGGTGAAGAGGCCCGAATTGTGGTGACCGAGCGCGATCACGCAGGCGCCGGTGAGCGTCGCCACGTCGACCACCACCGCCGGCTTGAAGCGCTCGGCGTAGGTCAGCGCATCGCAGAGGATCAGGCGGCCCTCGGCGTCGGTGTTGAGGATCTCGATCGTCTGGCCCGACATGCTCGTCACCACATCGCCTGGCTTGACCGCGCTTCCGCTCGGCATGTTGTCGCACGACGGGACGATGCAGACCAGGTTGAGCTTCGGCTTCAGCGAGGCGATCGTGTGCAGGGTGCCGAGCACGCTGGCGGCGCCGCACATGTCGAACTTCATCTCGTCCATCTCGCCGCCGGGCTTCAGGGAAATACCACCGGTGTCGAAGGTGATGCCCTTGCCGACCAGGACCACCGGCGGCACCGACTTGGCGGCGCCGTCGTAGCGGGCGACGATGAAGCGCAACGGCTCGTCGGACCCTTGCGCCACGGCGAGGAACGAGCCCATGCCGAGCTTTTCGACTTCCTTCCGGCCGAGCACCTCGACGTCGAGGCCGAACTCCTTGCCGATCTTCTTCGCCTGCTGGCCGAGCCATGTCGGCGTGCACTGATTGCCCGGCCGGTTGCCGAATTCGCGCGCCAGGGTGACCCCCTCGGCGATCGCGGCGCCGCGCTTCAGGCCGCGCTGAACCGCGCTGGCATCGGCCTTCTGGCAGAGCAAGGCCAGCGATTTCGGTGTCCACGCGGCTGCTGCGCTCGGCTTGCTGTGCCGATACAGATACATGGCATCGGCAAGTGCCGTGACGGCGGCTTCGGCATGCGCCTCGCCGAGGCTTTGCGTGCCGGCCCAGCCGAGCCCAAGGCTGCGCGCGCCGCTCGACTTCAATGCCGCGAAGCCGTGCGCGGCCGCTGTCTTGAAGGCCTTCGCCGAGTCGTCGCCGGCAACGACGACGATGACGCGCTGCGCCGCCATCGCGGCGGGCCGGTGCAGATAGAGCGACTTGCCCTTCTTCAACGTGATGTCGCCGCTAGCGACGGCATCGCCGAGGAGCGTCGCAAGGGGCGCGCTGAGAGCCGGGTCGAGGCCGTCGCCGCACGTCACCAGGACCAGCCCGTCGACGTCGACGCGATCGAGGCTTCCCGGAGCGGCCAGGCGATGACTGAAGTCCATAATTCCGGGGCGCGGGAAGCACGCAGTAGGCAGCCGATCATGTTATTCGATTCCACATTGCGGCGAGAGCTGGCGCGCAACTTCGTCGGCACGTTGGTGGTCATTCTCACGATCGTCCTGACCATCATGTTCATCCGGACCTTGGGCCAGGCTGCGCTCGGCAGCGTCTCGCCGCAGGACGTCGCACTGCTGCTCGCCTACATCGGTCTCGGCCAGCTGTCGACGATGCTCGCGCTGTCGCTGTTCGTCGCGATCGTTGCGACACTGTCGCGGATGTACCGGGGCAGCGAGATGACGATCTGGTTTGCCAGCGGCGTGCCGCTGAAACGCTTCATCCGGCCCGTTCTGCAGACCGGCTGGCCGGTCCTGCTCGTGATCGCGTTGCTCGCCCTCTTCGTCTGGCCCTGGCAGAACCAACGCATCGCCGAGCTGAAGAATCAGTTCGAGCAGCGCTCCGATCTTTCCCGTGTCGCGCCGGGCCAGTTCCAGACCTCGGGCGACGGCCAGCGCACGTTCTTCTTCGAAGGCAGCGCGAGCGACCCGTCGGTCGGTCACAACGTCGTGATCGTCGCTGCGCATGGCAGCGCCGAGTCGGTCACGACCGCACGCAGCGGCCGGATCGAGACCATCGCGGGCGAGCGCTTCATCGCGCTCGAACGGGGTCAACGCAACGAGCAGGACACGAAGAACGGCGACAAGACGCTGTCGCGCTTCGAACGGTATCGAGCGCTTGCCGGCGACCGCGCGCTCGACGGCGCCGGCGGCATGGTGCCGAAGGCGCGCACCACCTTCGAGTTGCTCGGCAACCCGACCGCTCCCAACCAGGGCGAGCTGGCGTGGCGGATCGGCCTGGTGTTCGCCGGGGCGAACATGCTGCTGCTCGGGGTCGGCATGTCGGCGTCGAACCCGCGCCATGCCAGCAACTGGAACCTGCTGTTCGCGCTGCTCGGCTTTTTCGCGTACTACAACTTCATCAATCTGTCGCAGTCGTGGGTGGGCTCGGGCCGGGTCAGCCTCGCCCCGGCCCTTCTGGCCCTGCACGGCGGCGTCCTTGCGGTCGCGATGAGCCTGATCTGGTGGCGCGAGCACGGCACCAACCGCGGCCCGCGCAACCGATCGCGGCCCCAGCCGGTGGCCGCGCCGCGTCCCGCATGAGGACGGTCCGGCGGCTCTTCTACGCTGACATTGCCTCTGCGGTCGGCTTCGTTGCGCTCGCGTTCCTCGCCCTCTTCTTCTTCATCGACTTCGTCGATGAGCTCGGCGCGGTCGGCAAGCGTGGCTACACCGCGCTCCAGGCGGCCGCCTATTCCCTGCTGCTTGCACCTGGCCACCTTTACGAGCTGATGCCGATCGCGGTACTGATCGGCAGCATCTACGCACTGGCACGGCTGGCCCAGACCTCGCAATACACGATCCTTCGCACCGGCGGTCTCGGCCCCGGCCGGGCGCTGGGATTGCTGATGACTCTGGCGATGGCATTCGGCGTCTTCACCTTCGCCTGCGGCGACTACGCGGCTCCATTCTCGGAACGTGTCGCCAGCCAGTTGCATGCGGGCTTCAGCGGCGTCTCGACGCTGGAACGCTCCGGTGCCTGGATCAAGGAGCACGCCAGGACGCCGCAGGGCGACCGCAGCTACTCCATCAACATCGGCGCGGCCGAAGGCGGGACCATGCTGCGCGGCATCCGCATCTTCGAATTCGACGCCGACGGCCGCCTGCTGACCCGGACGTCGGCAGCGAGCGCCACGGTCGCCAGGGACGGCGCCTGGACGCTCCGTGACGTCGCAGTCACGCACTGGCTCGATGCCGGCATCGCCGCCTCGGTCAAGGAGGACCAGGCGGAGACGCTGGTCTGGCGGAGCGCCCTGTCCCCCGCGGTGGTGGCGGCGGCCGTGCTGCCGGTGACAACCATGTCGACGCTCGAGCTCTGGCGCTACATCGCCCACCTTGCCGACAACGAGCAGACGACGCAGGCGCAGCTGATCCAGTTCTGGAAGCGCGCCCTCTATCCCTTCGCCTGCCTGGTCATGGTCGGCCTGGCGTTGCCGTTCGCATACCTGCGGGCCCGCTCCGGCAGCGTCAGTGTCAAGGTCTTCATCGGCATCATGCTCGGGGTCTCCTTCGTGCTGCTGAACAACGTCTTCCGCCACCTCGGGCTGCTCGCCAACTGGACGCCCTGGATCGTCGCGGCAGCGCCAGGGGCGCTCTATCTGCTGGCCTCGCTGGCGGCTTTCAGCTGGCTGGTCCGATACCGCTGACATGGCGATGCCCGATCGTTCCATCATCCTGTTTGCGCATGGCGCCCGCGACCCCCGTTGGGCCGAGCCCTTCGCCACGATCGCCGAACGCATGCGCCAGCAGCGGCCGGCAGTCCCGATCGAGCTGGCCTTCCTCGAGCTGATGCAGCCCGATCTCGCGACCGCGGCACGGCGGCTCGTCGCGGCGGGCGCGACGCGGATCGACGTGGTGCCTCTTTTCCTAGGCCAGGGCGGCCATCTGCGCAACGACCTGCCGCCGCTTGTCGAGGCCCTGCGCGGCGCTCATCCCGACACCGCGTTCCGGCTGCATCCGGCGATCGGTGAAAACGCCGCCGTCATCGCGGCGATCGCCAGCGCCGCGCACGAGGCCGCCGTCGGTGAATAATCCGCCGCTTCGCCATTCAGCTTTATGAACCTCCATCAGTTCAGGTTCGTCCAGGAGGCGGTCCGCCGCGACCTCAACCTCACCGAAACGGCCAAGGCGCTCTTCACCTCGCAGCCGGGCGTCTCGAAGGCCATCCTGGAGCTCGAGAGCGAGCTCGGCATCGACATCTTCGCGCGCCACGGCAAGCGGCTGCGCCGCGTCACCGAGCCCGGCCGCGAGGTGCTGAAATCGATCGAGGTGATCATGCGCGAGGTCGGCAACCTGAAGCGCATCGGCGACGAGTTCTCCAAGCAGGACGCCGGCACGCTCTCGATCGCGACGACGCACAGCCAGGCCCGCTACTTCCTGCCCGGGCCGATCGCCCAGATGCGCAAGCGCTTTCCCAAGGTGACGATCAGCCTGCATCAGGGCACACCCGAGCAGGTTGCGAAGATGGTCTTCGAAGAGGTCGGCGATTTCGGCCTCGCCACCGAGTCGCTGCACGACTATGCCGATCTCGTCACCCTGCCCTGCTACGAATGGCAGCACGTCCTGGTGATGCCGGCCGGCCATCCGCTGGCTTCGATCGGTCGGGTCTCCCTCGAGGACCTGGCATCGTTGCCGCTGATCTCCTATCACCCGTCGTTCTCCGGACGCAAGCGCGTCGACCAGGCCTTCGCGACCCGGAAGCTGGTGCCGAACATCGTCCTCGAGGCCATCGACGCCGACGTCATCAAGACCTACGTCAGGCTCGGCCTCGGCGTCGGCATCGTCGCCGAGATCGCGATGCAGGAGGAGGCGCAAGGCTCCGAGCTGGTGGCGCGGCCGGCCGGCCATCTGTTCGGCGTCAATGTCGCCCGCATCGCCTTCAAGCGCGGCGCCTATCTGCGCAATTTCGTCTATGCCTTCGTCGAGACGCTGTCGGACCGGCTGTCGCGCAACCTGGTCGAGCGTGCCATGGCGGGCGATGCCCAAGACTTTCAACTCTGATGATGCCCCCACGCTCTCTACGTTCGCTGCCCCCCGAGGGGGCGCGGCCGGCCTTGGGGCGGCCCGGCGGCCGGCCCGCATGATGCCGGCAGGCTCACATCCGCCGACCTCGCCGCCGCCCCGAACGCCGGTGGTCGAGAGCCGCTTGCCGCAAGTGGGTACGACGATCTTCACGGTCATGTCGGCGCTTGCGCAGAAGCATGGCGCGGTCAACATGGGCCAGGGCTTCCCGGATTTCGACTGCGATCCGCGGCTTCTCGACGCAGTCGATGCGGCGATGCGTGCCGGCCTCAACCAGTACCCGCCGATGACGGGCGTGCCGTTGCTGCGTGAGCGGATCGCAACGAAGATCGAGGCGCTTTACGGCCACGCCTACGACCCGGAGACGGAGATCACGGTCACCGCGGGGGCGACCCAAGCCATCCTCACCGCCGTCCTCGCGCTGGTCCGGCCGGGCCACGAGGCGATCGTGCTCGATCCCTGCTACGACAGCTACGCGCCGAGTGTCGTGCTGGCCGGCGCCACCCCGATCCACGTGCCGTTGACGCCTGGCAGCTTCGCGCCCGACTTCGATCGGATCAAGAGCGCCATGACACCGCGTACCAGTGCCATCGTCATCAATTCGCCGCACAACCCGAGCGGACGGGTCTGGAGCGAAGACGAGATGGAGCAGCTCGCCGAGTTGCTGCGGCCGACCGGGATGGTCGTGATCAGCGACGAGGTCTACGAGCACATGGTCTACGACGGCGTGCACCAGAGCGTGGCCCGCAATCCGGAGCTGGCGGCACGCAGCGTCCTCATCTCGAGCTTCGGCAAGACCTACAGCGTGACCGGCTGGAAGATCGGCTACGCCGCGGCGCCGGCCGCGCTCAGCGACGAATTCCGCAAGGTGCATCAGTTCAATGTCTTCACCGTCAACGCGCCGATGCAGCATGGCATTGCCGCGTTCATGGCCGACCCCTCGCATCATCTCGACCTGGCCGGGTTCTATCGCCGCAAGCGCGATCTGTTTCGAGCCGGTCTGGCGCGGACCCGGTTGCGGGCACTGCCGTGCGACGGCACGTATTTCCAGTGTGCCGACTACTCGGCAGTCAGCGAGCTTGCCGAAGCCGATTTCTGCAGGTGGCTGACGACCGCCATCGGCGTCGCCGCGATTCCCCTGTCTGCCCTGTATGCCAATGCCTACGAGCAGCGCATCGCCCGGTTCTGCTTCGCCAAGAAGGACGAGACGCTCACCCTGGCCGTCGATCGCCTCGCTTCGCTCTGAGGATCGGCGTCGCGGCTGCGACGCGGCTGCGGCGCCGGCGACCGCCCAAGCTCAGCGGCCGCCGGCAACGCGCCGCATCTGCAGCTCGTTGGCCGTCGCCCCTGGCGGCCAGCTTGAGACGTCGAGATCGACCGCCAGCTCGAGTCCGCCGGGCAAGGTCGATATCGTGGTCGTTGGCGCATCGTCGAGTGGCAACAGCACATCGACCGTTCCAAAATCGGTTTCGACCTGGCCGGAAAGCTCGCGCGCGATCGAGTAGAGAAACAGCAGTTCGCGGTAGGCCGGGAAGTCGAAGGTCTCATCGGCCGATTCGCGCCGGAAAAGCAGCCCGTCGAGCGCCTGCATCGCCGCGAGCGGTGTCTGCCAGAGGGCCTGAAGCTGCGAGATCGTTTGCGGGTACTCGGCCAATGCCCGCCCGAAATGGATGTCCGAGCTCCACTCCGGCGCATTGGCCTGGAAGCGGCTGTTGAAGGCGTGCCGCACGCTCTCGTACGCGGCTCGGTCGCCGCGCCGCTGGTGAATTTCCAACAGCTGCAGATGCGGCAGCGGGCTGATCCCGGCATCTCGACGCATGTAGCCGTCGAGCAGGGCAATGGCCGCATCGTCCTGGCCGAGGACGACGAAGAACTCGGCCTGCTGCTCCAGATCGATCAGTTCTTCGATCGACAGCTCGCCGCTGTTGCCGGTGGCTTCGTCCCGGTCGGGCTCCGCTTGCAGCTGCAGCGGCGGCGTCAGCATCGGCCCGAGGACCGTCGTGACATCGAGGCCGCCGATCGTTGCCGGTGCGGTCACCGGCAAAGCGCCGGCCGGCCGGTCGTGCCGATGCCGACGCACATCGGCGATCGCCTCGGGCGACAAGCGCTTCGCCGTCGGGCCCATGTCCGCGGCGAGCGCCGCCTCGTGCTCGGCCAGGCGCATGGTCCGCGCATGCCTGTTCGCGGCTGCCTCGAACCAGCGTGCCTGGCGGCGCTGCCGAGGCCGCAGCCAGAGCAAGCCGGCGATCGCCAGGCCGAGCGACAGGGCAATGCCGACGAGCGCATAGACCAGGCCATTGGCATAGCGGGCGCCTTCGGCCTCGTGAAGCCTCGCCTGCAACGCCCCGATCGTCTTTTTGGTGGCAAGCGACTCGGCGCGCAGTTGCGCAAGCCCGGTCTCGAGGAGCTGCATGCGGGCTCGCTCGGCTGGGTCGGCCTGCGCCGGGGCCGATGCGCCCGGGTCGCCGGCTGCGGCGGCCGAAGGTATCTGCGGCGGATTGGTCGCCGCGACAGCGACCGTGGTCTCAGTCGCGGCAGGGGCCGTGGGCGGCGGGAGCGGCGCGGAGGCCGGCTGAGCCGCGACCAACGGTGGCGGCGCCGGCTGGGGCTGTGACTGCGGCTGCGGGCGCGACCGCAGTGCGATGCGCGGCGCATCGAGCTGCAGTCGCGCGACATGCCGGTTCGGCATCGACGCGCGGGCAGCGACCGGCCTTTCGGCCGAGGCGCTGCGCTGCGAGGCGTCGCCACGTTTCACTTTGGCGCCCCGGCGCGAGGCGTCGGCGCGAAGGGCGACGTCGGCCAGAGCGGCAGTTTGCGCGGCCGGTTTAGATGGCGAATCGAACGACCCTTCGGCAGGCGCGGTCGCCGCGAGCTGCAGCGCCGGTGGGTCGATGAACGCAACGAAGCGGCGCGACATCTTCGAGTTGCAGCCGATCGCCAGATCGATCGTCACGACCGGCTCGTCGATGGCCATCGACGTGTCGATGCGCACATCGCGTTGCCCGCTGCTGCTCGGCGGGCCGAGCGAGACGTGGACGTTGGCGGGCGCGATCCTCGCCTCGCCCGCATGCAATTCGGCAACGACGCAGCTTGGCGTGATCGATTCGTCCGGCTCGAGCGTCACGCTCGCGACGAAGCTCAGCCGCTGCCCGAGCGTGCTTTGCGTGACGCTGCCTGCGAAGCCCATTGCCGCGACCATCGGCGTGGTCGACAGGACCACCAAGGCGATGGCAACAGTGCGAAAGAGTCGCGGCATGCGTGAGGGTCCGGAAGTGAAAATCACTCTAGCACGCGACCCCTTGCAAACCGCCTCCGCCGCGGGCTGGGGACGCTGCCGTGCGTGACACAATTCCGCGAATGAGGCGGCTGCTTTTCCTGCTCTCCGACGCGCTGCGAACAGGGCAGTTTTTCCGTGCCATCTGAGCCGATCGCAGCTGTCGCTTGAGGGACTCGCGATGGGCGCGGAACTTCTGACAATCGACGAGAAATCGAAGGTCGAAACGGGATCGTGGTTCTCCAGACTCTCTCTTGCCCTGCGCGAAGCGATCCTGTCCCGTGCGGTGGTCCGTCGCTTGCACGACGGCGCGATTCTTTCGGCGCGCGGCGCGCTCGCGGAGGACTGGTGCGGTGTCGCCGGGGGCGCGGTTCGCGTCAGCTCGGTCTCGCTGGCTGGCAAGCAGGTGACGCTCACCTACGTCGAGCCCGGGACATGGTTCGGCGACATCGCGCTGTTCGACGGCATGCCGCGAACCCACGACGCGCACGCGCACGGCGAGACGACCTTGCTCGCGGTGCGCCGAGCCGACTTTCACGACCTCCTCGCCCGTCACGTCGAGCTCTACGACGCCCTGCTTCGCCTGAACTGCCGGCGCCTGCGGCTGCTGTTCGACACCGTCGAGGATCTCAACACGCTGCCGCTCGCGGCGCGCCTGGCCAAGCAGATCCTGCTGCTCGCGCGCAGCTATGGCACCGAGCAGGACGGGGAAATCCGGATCGGCCTGCAGCTGGCCCAGGAAGACATCGCCCAGCTGCTGGGCGCCTCGAGGCAGCGCGTCAATCAGGAGCTGAAGAGCTTCGAGCGCGGCGGCGCCGTGCGGATCGAACCGACCCGCCTGGTGGTCCTGTCGAGGGCCAAGCTCCTGGCGATCGCGGCGGGCTGAGCGATGCGGCCGACCGCAATTCCCTCGTCGTGCGCCGGGTCGGGTCGGCGCCGATTGCAGCGTCGCTGCCGGGCGTTTCAAATCCGGCGATGAGCACGCCAGAAGCCAACAGCGGAACCCGGCCGGTGGCCGAGCAGCACGCCTTCGATGTCGCCGCCCTCGAGGCTTATCTGGCAGCGCACCTGACGGGCTTCGCCGGGCCCTTGACGGTCGAGCAATTCAAGGGTGGCCAGTCCAACCCGACCTACAAGCTGGCGACGCCGGCGGCGGCCTACGTGATGCGCTCGAAGCCCGGCCCGGCGGCCAGGCTGTTGCCCTCGGCGCACGCGATCGACCGCGAATTCAAGGTCATGCGCGCCCTGCACGGCACCGCGGTGCCGGTGCCTCGCATGCATCTTCTGTGCGAGGACGAGAGCGTGATCGGACGCGCTTTCTTCGTCATGGAGTTCGTCGCCGGCCGGGTCCTGTGGGATCAGTCGCTGCCCGCGTTCGACCGCGCCGGGCGAGCCGCGATCTACGACGAGATGAACCGCGTCATCGCGGCGCTGCACGCGATCGATCCCGGCTCGGTCGGCCTTTCCGACTACGGCAAGCCGGGCAACTATTTCGAGCGCCAGATCGGCCGCTGGACCAAGCAGTACCAGGCCTCCATCACACAGCCGATCGAGGCGATGGACCAGCTGATCGCCTGGCTGCCAGCGCACATTCCAGCCAGCGCGCGCGACGACGCCCAGACCTCGGTCGTGCATGGTGACTACCGGCTCGACAACCTCGTCTTCCATCCGGAGGAGCCACGGGTGGTGGCGGTGCTCGACTGGGAGCTCTCGACCCTAGGCCATCCGCTGGCCGACTTCAGCTACCACTGCATGTCGTGGCACATCCCGCCGGGATCGTTTCGCGGCATCGGCGGGCTCGACCACGCAGGCCTCGGCATTCCCGACGAGAAGGCCTACGTCCGGCGCTACTGCGAGCGCACCGGTCGAGCCGACGCCGATGCGGTGATGGTCGACTGGAATTTCTACCTCGCCTACAACCTGTTCCGGATCGCCGGCATCCTGCAGGGCATCGCCAAGCGGGTCGAGACCGGCACCGCCTCGAGCGCACAAGCGCGCCAGTCGGCCGCCGGTGCGCGCCCGCTCGCCGAGATGGGCTGGCAGATCGCCCAGCACGGCGCCGCCCGGCACTGAATGAATCGAAGGTCGCTTCGATTCGCGAACCATTCACAAGTCTCACCAGGACCCAAACCATGGACTTCGACTATTCGCCACGCACCAAGGAGCTGCAAGCGCAGCTGCTCCGCTTCATGGACGATCACGTCTACCCCGCGGAGCCGCGCTTCGAGGACGAGATCGAGGCAAACACCAAGGCAGGCAAGCGCTGGACACCGTTGCAGACGGTCGAGGAGCTGAAGCCCAAGGCGCGGGCCCAGGGTCTCTGGAATCTGTTCCTGCCGCCGACCGCCGGCGGCAAGGGCTCGAAGGGGAGCGGCCGCGAGTTCGGCCTGTCGAACAGCGACTACGCGCCGCTGGCCGAGATCATGGGCCGGGTGCCATGGTCGAGCGAGGTCTTCAACTGCTCCGCGCCCGACACCGGCAACATGGAAACGATCGAGCGCTATGGCTCGGCCGAGATGAAGCAAGCATGGCTCGAGCCGCTTCTCGACGGCAAGATCCGCAGCGCCTTCGCGATGACCGAACCGGCGGTGGCATCGTCCGACGCGACCAACATCGCCGCCCGCATCGAGCGTCAGGGCGACGAGTACGTCATCAACGGCCGCAAATGGTGGACCAGCGGCGCCGGCGATCCGCGCTGCAAGATTGTCGTCTTCATGGGCAAGACCGACACCGATGCGCCGCGCCATTCGCAGCAGTCGATGGTGCTGGTGCCCATGGAAACCAAGGGCATCACGATCGTTCGGCCGCTCAGCGTGTTCGGCTACGACGACGCGCCGCACGGCCACATGGAGGTGACCTTCGACGACGTCCGGGTGCCTGTCGGCAACATCCTGCTCGGCGAAGGCCGCGGCTTCGAAATTGCGCAAGGCCGGCTCGGGCCGGGGCGCATCCACCACTGCATGCGCCTGATCGGCCTGGCCGAGCGCGCGCTCGAGCTGATGTGCCGGCGTGCCTCGAGCCGGGTCGCCTTCGGTCGCACCGTCGCCGAACAGGGAGTCACGCGGGAGCGCATCGCCGACGCCCGCTGCCAGATCGACATGGCGCGGCTGCTGACGCTGAAGGCGGCGTGGATGATGGACGTCGCAGGCAACAAGGCGGCGAAGGCCGAGATCGCCATGATCAAGGTGGTCGCGCCGAACATGGCCTGCCAGGTGATCGACTGGGCGATGCAGGTGCACGGCGGCGGCGGCGTGTCCGGAGATTTCCCTCTGGCGGGCTTCTATGCCGGGGCGCGAACGCTGCGATTCGCCGACGGTCCCGACGAAGTGCACCGCAACGCGATCGCCAAGATCGAGCTCGGCAAGCACGCCTGACGCCGTTCTCGGCCATCCTTCAACGCCCGCGACTCGGAGACGATTGCAGATGATCGACGTGTATTCATGGGCCACGCCCAACGGCCACAAGATCCACATCATGCTGGAGGAGTGCGGGCTGGCGTACAAGGCAGTTCCCGTCGACATCGGCGCAGGTGAGCAGTTCGCGCCGGAATTCCTGGCGATCAGCCCGAACAACAAGATCCCGGCCATCGTCGACTCCGACGGGCCCGACGGCGAGCCGATCTCGCTGTTCGAATCGGGGGCGATCCTGCTCTACCTCGCTGCCAAGACCGACCGCTTCCTGCCGAGCGACACGCGTGGCCGGTACCGGGTGCTCGAATGGCTGATGTTCCAGATGGGGAGCGTCGGTCCGATGCTCGGCCAGACCCACCATTTCCGCATCTACGCGCCCGAGAAAATTCCCTACGCGATCGATCGCTACAGCAACGAGAGCAAGCGCATCTACGGCGTGCTCGAGACCCGGCTGGCGAAGAGCCCGTTCGTGGCCGGCACCGACTACACGATCGCCGACATGGCGATCTTCCCGTGGCTTCGCTCGTGGCAGAACCAGGGCATCGACTTCGAGCAGTTTCCGCACGTCAAGGCCTGGTTCGACGGCATCGCGGCGCGGCCGGCGGTGCAGCGCGGGGTCCAGGTCCTGGCGGCGCTGCGCAAGTCCCTGCGCAGCGAGGCGGAGCGTGAAGTCTTGTTCGGAGCGACGCAGTATCGGCGGCGCTGACGAGCGGCACCGAGCACCGGCGTCCACGACCGGGTGCTGCAGATCGACCGCGTTGCACCGGCCAGCGCGTTCACCTGCTGCGTACAATCTGCTCCGTTCGGGGCGTAGCGCAGCCTGGTAGCGCAACTGGTTTGGGACCAGTAGGTCGCGAGTTCGAATCCCGCCGCCCCGACCAGCACCGCGACCTCGCGCGCGCCTCCCGCACTGCCCGTAGCTCAACTGGATAGAGCAGTTGCCTTCTAAGCAACAGGTCGGGGGTTCGAGTCCCTCCGGGCAGACCAATGGGTGCGCCGCCGGCAACTCGAACGCAAGGCGACCGGACCCGGGCATTTGCTCACGCATGGTCACTGGCGTTCCGTCCAGCGGGTGTCGACCGGCCAGATGCGCTTCTATGATGAAGACCGATCGTCAGCATCAGGATCGCCAGCGATGAGTTTGGTCAGACGATGGTTCAGCCGCAACGGCGATGGCAGCTTGCGCGTCGTCGGCTTCATGCTCCTGCTGCCAGCCCTCCTCTTCGTCATCCTCTGGGCGGCCAGCGCCGCGAGCGACACGGGCCGGGTCCCGGCGGCTCTTGCCGCAGCGGCGCAGGAGTCCGGCGTCATGGTCTGCGCCGATGGCAGCATCGATCACGGCGATTCGTTTCTCGGCCGTCTCTTCGGCGATGGCCGTTTTCGTTGCACTTCGTGGCGGATGCGCGCCAAGTCGGTCGACCCGAGCACGGGCGCCACGACGTGGCCGTCGTCGCCGAGGCGTTAGCAGCGATTCGCACGCGTCGCCGCGCGGCGATTCGCAGTGGCCCTCGCGTCGGGTCGACGGGGGCAAACCCTGAGCGATGCGGGCAGCAACGCTCTGCCAGTACAACTTAGACTCGCCTGCGCTTTTCGTGACAAATTTGAGGAGACAGGCATGGCCATTTCACGTCGCACATTTTCTACTGGACTCACCGCGACGATCGCTGTGCCAGCCTTGGTGGGTGGCGCCTCGGCGCAGAGCGCGACCATGAAGATCGGCATGTGCACCCCCGTCACCGGACCGGCTGCCGAAGCCGGCAAATACGCGCAGATCGGTGCCAAGCTGGCGCTCGACGCGGTCAACAAGGCCGGTGGCGTACTCGGCAAGCAGGTCGAGCTCGTCATCGAGGACGACCAGACGACCAACCCCGGCATCGTGCTGGCATTTTCGAAGCTTGCGTCGCAGCCCGAGATGGTGGCCTTTCTCGGCTCGATCCGCTCGACCCAGGTCCATGCCATGGCCCCCGACGTGATGAAAATCGGCAAGCCGGTGATGATCGGCGGCACCGACCCGGCGCTGACCCACATGGGCAATCCGTGGCTGTTCCGCTTTCGCCCGAACGACTCGTATTCGGGCAGCGTCATCGCCGAGTACGGCGTCAAGACGCTCGGCAAGAAGAAGTGGGCGGTCGTGCATTCGACCGACGCCTTCGGCACTGCCGGCGGCAAGGCCCTGACCTCCGCCCTCGCCAAGATCGACGGGACCAGCATCGCCCTCGATCAAGGCTACGCCAACCAGAGTCAGGACTTCACACCGGTGGTCCTTGCGATCAAGCAGTCGGGTGCCGACATCCTCGGCTCCTATTTCACGTTCGAGAACGACCTCGGCGTGTTCGCCCGGCAGTTGCGCCAGCTCGGCGTGACGATTCCCTACGTCGGCTCGCCCTCGATCGTCAATGTCACGGCGTTGAAGCTGGCCGGACCGGCCCTGTACGGCACCTTCGGCGTCGCCGACTACGCCGAAGACTCGAGCGATGCCTCGAAGGCGTTCGGCAAGCTCTATCGCGACGTCGCCAAGGTCGCGCCGGACAACCAGTCGTCGTGGACCTACGACGCCATCACCGTGCTCTGCATGGCGATCAAGAAAGCCGGCAAGACCGACCCGACCGCCATTCGCGAGGCGATCCTGTCGATCCGCAAGCACGCCGGCGCCGAGGGCGAGTACAACTTCGACGCCAACGGCGATGGCCTGCACGGCTACAACATCGTGCGCAACGAAAAGGGCACGATCGTCTTCGACAAGCACATCGAATTCAGCTCCTGAGGTCAGGGCGCGTGCGTTGGCCCGGGCCGCAGCAGGCCCGATGATGTCGTCATAGTCGTTTCGCAGCGGCCAACGCGGATGGATCTCGTCCTTCAGCTCTTCTTCACCGGCCTCGGCATCGGCGCGGTCTACGCGCTGGTCGCGCTCGGCTTCGTCCTGATCTTTCGCGCCACCAACGTCGTCAATTTCGCGCAAGGCGAATTCGCGATGGTCGGCGCCTACCTGATGGTGGTGTTCGCGGTCGACCTGCAGTGGCCGTACGGCTGGTCCTTCCTGGCCGCCCTCGCCGGCATGGCGCTGCTCGGCGCGATCTTCAACCTGGGCGTCTACTACCCGCTGCGCCACCGCACGTTCCTGCCGGTGATCATCGCCACGATCGGCGCCTCGATCTTTCTCGCCAATACGGTGCTGGCGCTGTACGGGCCGCAGCCGCAGGTGCTGTCGGCCTGGTTCGAGACGCCGGGGCTGCAGCTCGGCCCGGTCTATCTCGACACCCAATATCTCCTGATCCTGGCCGTCACGCTGGTACTGGTCGGCTTCAACTACTGGTTCTTCGAGCACACGCTGCTCGGCAAGAAACTGCAGGCGACGTCGCAGGACAAGGAGATGGCGTCGCTGCTCGGCATTCCCATCGCGGCGATGATCATGCTCACCTTCGTCTATTCGGCGCTGCTCGCCGGCGCCGCCGGCATTTTGGTCGCGCCGATCCTCTTCGTCTCGATTCAGATGGGCTCGACGATCGCCCTGAAGGCGTTCGCCGCGACCATCATCGGCGGCTTCGGCGACGTCACCGGAGCGATCATCGGCGGCCTTGCGCTCGGCGTCATCGAGACCTTCGGCGCCGCCTACGTCTCGGTGCCCTACAAGGACGGCTTCGCCTTCCTGGTCCTGGTCGCCTTCCTGATCTTTCGTCCGCAGGGCATCTTCGGCGAACGTGTCGCGGAGAAAGCGTAGGCGTGGCCGTCTCGTCGCCGACTTCGCGCAGGCTCATCGGCACCCTCGCCTACGTGCTGCTGTCGGCGCTGGCGGTCGTTGCGGTCAGCCTCGTGCCGATGCAGGACTACACGGTCCATATCCTGGTCCAGACCGCCAGTTATTCAATCGCCGTGTTCGGCCTGACGATCGTGCTCGGCCTGTGCGGCCAGATCAACCTGGCGCAGGCCGCATTCTTCGGCTTCGGCGCCTACGCGGTCGGCCTGGGCACCTCCGATCTGCACATGAATTTCTGGCTGGCGCTCGCGCTCGGTGCCGGCGTCGCTCTGGTCATGGGCGCGTTCCTCGGCATGACCACGCTGCGTCTGGGCGGCCACTACCTGGCGATGGTGACGATCAGCTTCCAGCAGATCGTCACCCTCATCATGGTCAACTGGATTCCGGTCACGCACGGGCCCGACGGCGTCGGCCGGATCCAGCGACCGCCGCTGTTCGAGTCGTCGCACGCGTTTCTCGGCCTCTGCGTCGTGGCGATGGCGTTGATCGGCTACCTGGTCTGGCGCCTGCCGCAGACGCCGCTCGGCCGATCGATGCGGGCCGTTCGCGACAACGAGCTCGCCGCCGGCGTCGCCGGCATCAACGTCTATCGGGTCAAGGTCGCGGCGTTCGCGCTCTCCGCCGTGCTCGGCGGCATCGGCGGCGGCCTGTTCGCGGGCGGCTTCGCCTACGTCAGCCCCGATCAGTTCAGCTTTGCCGAATCGATCGTCTTCATCACGATGACGCTGCTCGGCGGCGTCGCTTCTCCGGTCGGCGCCCTGATCGGCACCGGGCTTCTCATCGTCCTGCCGGAGAGCCTGCGTTTTCTGAAGAGCGTGCCGGGGCTCTACCTGGCGATCTACGGGCTGTCGATCATTCTCATCGTTCGCTACATGCCCGACGGCATCTGGGGTTTCGTGCAGCACAGCATCCGGCGCTGGTTCGTGCCGCCTCCCTATCCGCAAGGAGCGACCGAGCTGACGCTGGTCGCGGCCCGCGCCGATGCGCCGGTGGCCCTCGAGGTGCAAGGCCTCAGCAAGCACTTCGGCGGCCTGAAGGCGGTCGACGACGTCTCCTTCAAGGTGCTGCGCGGCGAGGTCCATGCCTTGATCGGCCCGAACGGCTCAGGCAAGACGACGACGTTGAACGTGCTCTCCGGCCTTTATGTGGCCACGGCCGGCCGCCTGGTTCTCGATGGCCAGGACATCACCGCGCTGCCGACGCACGTGCGCACCGCGTCGGGCCTCGGCCGGACCTTTCAGAACATCCGCCTGTTCCGTTCGATGTCGGCGATCGAGAACGTCATCATCGGCGCCGAGCATCCCGGCAACGACATCGGTCACGGCCACGCGGCGCTGGTCGAGCGGGCCCGCGCTGCCCTGGCGTTCGTCGGCCTGGAGGCGCGCGCCCAGGAGCTCGTCACCGGTTTTTCCTACGGCCACCAGCGACTGATCGAGATTGCGCGCGCGCTTGCCGGCAGCCCCACGCTGCTGCTGCTCGACGAGCCTGCGGCCGGCCTCAATTCGACCGAGAAGCAAGGCCTGCGTGATCTGCTGAAGCGCATCGCTGGCAAAGGCCTGACGATCCTGATCATCGACCACGACATGACGCTCGTCACCGAGGTCGCCCAGCGCATCACGGTGCTGAACTTCGGCAAGCGCATCGCCGACGGCGTCGCCGCCGAAGTGCTGCTCGAGCCCGACGTGATCGCGGCCTATCTTGGAAGCGAACCCGATGCCCCTGCTCACGCTTGAGGGTTTGACGGTCCGCTACGGCGAGATCGAGGCGCTGCACGGCCTCTCGCTGTCGGTCGATGCCGGCGAGGTGGTGACGCTGCTGGGCGCCAACGGCGCCGGCAAGTCGACCACCCTGCGCGCGATTTCCGGCCTGCTCAAGCCGGCCGCGGGCGACGTCATCTTCGACGGCAGGTCGATCAGCGCTCTCGGTCCCGAGGCGGTGGTCAGGCTCGGCATCGCCCACGTGCCCGAAGGTCGGCGTCTGTTTCCCGGCCTGTCGGCGCGCGAAAACATCATGCTCGGCGCATCGAACCGCGGCCGCATCGCGAAGGCTCTGCTGATCAAGGAATCGGACGAGATGTTCGACCTCTTCCCCGACATCCGGCCATTCGCCGATGCGCTCGGCTGGACCCTCTCCGGCGGTCAGCAGCAGATGGTCGCGGTGGCGCGCGGCCTGATGGCCAAGCCGAGGCTGCTGCTGCTCGACGAGCCGTCGCTCGGCCTGGCGCCGGTGATCGTGCAGAAGGTCTTCGCCATCATCGGCGAGATCCGTCGCCGCGGCACGACCGTCCTGCTCGTCGAGCAGAACGCGCGCATGGCGCTGTCGGTGGCAGACCGCGGCTACGTGCTCGAGACCGGCCGGCTGGCGCTCTCCGGCAAGCCGGGCGAGCTCTGGTCCAACGATGCGGTCCGAGACGCCTATCTCGGTGGCGGCAGCGCGGGCGTCGCCAAGGCCGGCTGATCGCACGCCTTCGCTCATGCGGGGCCGGCAACCTACGGGCGCGCCACTATGATGTTTGCCTGACCATGCACCGCCATGACTGAGCCATCGATTGCCGGACGTCCGGTCGGCCTGATCGGCCTCGGCGCGATGGGCTCCGGCATGGCCGGTTCGCTGCGTCGCGCCGGTTGCGCTCTCCACGTGTGCGACGTGCGCGAGGGCGTCGCCGCCGCGTTCGCGAAGGCGGGTGGCACTGCAGCCGAGACTCCAGCGGCGCTGGCCGCGGCCTGCGACGTCGTGATCTCGGTCGTCGTCAATGCGGCGCAGACCGAGGCGGTCCTGTTCGGCAGCGACGGCGTGGGTGGCGCCGCCGCGGCGATGCGGCCGGGCAGCGTCTTCGTCATGTGCTCGACGGTCGACCCGAACGTCTCGATCGCGTTCGAGCGCCGTCTCGAAGCAATCGGCCTGCACTACGTCGACGCGCCGATCTCCGGCGGGGCGGCGCGCGCGGCCTCGGCCGAGATGACGGTGATGGGCGCGGCCAGGCCCGCAGCGTGGGCCATTGCCGCGCCGTTCCTTCAGGCGATGGCGGCCAAGGTGTACCGGCTCGGCGACTGCGCCGGCAACGGCAGCAAGGTCAAGATCATCAACCAGCTTCTCGCCGGCGTGCACATCGCGGCCGCCGCGGAAGCCATGGCGCTCGGCCTGCGCGAAGGCGTGGACCCAGCGGCGCTGTACGAGGTCATCACACACAGCGCCGGCAACAGCTGGATGTTCGAGAACCGCATGGCGCACGTCCTGGCCGGCGACTACACGCCGCTGTCGGCGGTCGACATCTTCGTCAAGGACCTCGGCCTGGTCCTCGACACCGCGCGTGCCAGCAAATTTCCGTTGCCGCTTGCGAGCACGGCGCACCAGATGTTCATGCAGGCATCGAGCGCGGGGTTCGCCACAGAGGACGACGCCGCGGTGATCAAGATTTTTCCCGGCATCACCTTGCCGCCTCGCCCCGCGTGACGGAACGTCGATGACACTCCGGCTCGGCTGCATCGCCGACGACTTCACCGGCGCGACCGACCTCGCCAACAACCTCGTTCGCGCCGGCATGCGGGTGGTGCAGACGATCGGCGTGCCGGCGCCGGCGGAATCGATCGATGCCGACGCCGTGGTGGTGGCACTGAAGTCGAGAACGGCCCTGACGGAGCGCGCCGTCGAGCAGTCCCTCGCGGCCTGCCGCTACCTTCGCTCGAACGGTGCCGAGCAGATCTATTTCAAGGTTTGCTCGACCTTCGACTCGACGCCGCGCGGCAACATCGGTCCGGTTCTGGAAGCCTTGATGGCCGAGCTCGGCTGTCGGTTCACGATCGCGACCCCGGCATTTCCGGACAACGGGCGCACCGTCTTCAAGGGCCACCTCTTCGTCGGCGACGTGCTGCTTTCGGAGAGCGGCATGCGGCAGCATCCGCTGACGCCGATGACCGACTCCAACCTCGTGCGGGTCCTGCAGGCGCAACTGCAGGCAACGCCGCCTGCCGGCGCGGCGCCTCGGCGCGTCGGTCTGGTGGAGCATCGAGCCACGGGGGCCTCGGCGGCGAAGATCGTCGAGCGTTTCACGGCACTGCAGTCCGAGGGCACATCCATCGCCATTGCCGACGCAGTCGACAACGACGATCTGCTCCGGCTCGGCGCGGCGGTCAAGGGCATGCCGCTCGTCTGCGCGGGCTCCGGTCTAGCGATCGGGCTGCCGGCGAATTTCGGCATCGTTCCGTCGGCGCAGGCGGCGGCGCTGCCTGCGGTGCAGGGCCGCCGTGCCATCGTCTCCGGAAGCTGCTCCGAGGCGACCAACGTGCAGGTCGAGCGCTTCATCGACCACGGCGGTGCGGCGAAGCGGCTCGAGCCGCTCGAGCTCGACGCCGACGGCAACGCCGGGCTCGTCGATGCCGTCGCCCGATGGGCCGTCGCGCAGTGGGCGGCGTCGCCCGACCTGCCGGTCCTTGTCTACAGCACCGCAGCGCCGCAGGCCGTGGCGGCGATCCAGGCCGAGGCCGGTGCCGACGCCATCGGCGCGCGCATCGAAGCCGCACTGGCGGCGGTCGCCAGGGCCCTGGTCGAGCGCGGTGCGCGGCAGCTCGTGGTTGCCGGCGGCGAGACGGCCGGCGCCTGCGTGCAGGCACTCGGCATTCGCCAGCTTCGCATCGGCGCGCAGATCGATCCCGGGGTGCCGTGGTGCGAGGCCCGCTCGACAGTCGCCGGAGGCAGCATGCGGCTGGCACTGAAATCGGGCAACTTCGGCGGCCCTGACTTCTTCGCTCGCGCCTTCGAAGTCGCCGCGTGAGCTCCGGGCCGGAGGCGGTGGCGATGAACGAAGCGCAGCTTCGGGAAGAGCTCTGCCGCGTCGGCCGCTCGCTGCATGGCCGTGGCTACGTGCACGGCACCACCGGAAACATCAGCGCGCGACTCGCCGACGGCTTTCTCATCACCGCGACCGACGCCTGTCTGGGCGAGCTCGCTCCTGAGACTCTCGTCAAGGTCGACCCAGCCGGCGTGGCCACGGCGGCTGCGCGGCCGAGCAAGACGCTGGCGCTGCACTTGCGCATCTACGCTGCCGAGGCCGAGGCGCACTGCATCATCCACAGCCATTCGACGCACCTGGTTGCAGTCAGCCTCGGCGCGCCGGACGACGCGGCGCGTGACGATCTTCTGCCGCCGATCACGCCCTACTTCGTGATGAAGGTCGGACACGTCCCGCTGCTCGCGTATCGGCGACCGGGCGACCCGGCCACGGCCGATGCCGTCGCGACGGCGATCGGGCAGGCCCGTTCGCGCGGCGCGCCGATTCGTGCGGTCATGCTGTCGCGGCTCGGCCCGAACGTCTGGCATCAGACGCCAGCCGCGGCGATGGCGGTGCTCGAAGAGCTCGAGCAGACGGCACGTCTCTGGCTCGGATCGGCGCCCCGCCCGGCGCCGCTGTCGCCGGCCCAGCTCGATGAATTGCGCCGCCATTTCGGCGCGCGCTGGTAGTTCGCAGAGAAAGCGCCGCCATGCCGAAATTCGCCGCCAATCTCAGCATGATGTACACCGAGCATCCGTTCCTGGACCGCTTCGCCGCCGCCGCTGCCGACGGGTTCGAGGCGGTCGAATTCCTCTTCCCGTACGAGTCGCCGGCCGAGACGCTGGCTTCGACCCTGGCCCAGAACCGCTTGCAACAGGTGCTCTTCAACGCACCGCCGGGCGACTTCGCAAAGGGCGAGCGCGGCATCGCCTGTCTACCCGGGCGCGAAGCCGAATTTCGCGGCGGCTTCCAGCTCGCTCTCGACTATGCGGCGGCCCTGCGGTGCCCGCGTCTGCACGTCATGGCCGGCCTGCTCCCGCGGGGCGCTTCACGCGACGAACTGCGTCCGACCTATCTTGCCAACCTCGCCTGGGCGGCGCGGCGGGCCGGCGATGCGCAGGTCGACGTCCTGATCGAGCCGATCAACACGCGCGACATCCCCGGCTTTTTCTTGAACCGGCAGGACGAGGCGCACGCCATCCTCGCCGAGATCGATGCGCCGCACCTGAAGGTCCAGATGGACCTGTACCACTGCCAGATCGTCGAAGGCGACGTCGCCACGAAGCTGCGCACGTACCTGCCGAGCGGCCGCGTCGGCCATCTCCAGATCGCCGGCGTTCCCGATCGGCACGAGCCCGACGTCGGCGAGCTGAACCACGACTATCTGTTCGGCGTGATCGACGCGCTCGGCTACAGCGGCTGGATCGGCTGCGAGTACCGGCCGGCGGCCGGCACTTCCGCAGGCCTCGGCTGGTTGCGCCGACAAGCTGGCGGCGTGGCGGCGTCGGCTACGTCACCGGTGCCGGGTTGAACAGCACCAGGGCGTTGTGCAGCTTCCAGTGCTCGGCCCAGGTTGTCCTCTGTCCGCTCGCCACCTCGAGGATCAACCGGAACATCTCCCAGCCCACGTCCTCGATGGTCGCGTCGCCGGTGGCGATGCGGCCGGCGTCGAGGTCCATCAGATCGTGCCAGCGCCGCGCCAGGTCGCTGCGGGTTGCCACCTTGACGACCGGCACGGCAGCCAGACCGTAGGGCGTGCCGCGGCCGGTGGTGAAGACATGGATGTTCATGCCCGCGGCCAGCTGCAGCGTGCCGCAGACGAAATCGCTGGCCGGCGTCGCCGCGTAGACGAGGCCCTTCTGCCGGACCTTTTCCCCCGGCGACAGCACGCCCGAGATCGGCGCCGTGCCCGACTTGACGATCGAACCCATCGCCTTCTCGACGATGTTGGAGAGCCCGCCCGCCTTGTTCCCCGGCGTTGTGTTGGTGCTGCGGTCGGCGCCGCCGCGGGCCAGGTACGCGTCGTACCACGCCATCTCGCGAATCATCGCGTCGGCGATCTCCGGCGTCGCCGCGCGGGCAGTGAGCTGCTCGATGCCGTCGCGCACCTCGGTGACTTCGGAAAACAGCACCGTGGCGCCGGCGCGAACGAGAAGGTCGCTGCAGAAGCCGACCGCCGGATTGGCCGTCACGCCCGAGAACGCGTCGCTGCCGCCGCACTGCACGCCGACCACCAGCTCGCTCGCCGGCACCGTCTCGCGGCGGCGCCGATTCAGCCGCTCCAGGTGCGGCAGGGCCGAGGCCATGATCGAATCGATCATCGACATGAAGCCGACATGGTTCTCGGCCTGCAGGCAGACGACGTCGAGCGCGGGTGCGCTGCCCGGGGCGGGGCCACCGCCCGCCGAGGGGCCTTCGTCGACGAGCGCGATCGTTCCGGGAGGCAGCAGCCGCTCGGGCTGCAGCTTCTCGCAACCGAGGCTCACGACCATCACCTCGCCGCCGAAATTCGGGTTCAGCGCGATGTTGCGCAAGGTGCGGATCGGCACGATGGCGTCGGCCGCATCGATCGCCACGCCACAGCCGTAGCTGTGCTCGAGGCCGACCACGTCGTCGACGTTCGGAAAGCGCGGCATCAGCTCGCGCTTGATCCGCGCCACCGCGAATTCGACGACGCCGGCGACGCATTGCACGGTCGTGGTGATGCCGAGGATGTTGCGGCTGCCGACAGAACCGTCCGCGTTGCGAAAGCCCTCGAAGGTGTGGCCCTCCAGCGCCGGCAGTGGCATTGGCTGCGCCGTCGCCTTGGGCAGGCCGTCGAGGCTCGGTGCGGTCGGCATCCGCAAGAGCCGCTCGTGAACCCAGCTGCCGGCGGCGATCGACTTCTGCGCATGACCGATCACGACGTCGTACCGGCGCACTTCGCCGCCCGCCGCGATGTCCGCGAGCGCAACCTTGTGGCCTTGGGGCACCGTGTCGCGGAGCACCAGCCCCGAAGCCAGGCCCGTGCCGGCCCGCAGGCCGCCGTCGTTGGCGACAATGGCGACGTTGTCGCGCCCATGCATGCGAATGGTCAGCGGCGCCGAGGCGCTTCGCTGCGAGGCGGCGGCGGCGCCGCCATCGGTCGGCAGCGGGCTCGTGGGTGTTTCCAGCATCGTCGAAAAGGGTGTCCCAATGGTCCGGACGGAAGGTCGAGGATCGTACTGCCGCGGCCTGGCTCGCGACGCGTCGACATGATCGAGCGCGATCCTGTCGCCGACGCTTCCGGGGCGCCGGTCGTCCGGACGATGCGTGTCGTGCCGGTCGCCGGCCGCGACTCGATGCTGCTCAACCTGAGCGGCGCGCACGGGCCTTTCTTCACGCGCAACCTGCTCATCGTCGAGGACAGCGCCGGCCGCACCGGCGTCGGCGAGGTGCCCGGCGGCGAGGCCATCCGCAAGACCCTCGACGACGCGCGGACGTTGGTCGAAGGCGCCTCGGTCGGCTCGATGCAGCAGGTGCTGCGCCGCATGCGGCTTGCATTTGCCGACCGCGACACGGCTGGCCGCGGCATGCAGACCTTCGATCTGCGCAGCACCATCCATGCCGTGACCGCGGTCGAGTCGGCTCTGCTCGATCTGCTGGGCCAGCACCTCGGCGTTCCGGTCGCCGCGCTGCTCGGCGAGGGCCAGCAGCGCGCCTCGGTCGCCGTGCTCGGCTATCTGTTCTATATCGGCGATTCCGATCGCAGCGGTCTTCCGTTCGACCACGAGCGCGACAACGACGACGCCTGGTGTCGGCTTCGCCGTGAACCGGCGCTGACGACCGAGAGCATCGTCCGTCTCGCCGAAGCGGCGCAGGCACGCTACGGCTTCGAGGACTTCAAGCTGAAGGGCGGCGCACTCCGGGCGGAAGCCGAGATCGAAGCGATCACCGCGCTGCACGAGCGGTTCCCGCAAGCCCGGGTGACGATCGATCCGAACGGTGGCTGGTTGCTCGCCGACGCCGTCCGTTTGATGCGCGACATGCGCGGGGTTCTCGCCTATGCCGAGGATCCCTGCGGCGCCGAGGACGGCTTCTCCGGCCGCGAGGTGATGGCGGAGTTCCGTCGGGCCACCGGGCTGCCGACCGCGACCAACATGGTCGCCACCGACTGGCGCCAGCTCAGCCACGCCCTGGCGCTGCAGTCGGTCGACATCCCGCTCGCCGATCCGCACTTCTGGACCATGGCCGGATCGGTCCGCGTCGCCCAGACGTGTCGCGACTGGGGCCTCACCTGGGGCTCGCATTCGAACAACCACTTCGATGTGTCGCTGGCGATGTTCACGCACGTCGGCGCGGCCGCACCCGGGCGGGTGACGGCGATCGACACGCACTGGATCTGGCAGGACGGGCAGCGCCTGACCAAGGAGCCCTTGCGCATCGAGGCCGGGCAGATCCGGGTGCCGACCGGGCCCGGTCTCGGCATCGAGCTCGACATGGCCGAGGTCGACAAGGCGCATATGCTCTATCGGCAGCACGGCCTCGGGGCCCGCAACGACGCCCTGGCGATGCAATCGCTGCTCCCGGGCTGGACCTTCGATCCGAAGCGCCCGGCGCTCGATCGCTGAACTGCAAGGCAGGCATGGACAGCAACCCCCCAGTCGATCGCCGGCCGCTGCTGCGCCGCATGTTCGCCGCCGCCATCGCCGCGGCCCAGCCCGCTCTGTGCCTGCCGCCGCATCTGCCGGCACGGCCCAAGGGGCGCACCATCGTCGTCGGCGCCGGCAAGGCCTCTGCGGCGATGGCGCGGGCCCTGGAAGACCACTGGGACGGACCGCTCGAAGGCCTCGTCGTCACGCGCTACGGCTACGACGTGCCGTGCAAGCACGTCGAGATCGTGCAGGCGGCGCATCCGGTGCCCGACGCGGCCGGCCTGCAAGCTGCGGCGCGCATTCGCCAGGCAGTGTCCGGGCTGACTCCCGATGACCTCGTCATCGCCCTCATCTCGGGCGGCGCCTCGGCGCTGCTGGTTGCGCCCGGCGCCGGTCTCAGCCTCGGCGACAAGCAAGCTGTCAACGCCCGGCTGCTCGACTGCGGCGCAACCATCGCCGAGATGAACTGCGTGCGTCGCCATCTCTCTTCCATCAAGGGCGGCAGGCTCGGCGCGGCGTGCCATCCGGCCAGGCTGGTGACGCTGCTGATCTCCGACGTGCCCGGCGATTCCCCGGTCGACATCGGCTCCGGCCCGACCGTCGCCGATCCGACCACGTGCGCCGATGCGCTGGCCATCGTCGACCGCTACCGCATCGATCTGCCGGCCGCCGCGCGAGCGTTGCTCGCGACCGGCGGCGGCGAAACCGTCAAGGCCGATGATCGGCGGCTGACGGGCTCCGAAGTCCGGATGATCACGACGCCGCAGATCGCACTCGAAGCCGCAGCGGCCGTCGCGCGCAGCGCCGGACTCGCGCCCTTCATCCTTGGCGACAGCCTCGAAGGCGAAGCACGCGACCTGGGCCGTGTCCTCGCCGGCATGAGCCGCCAAGTGGTTGTCCATGGCCAGCCCTTCCAGGCGCCCTGCGTGTTGCTCTCGGGCGGCGAGACGACAGTGACGCTGCGCGGCAAGGGCCGCGGTGGCCGCAACGTCGAGTTCCTGCTCGCGCTCGGCATCGGCCTCGACGGCCTTGCCGGCGTGCACGCGATCGCCGGCGACACCGACGGCGTCGACGGCGTCGAGGAGATCGCCGGTGCCTGCCTCGCGCCGGACACGCTCCGGCGCGCCTGGGCGCTCGGGATCAATCCGCGAGCGAGCCTCGACGACAACGACGGGCACGGCTTCTTCCAGCGCCTCGGCGACTCGGTCGTCACCGGGCCGACATTGACGAACGTGAACGACTTTCGCGCCATCGTCATCGACGGCGGCCCTGGCCCTTCCGCGGCGGCAGGCGCATCGTGAACTCACGATTTGCGTCGGTCGAGGCGGCGTCGACGTCAGGCTCCGCGGACGCCCTGCTGGCGTCGCGCGTTGTCCGGCGCGACCCGACCGCGTTCGTCGAACTGATGCGTCGCCACAATGGCGCGCTCTTTCGCACCGCGCGTTCGATCGTGCGCGACGATGCCGATGCCGAGGACGTGCTGCAGGAGGCGTACGTGTCGGCCTTCCGTCATCTGCACACCTTTCGTGGCGATGCCAAGCTGTCGACCTGGCTCACCCGGATCGTCATCAATCAGGCGCTGGGCCGGCTTCGCGAGGGACGGCGCGAAGCCGCCGTCGTTTCTCTGGACGATCCGCATCAGGACGGCGCCGAGCCCGACAGCACGACCGGCGAGGAGCGGCCCGAATCGCCGGAAGACACTGCTGTCCGCGGGCAGATGCGCGGCCTGCTCGAACGAAAGATCGACGAGCTGCCGCTGCCGTTTCGCACCGCGTTCGTCCTCCGCGAGGTCGAGGAGCTGACGATCGACGAAGTGGCCGATTGCCTGTCGATTCCGTCGGCGACGGTCCGCACGCGCGTCTTTCGTGCCCGTGCCCTGCTCCGTACCTCGATCGCCGATGCGATGGGCGGCGCAGTCGCGGACGTGTTCCGCTTCGACGGCGCGCGCTGCGACAGGATCGTCGCCCGGGTCTCTGCGCGAATCACCGGCTGACGCAGCGATTCCGGCGTCGCAGCCGGAACGCCGGGAACAGGATGCGGGCTCGCTCCATCTAATGGCTTGCGCCAGCCGCAATTCCCCTTACTCGGACCAGGACCACAAATGAAGAACCGCATCGCCCTCGCCGCCAGCTCGCTCTTGCTGGCCTCGGCCCCCGTCTTTGCCCAGTCGCCAAGCGACGCCCAGATCGCGTCGATCGTCGTCACCGCGAACCAGGTCGACATCGACGCCGGCAAGCTGGCCGAGACCAAAGCGGTCTCGGCCGAAGTCAAGGCGTTCGGCAAGCAGATGGTCACCGACCACGCCGGCGTCAACAAGCAGGCGGTCGCCCTTGTCACCCGGCTCAAGGTCACGCCGGAAGACAACGACACCAGCAAGAGCCTGAAGTCAGGTGGCGTCGAAAACGTCAAGAACCTCGAGAAGCTGAGCGGCGCCGCGTTCGACAAGGCCTACGTCGATCACGAAGTCGCGTACCACGAGACCGTCATCGCCGCGATCGACAAGACGCTGATTCCGTCGGCCCAGAATGCCGAGCTGAAGAGCCTGCTGGTGGCCGTTCGCCCGGCCTTCGTCGCCCATCTCGACCACGCCCGCAGTCTGCAGGCATCGCTCGGCAAGAAGAGCTGAGGCAATGAGCGGCGCGACGCGTGCCCTGCTGCTGGCCGTGGCGGGGGTTGCGGTCGGCCTGCCGATGCTCCGCAGCGTCGCGGCCGATCCACCGCACAGTCACGAGGTGGTGATCGAGGGCCTGAAATTCCTGCCCGAGAACATCGTCGTGCACCGCGGCGATGTCGTCGTCTGGAAGAACAAGGATTTCTTCCCGCACACGGCGACCGCGTCGGGCGCATTCGACTCGGGCCCCATCGAGGCAGGCAAGTCGTGGCGCTTCGTGGCCGCAAAGCCGGGCACCTTCGCCTACATCTGCTCCCTGCACACGACCATGAAGGGCACCCTGCGCGTCGAGTGACGCGGGCGCCGCGCGCTCAGGGCTTGACGAACTTCAGAACGAACTCGTCCTTCGGCATCGGCGGCTCCGGCTCCTCGCGGTCGCGCGGGTCGGCCGGGTTGCGCAGAAATTCGCCCGCAGCGACGAGGCGAAAGCCGGCCGCCTCGATTTCGCTCCGCACGAAGCCTTCCTCGACGCGGTGCAAGGTTGCTGCCTCCGTGATGCCGGTGCCGGGCCGGCCCGAGTGATCCGCGACGACGTACTCGCCGCCGGGCTTCAAAGCGGCAAACACGGCGCGGTTCATGCGCTGGCGGTCGACGCCCATGGGGCCGAGGTCGTGGTAGTCGAACATGATGGTCACGAGGTCGAGTCCGCTCGACGCGACTTCGGCCGGAACCGGCGATTCGAACGGCTGCACCACCGGAACGATGTTCGCCGCGGGCAAATTCCTGGCCCGTGCTGCCAGCGCCATGGCGCTGATACGCGGCGCACTGACCGGGACCGATGCGGGCGGAGCCGCTGCCGCGCCTGTCTCTGCCTGGGCCGGGCCCAGCCGCACTGTCGGCGGCCGGCTCTGACCGTAAACCCGCCCGCTCGGGCCGACCGCGCGGGCGATCAGCTCGGTGGTGTAGCCGCCGCCGGCGCTGAGATCGAGTGCCACTGCGCCGGGGCGGATGCCGATGAAGGCAAGCATCTCGACCGGCCGGCGGCGCAGGTCGTTGCGCCGATCCGCATCGCTGCGGTCGGGGCTGGCGACGATCTCCGCAAGGTTGGCTCTGGACAGCACGGCCGGGGCCTGCGGCGTGGATGTCGGCGGGTTCGAACAGGCGCTCGACAACGACACAAGCACGAGCGCCAGCAACGAGCGAGACCGGTGTCGGGTCATGTTTGCTCCCTGCGGATCTCGGGGGCGGCCAGCAGCAGTTGCTGCGAGACCGAAACGCACTGCTGGATGTGCTGCTCGCAGACATACAGCAGAGAGGAATAGGTGAGCACCGCCGAGACTGCCTGGCCGGCGATCGGCACGAACTTCGCGGCTTGCTGGGCGGTCAGGCGGATGCCGACCAGCTTCAGCACCCGGGCAACGAGCTGCCGGGTCACCATCTTGCCGATCAGAACGCTGCCACCCGCGGAAATCGCCTTGTAGACGACGAGGCGGCGATCCGGCGCGAGCCGCTCGACCTGCTGCGGCGTCAGGCCGAACGCGGCGTTGATGTCCGGGATCAGCTTCATCAGGACGGCGATGTCGGTCACCCAGTCGACGCCCGGGACCGGCAGGACAGCGACACCTGCTGCAAGCAACGCCCGCCGGCTGGCCATGCGTCGGCAGTCGCCGACAACCGCGTCGATCTGTCGCTGCGTGCCCGGGACGACCGCCCAGTCGGAGGCGTCGCTTCGTGCGCGGAACAGGCCGCCGATCCGGCTCGTCGCCATCGCTCTCCCTTTCGTGATTGGCCCTTGCTCAGGCGAAGGTCTGGGCCCAGATCTTCTCAAGCCGCTTGACGCTCACCGGCTGAGGGGTCTTCAGCTCCTGGGCGAACATGCCGACGCGCAGCTCCTCGAGCCACCAGCGGTACTCGTCGAGGCGCTCGTCGCGCGCGCCGCGGCGCTCGGCCAGCTTCTTCGCGAAACGCTGCTCGAGCGGACGCAGCTCGGCCATCCGTGCTGCATCCCGAGCGGGGTCGGCACGCAGCTTGTCCAGGCGCATGACGATCGACTTGAGGTAGCGCGGCACCTGCGCCAGTCGGGGCCAGGGCGTCGTCGCGAGAAAGCGCTGCGGCACCAGGCGCTCGAGCTGGCCGGCGATGTCGTCAGCGACGTCCTTCGGCGGGCGTGCATCCTTCAGCTTGCGATGCGCGACCGCACTCTCGACGAGGATCGCCAGCGCGCTTCGCGCCACCTCGCCGGCGATCAGTGTGAGACGGCCGCGGCCTTCGTCGAGCCGGCGGGCAAAGGCGCCCGGATCGGTCGGCAGCGGATCGGCCAGGAAGGCGCGGTCGATCGCGAGCTCGACGATCTGCGTCTTCAGCTCTTCGCTGCCGCCCAGCGGCATGTAGGCGACGGCCATCTTCTGCAAGTCCGGGATGTTCTTCTCGAGGTATTTCAGGGCATCGCGCAGCTGCAAGGCGACCAGACGGCGCAAGCCCGCCCGATGCTTCTCGGCAGCCGCCTCGGGCTCGTCGAAGACTTCGATCACGACATGCGTGCCCTTGTCGATCAGGGCCGGATAGCCGATCAGGGCCTGACCGCTCTTCTGCACTTCCATCAGCTCGGGAAGATCGCCGAACGACCAGGTCGTGAATCGGGCGACCGGTGGTTCGCTGTCCGAGACTTGAGGGCTCTTTGTCGCCGGCGCAGGCAGTGGCGCCGACGCACCCCGAGGACCGGCCGAAGCCGGACCAGGTGCCGCAGGGCCGGGGCCGACCGCATCCGGCAAGCGCAGTGCTGCCAGGGCCTGGAACGCCGAGCGGGCCTGCGCCCCGAGCTCGGCTTTCAAGGCGGCAAGATGCCTCGATTCGCCGAGCTGCCGAGCGTGCTCGTCGACGACGCGAATGTTCATGAGCAGATGCGGCGACAGCTGCTCATGCTTGAAGTCGGCGCGCTTCAGCTCGAGGCCCGAGACGGCGCGAACGTCGGCGACGAGGGCGTCGATCAGGCCGCCCTCGGCGAACCGGTGCCGGCCGATGAATGCGTCAGCGTATTCCGGCAGCGGCACCAGACGCGAGCGCGGCCGCTGCGGCAGCGTCTTCGCCAGCGCGATCAGCTTGTCCTTGAGCATGCCGGGCACCAGCCATTCGCAGCGCTCCTCGCTGGCGGCGTTCAGCGCATAGATCGGCAGCGTCACGGTGACGCCGTCACGCCCCTGCCCCGGCTCATGGAGGTAAGCGGCCGCGCAATCGATGCCGCCGAGCCGGATGGTGCGCGGAAACGCCGCGGTCGTGATGCCGGCCGCTTCGTGGCGCATCAGCTCGTCGCGGTTCAGCAGCAGCAGATTCGGATGCCGTTTGACCTCGGCGCGGTACCAGCGCTCGAAGCCTTGCACGTCGTGCACGTCCGCCGGTACCTGCTGGTCGTAGAAGGCATGGATCAGCTCGTCGTCAACGAGCACGTCTTGCCTTCGCGACTTGTGCTCGAGCTCTTCGACCTGGGCAATCAGCTTTCGGTTCGCTGCGGCGAACGGCAACCTGGTGTCCCAGTCGCCTGCGACCAATGCCTCGCGAATGAAGATGTGCCGCGCCTCCACCGGGTCGATGCGGCCGTAGTCGATGCGTCGGCTCGCGTAGACGACTAGGCCATAGAGGGTCGCCCGCTCCAGGGCGACCACCTGCCCGGCCTTCTTTTCCCAGTGCGGATCGAGCAGCTGCGTCTTCAGCAGATGACCGCCCACCTGTTCGAGCCATTTAGGGTCGATGTTGGCGATGCCGCGGCCGTAGAGACGGGTTGTCTCGACCAGCTCGGCGGCGACGATCCAGCGGCCCGGCTTCTTCGACAGGTGCACGCCGGGATGGCGATGAAAGCGAATGCCGCGAGCACCGAGATAGGAGTCATCGTCTTCGCTCTTGAGGCCGATGTTGCCGAGCAACCCGGTCAGCATCGACAGGTGCAGCTGCTCGTAGGTCGCCGGCAAGGTGTTGACGCGCCAGCCATGCTCGACGACCACGGTCTGCAGCTGCGCGTGCACGTCGCGCCATTCACGGACCCGACGCGGCGAGATGAAGTTGTCGCGCAGCAGCTGCTCGTGTTTGCGGCTCGAGATGCGATGCTCGCCATGGCCGCCGCGGGAGCTCTCGAGCCAAGCCCATAGCTTGAGGTCGCCGCTGAATTCCGATTTCTCGTCATCGAACTTCTTGTGCGCGGCGTCCGCGGCTTGCTGTTGCTCCATCGGCCGGTCACGCACGTCCTGCACCGAAAGGCCACTGGCGATGACGAGCACCTCGCGAAGCGCCTCGCGTTCGCGCGCCGCCAGGATCATCCGGCCGATCCGCGGATCGAGCGGCAACCGCGCCAGCTCCCGGCCGATCGAGGTCAGCGCGTTCTGATCGTCGGTGGCACCGAGCTCGTTGAGCAGCTGGTAGCCGTCGGCGATGGCGCGCTTCGGCGGGGCTTCGAGGAACGGAAATTCTTCGACCTCGCCGAGGTTCAGCGACTTCATGCGCAATATCACGCCGGCCAGCGACGAGCGCACGATCTCCGGGTCGGTGAAACGTGGCCGCGCCGCGAAATCGGCCTCGTCGTAGAGGCGGATGCAGATGCCATCGGCGACGCGTCCACAGCGGCCGGCGCGCTGGTTCGCCGACGATTGGCTGATCGGCTCGATCGGCAGCTGCTCGACCTTGTTGCGAAAGCTGTAGCGCTTGATGCGCGCCGTGCCGGCATCGATCACGTAGCGGATGCCGGGGACGGTGAGCGAGGTCTCGGCGATGTTGGTCGCCAGGACAATCCGGCGCGCGCTGTGCGGCGCAAAGATTTCGTCTTGCTGCTGCTGGCTGAGCCGGGCGAACAGCGGCAGCACCTCGACACCCGGTGGGTGGTGCTTGCGCAGCCGCTCGGCCGTGTCGCGAATCTCGCGCTCGCCGGGCAGAAACACCAGCACGTCTCCGGAGCCGTAACCGGCGCCGGTCCAGAGCTCGTCGACGGCGTCGCAGATCGCATCGCCGAGATCGTGGTCACGGTTTTCGGCGAAGGGCCGCCAGCGAATTTCGACAGGAAAGAGGCGGCCCGAGACCTGCAGCACCGGCGCCGGCCCGAGCCGGGACGCGAAGTGCTGCGCGAAGCGCTCGGCATCGATCGTCGCAGAGGTGACGATGACCTTCAGGTCGGGCCGGCGCGGCAGGATCTGGCGCAGATGACCGAGCAGAAAGTCGATGTTCAGACTGCGCTCGTGGGCCTCGTCGACGATGATCGTGTCGTAGGCCCGCAGCAGCGGATCGCTTTGCGTTTCGGCGAGCAGGATGCCGTCGGTCATCAGCTTGATGCTGGCCCCCGCCGACAGCCGGTCCTGAAAGCGCACTTTGTAGCCGACAACCTCGCCGAGCGGCGTCTTCAGCTCCTCGGCGATGCGCTTGGCGACGCTGGTCGCGGCGATCCGGCGCGGCTGGGTGTGGCCGATCAGGCCACCGCCGTCGCCGCGGCCGCGACCGCGACCGAGAAGCAGCGCGATCTTCGGCAGTTGCGTGGTCTTGCCCGAGCCGGTTTCGCCCGACACGATGATGGCTTGGTGGTCGCGGAGAGCGGCGGCGATGTCGTCGCGCCGGGCCGAGACCGGCAGCGCCTCAGGAAACTCGATCCGGGAAAGCACCCTGCATTATCCCGGCGCCGACCCGACGACGCGGCCGCGCTCAGGCATTCACCGATGCGGAGCCCGCCCCCGGATGCTAAATTCGAACGCTTTGCCGCTGGCATCAATTCAATCGCCCAATGGAGATTCACATGCTTCGTCTGACCCGCCTTGCGGGCGCTTTCGCCCTTGCCGCTTCTGCCTGTGTTGCCTTCGCCGCGGACCCGATCAAGATCGGCGTCGACGGTCCCTTCACCGGCGGCTCCTCGTCGATGGGCGTCAGCATGCGCGACGGCGTGCGCCTCGCCGTCGACGAGATCAACAAGGCCGGCGGCGTGCTCGGCCGGCCGATCCAGGTGGTCGAGCGCGACGACGAGGCGCGCAACGAGCGCGGCGTGCAGATTGCCCAGGAACTGGTCAACAAGGAGAAGGTCGTCGCGGTGGTCGGCTACATCAACACCGGCGTGGCCCTGGCCTCGCAGCGCTTCTTCCAGGAAGCCAAGATTCCGGTGCTGAACAACGTCGCCACCGGCTCGATCATCACGCACCAGTTCGACGACCAGCCCGAGAACTACGTCTTTCGCAATTCGGCTCACGACAGCATCCAGGCGCCGATGATCGTCGACGAAGCCATCACGCGCCGCCACTTCAAGAAGGTCGCGATCCTGGCGGACTCCACCAACTATGGCCAGCTCGGCCGCGAAGACCTCGAGAAGGCGCTTGCGTCCAAGGGCGTCAAGCCGGTCGCGGTCGAGAAGTTCAACATCAAGGATGTCGACATGACTGCGCAGCTGCTGAAGGCCAAGGAGGCCGGCGCCGAGGTCGTGCTGACCTACGGCATCGGCCCCGAGCTGGCGCAGATCGCCAACGGCATGACCAAGCTCGGCTGGAAGGTGCCCATCATCGGCTCATGGACGCTGTCGATGGCCAACTACATCGACAACGCCGGCCCCGGCGGCGAAGGCGCGCGGATGCCGCAGACCTTCATCCAGGAGCCCACCACGCCGAAGCGCCAGTCGTTCATCGTCAGCTACCTGAAGACGTTCAACCCGAAGGGCAGCCGCATCGACTCGCCGGTTTCGGCGGCGCAAGGCTACGACTCGATCTACCTGCTCGCCGCCGCCATCAAGCAGGCGGGCTCGACGGACGGCCCGAAGATCAAGGCCGCGCTCGAGGACCTGAAGGCGCCGGTCGAAGGCGTCGTCACAACCTACAACAAGCCGTACACCAAGAAGGACCATGACGCGATCACTGCCAACATCCCGGTGTTCGGCGAGGTCAAGGGACAACGCGTCGTCTACGCCTATCCGGAAGACTTCAAGAAGGCCTCCGAAGTCCGCCTCAAGGACGTCAACGCCAAGGGCGCCATGCCGGCTCCCGTCAAGCCGCAGTAAGCTTCCGGTCGCCACGAGCGCCGCCCCGGGGCGATTCCCGCGGGCGGCGCGCTTCATTTCGGCGGCGCCCGCAGGCGCCGCTCTTGCCGCGTCAAGCCATGCAGATCCTGACCCAACTCGTCTACAGCGGCATCGCGCTCGGGATGATCTACGCGGTGATCGCTTTCGGCTACCAGCTCACCTTCCAGACGTCGGACACCCTGAATTTCGGCCAGGGCGCAGCGTTGATGCTTGGCGCCATGGTCGGCCTGACGCTGGTCAACAACGGCGTCAACTACTGGCTGATGATTCCGATCGTCTGCCTCTTCGGCGCCGTGCAAGGCGCCTTCGTCGAACGCATCAGCGTCCGGCCGGCGATCAGGATCAAGTCGGAATTCGGCTGGATCATGTCGACCATCGCACTCGGCATCATCTTCCTGAACGTCGCCGAAAACGTCTGGGGCCGCGACGACTTGCGCTTCCCGTCGCCGCTGCCGGAATCGCCGATCAAGCTGCTCGGCGCCAACATCCTGCCGATGGAAATCCTGGTCGTCTGCGGCGCGATCCTGATGATGCTGGTGGTCGAGGTCTTCAACCGCAAATCGATCTACGGCAAGGCAGTCGTCGCCACCTTCAACGACCGTGACGCGGCCAAGCTGATGGGCATCAACACCGGGTTGGTGATCACGTTTTCGTACGCGCTGTCGTCGATGAGCGCGGCCTTTGCCGGTGTCCTGATCGCGCCGATCACCCTCACCGGCGCGACGATGGGTGCGGTGCTGGGCCTGAAGGCGTTCGCGGTCGCGATCATCGGCGGCCTGACCAGCGGCATGGGCATCATCGTCGGCGGCGTCATCCTGGGCATCGCCGAGACCGCCACCGGCTACTACATCTCGACCGGCTACAAGGACGTGCCCGGACTGGTGCTGCTGTTGATCGTGCTCGCCGTGCGGCCCTCGGGCCTCTTCGGCAAGACGGCGATCAAGAAGGTATGAAGACCATGCCGCCCGCGCCCTTGTCTTCGCCGCACGTGGAGGCGGCGGCAGCCGCGCCGGCGGCACGGCGAACGTCGCTGCTTATGTACGCCGCGGCCGCGCTGGGCCTCGTCGCCCTGGCTGTCTTTCCTCTCGCGATCGACAACCCGTACTACATCCATTTGCTCGAAACGATCATGATCTACGCGATCCTGCTGTTCGGGCTCGACATCGTGGTCGGCTACACCGGACAGGTGTCCCTCGGCCACGCCGGCCTGTTCGGGATAGGCGCCTACACGGCGGGCGTGATGGTGACGAAGCTCGGCACGCCGCTGCTGGTGACGCTGATCGGCGCGATCGGCGTCACGTCGCTGTTCGGCGCCGTACTGGCCCTGCCCGCACTGCGCGTCACCGGACCGTACCTGGCGATGGTCACCCTCGCCTTCGGCACCATCATCCAGATCCTCATCAACGAGATGACGTTCCTGACGGACGGCCCGATGGGCATCAAGCTGGTCAAGCCGAACCTGCTCGGCGCCCGCCTCGACGAGCGCCAGTTCTTCTGGCTGGTCGCCGCGCTGCTGATCCTTTCGCTCGTCGTCGTCCACCGGATCCTGCGGTCCCACCTCGGGCGCGCGTTCGAGGCGCTGCGCGGCAGCCCGGTCGCGTCGGACTGCATGGGAGTCTCGGTTTACCGCTACAAGGTCTACGCGTTCGTCATCAGCGCCGGCCTGGCCGGCCTGGCCGGCTCGCTCTACGCCTTCTCCGAGCAGTACATCTCGCCCAACACCTACAACTTCGAGCTGACGGTGCTGTTCCTGCTCGCGGTCATCATGGGCGGCCGCAAGACGCGGACCGGCGTCCTGATCGGCGCCACCATCATCGTCATGCTGCCCAAGCTGCTCGACGACCTCGCGCTGTTTCGCTACGTCTCCGTCGCGCTGGCCTTGGCCGTGCTGGCCGTCGCCGCGATCGCGATCCGGCGCGGCAAGCGCACGCCGGCGGAGATGGCAACGCCCGTGCTCGGGACGATCGCCCTGGCAGTCGTCTCGTTCCAGCTCGAGAGCATGACCGACTGGCGGCTCTCCATCTTCGGGGTCATCACCCTGTTCGTCGTCTACTACCTGCAGGATGGAATCGTCGGCTTCGTACGCGCCGCCTTCCCGCGTCGACGCCACCCCTATGTTGCTCCGACAGCAGCCGGCGGCAAGGACGCCGTCAGCACCGCCATCGAGGGCAGCACCGGCGAGATCCTGCAGACGGCCCAGGTCCTGATGCAGTTCGGCGGCCTCAAGGCGTTGAACGACGTCGATCTGGTCGTTCGCCGCGGCTCCATCCACGGCTTGATCGGTCCGAACGGCTCGGGCAAGAGCACGATGATGAACGTGCTCACGGGCATCTATCGGCCGACGGCCGGAACGCTGCTGTTCGGTGGCCGCTCCCTGGTCGGCCGCACCTCCTCCGACATCGCCTTGTCAGGAATCGCCCGAACCTTTCAGAACGTGCAGCTGTTCGGCGAGATGACGGCGCAGCAGAACGTGCTGGTCGGCCTGCACCACAGCTTTCGCAGCAACCTCGTCGACGTCGCCGTGTCGACGCCGCGTTACCGCCGCGAGCGAGCCGCTGCCGAGACACGGGCGCTCGGCCTGCTCGAATTCGTCGGCCTCGGCGAGTTCGCCGCCGAAGAAGCGCGCAACCTTCCTTACGGCAAGCAGCGCCTGCTCGAGATCGCCCGCGCCCTCGCGCTCGACCCGCAGCTGCTGCTGCTCGACGAACCCGCCGCCGGCCTGACCGCACCCGACATCAAGGAGCTGATCGGCTTCATCCGCAAGATTCGCGAGCACGGCGTCACGGTGATCCTGATCGAGCATCACATGGACGTCGTGATGAGCATGTGCGACACCGTCTCCGTGCTCGACTTCGGGCAGAAGATCGCCGAAGGAACGCCGGCCGAGGTGCAGGCCGATCCGAAGGTCGTCGAGGCCTATCTCGGCGGCGAGGCGACCGAGCTGCATCCAGCATGAACCAAGCGACAACGGCGGCCGCCGCTGCGGCGTCGACGATGCCGCCGCCGGCCATGCTGAGCATCGTCGACCTGGTTGCCGGCTACGGCAACGTCCAGGTCCTGCATGGCATCTCGATCGAGGTGCCGCGAGGCAAGGTCGTGACGCTGATCGGCTCGAACGGCGCGGGCAAGACGACGACCATGCGGGCCGTCTCCGGAATGATCGCGCCGACGTCGGGCCGCATCAGCCTCAACGACAAGCGCATCGACGGTCTGCAGTCCTATTCGATCGCCAAGCTCGGACTCGCACACTCGCCGGAGGGCCGCCGCGTCTTCGCGACGATGTCGGTGACCGACAACCTTCGCCTGGGCGCGTTCCCCCGACTCACTGGGAGCAGACCTCGTGGCGACGTCGACGCCGATCTCGAGCGGGCGATGGAGCTCTTCCCGCGCTTGAGAGAGCGGCGAAGCCAGCTCGCCGGGACCCTCTCGGGGGGTGAGCAGCAGATGCTGGCGATGGCGCGGGCGACCATGCTCAATCCCGACGTGATCCTGCTCGACGAGCCGTCGATGGGGCTGGCGCCGATCCTCGTCGCGGAGGTGTTTCGGATCATTGCCCGACTCAAGCAGGAAGGCGTGACGATGCTGCTGGTCGAGCAGTTCGCATCGGCCGCGCTTGCGGTCGCCGACTATGGCTACGTGCTCGAGAACGGCCGCATCTCGATTCACGGGCCGACCGACAAGCTGCGCAGCGATCCGGCCGTCAAGGCCGCCTACCTGGGCGGCTCGCACTGAGCGTCGGCGTCACTGCGTCGGCGGGCGCGAAGCGACTGTTCTGGGAAAGCGACTGTTCTGGGAATGAGCGCCTTGGCGCACGAGGTCCTCGCCGCGCTCTGGCATCAGCTCGGCTTGCCTCGCGCTGCGCTGCAGCGCGCGCAACTTGTCGGCAAGGAGCCGGTGCTGCCGTCGTCGTTCGCGGTCGGCACGGCGGCGCAAGTCGCCGTGGCCGCTGCCGCACTGGCCGCGACCGAGGTCGGCCGAGTCCGCAATGGCACGTTGCAAGACGTCCGCATCGACATGCGCGACGCCGCGATCGAATGTTGCGGCGCGTTCAGCGTCGACGGCAAGGCACCGACGGTCTGGGATCCGATCGCCGGCTTGTATCCGTGCCGTCGCGAGCGCCCATCAGGTCACCCCGAGCCGGCCGCCTGGGTCCGCATCCACACCAACTTCGCCCATCATCGCGACGCTGTGCTCGGCTTGCTCGGCTTGCCGCTTGGCTCGGCGACGGGGCGCGACGAAGTTGCTGCGGCCTTGCTCAAGGTCGAGGCAGCGTGGCTCGAAGAAGCGGCTGCCGCAGCGGGCGCGGCCGTGGCCGCGCTGCGCAGGTTCGACCAATGGGAGCAGCACCCGCAGCACGCGGCCCTCGCCGCGCTGCCGCTGATCGAGCTCACCCGCATCGGCGATGCGCCGCCACTTCCATGGCCCGAGCTCGGTGCGGGCGGCCGCCCGCTGCAGGGCCTGCGCGTTCTCGACCTGACCCGGGTCCTGGCCGGTCCGGTCGCTGGCCGGACGCTCGCCGCCTACGGCGCCGATGTGATGCTCGTCAATTCGCCGGAGCTGCCGAACATCGCCGCGATCGCCGACACCAGTCGCGGCAAGCGGTCGGCTCTTGCCGACCTGCACGTGGCGGCCGATCGCGCCGAGTTCGCTGCTGCGCTCGGTGGTGCCCACGTCATGCTGCAAAGTTACCGACCGGGCGGCATGGCCGCGCTCGGCTTTTCGGCCGCGCAGGTCGCGCGGCTTCGGCCGGGGATCGTCTACGGCTCGCTGTCGGCTTACGGACGACAAGGTCCGTGGGCCGATCGGCGAGGCTTCGATTCGCTGGTGCAGACCGCAACCGGCTTCAACGACGCCGAAGCGAGCGCGGCCGGAAACGCCACGCCCCGAGCGTTGCCGATGCAGATCCTCGACATGGCATCCGGCTTTCTGATGGCGTACGGCTTGCAGGCGGCGCTGCTTCGGCAACGAAAAGACGGCGGCAGCTGGCACGTGCAGCTCTCGCTCGCCCGGACCGGCATGTGGCTGCGCAGCCTCGGCCGCGTCGACGACGGCTTTGCGGCGCCGCCGGTCGATCTTCGCGCGGCCATGGAGACCAGCGAGTCAGGCTTCGGTCGGCTCGCTGCATGCCGGCACGCGGCGCAATTTTCGGGCACCCGCGCGGCTTACGAGCGGCCTTCGGTGCCGCCGGGAACGGACCGTCTGGCCTGGGATTGAACCGGGCAACTCATCGTCGGCAGCCCACTTCGCGGCCCGCCGACGCGCGTCCTGCATGACAGAATCGCGGCGCGCTCCGCTGCGCCTCGCCACGATCCCGCCGCCGTGAATCTCGTCTTTCCGCACACGTTCGTGCCGTGGTTTCGCACGGTTGCGCCGTACATCCACGCCTACCACGGCAAGACTTTCGTGGTGGCGATTGCCGGCGAGCTGATCGCCGCCGGCAAGCTGTCGTCGTTTGCACAGGACCTGGCGATCCTGCAAGCAATGGGAATTCGTCTCGTGCTCGTGCATGGCTTCCGGCCGCAGGTCGATGAGCAGCTGCGTTCCAAGGGTCACGAATCGCGCTTCAGCCAGGGCTTGCGAATCACCGACGCGGTCGCGCTCGACAGCGCCCAGGAAGCTGCCGGCCAACTGCGCTTCGAGATCGAAGCGGCCTTTTCGCAAGGCCTGCCGAACACGCCGATGGCCAACGCGATCGTCCGCGTCGTCTCGGGCAACTTTCTCACTGCCAAGCCGGTCGGCATCGTCGACGGCGTCGACTTCATCCACAGCGGAGTCGTCCGCAAGGTCGACGCCGCGGCGATCCGGCGTGCGATCGACATCGGCGCACTGCTGCTGCTGTCGCCGTTCGGCTTTTCGCCGACCGGGGAGGCGTTCAACTTGACGATGGAAGACGTTGCGACGAGCACCGCGATCGCCTTGCAGGCGGACAAGCTGTTGTTCGTCACCGAAGTTGCCGGCATCCACGAGGACGCCGCCGATCCGAGCACGCCGATCGACACCGAGCTCGCCCTTGCCGACGCAGAACGTTTGCTGGCTGACGCGCCGAGCCCGGCCCAGCCCGGCGATGCCGCGTTCTACCTTCAGCACTGCGTCAAGGCATGTCGCGGCGGCGTCGAGCGCTCGCACATCCTGCCCTTCGCGGTGGACGGCGCGCTGCTGATGGAAGTCTTCACGCACGACGGCATCGGCACCATGGTCGTCGACGAGAAGCTCGAGAGCCTGCGCCAGGCGACCCCGGACGACATCGGCGGCGTGTTGCAGCTGATCGAGCCGTTCGAACGCGACGGCACGCTCGTCAAGCGTGGCCGAACCGAAATCGAGCGCGATATCGGCGACTACACCGTCATCGAACACGACGGCGTGATATTCGGCTGTGCTGCGCTTTATCCCTACCCCGAAGCCAGAACCGCGGAGATGGCAGCCTTGACGGTTTCACCGCAAGTGCAAGGCCAGGGGGACGGCGAGCGGATATTGAAACGGGTCGAGCAACGAGCCCGCGCAATGGGTCTCGAGAGTATCTTCGTGCTGACGACACGAACCATGCACTGGTTCATCAAACGCGGCTTTGTCCAGGCCGATCCGGATTGGCTGCCCGACGCGCGCAAGCGCAAGTACAACTGGGATCGTCGCTCTCAGGTCTTTATCAAGAAACTCGGCTAGTACCCCATTCCGCCGGCCCAAAGCATCGGCGCGAGCGAAGGAAAATCAATGTCCCGAACCATCCAATGCAGTTATCTGAAGCGGCCCGCCGAAGGTCTGGACTACGCGCCCTACCCGGGTGATCTCGGCAAGAAAATCTATGCGTCGATCAGCAAGGAAGCCTGGGCCGCATGGATGAAGCACCAGACCATGCTGGTCAACGAAAATCGGCTGAATCTCGCCGATCAACGCGCCCGCCAGTACCTCGCGCGGCAGATGGAGAATTTCCTTTTCGGCGACGGCGCCGAAAAGGTTGCGGGTTATGTCCCACCGTCGCCTTGATCCCGCTTAGAATTCGCCGATTGCCGCGAGGCACAACCCCGAGCGAGGTTTAGACGTGGCGACACTGCATGAATTGATGGCCCAGAAGGAAGCGATCGAGCGGCAGATCGACCAAACCAAGAAACAGCAGCGTGGCGACGCCGTCGCCAAGGTTCATGCCCTGATGAGCGAATATGGTTTGACGCTGGCCGATCTTGGTGCAAAGCAGTCCGGCAAGCCGAAGTCGGGCGGCAGCGCCGGCAAGGTGCCGGCGAAGTATCGAAATACCTCGACCGGCGAAACCTGGAGTGGGCGCGGTCTGCAGCCGAGATGGCTGAAGGCCGCATTGGCGAGCGGCAAGAAGATCGGCGATTTCACGGTCTGATCCGGCGCTTTCGATCGGCCGGGCCGGGCTCCGGCGTGCCGCGCTTTAGACTGGCGCGGTGATCCCCTCGGCCTTCGTTCACGACCTACTCGCCCGGGTCGACATCGTCGAGTTGATCGGCCGGTCGGTCGAGCTGAAGCGGGCCGGCTCGACGCACAAGGGCCTCTGCCCTTTCCACAGCGAGAAGTCACCGAGCTTCACGGTGAGCGCATCGCGTCAGACCTATCACTGCTTCGGCTGCGGCGTCCATGGCAACGCCGTCGGGTTCCTGATGGAGCACCACGGCATGGGCTTCGTCGATGCCGTCGCCGATCTCGCTCAGCAAGCCGGCATGACGGTCCCCGAAGACGCGAGTTCGGCCGCCGATCGCGAACAGGCCGCAGCGCACAAGCAGAAGCAGGCAACCCTGGGCGACGTGCTGGCCCGAGCCGCCGACGGCTATCGGCGGCAGTTGAAATCCAGTGAACGGGCGATCGGCTATCTGAAGGGCCGCGGCCTCAGCGGCGAAGTCGCGGCCCAGTTCGGTCTGGGCTACGCGCCCGAAGGCTGGCGCGGCCTGGCCAGCGTGTTTGCGAGCTACGACGATCCCCTGCTGGAAGAAAGCGGGTTGGTCATCGCACACGACGCCGAAACGGGTGAGGGCCCTGGCACGGAGCCGTCGGCACAGAAGCGCTACGACCGCTTTCGCGACCGCATCATGTTTCCGATCCGCTCGATCCAGGGGGTCGTGATCGGCTTTGGCGGTCGGGTGCTCGACCGGGGCGAGCCGAAGTACCTGAATTCGCCAGAGACACCGGTTTTCAGCAAAGGCCGTGAGCTGTACGGCCTGTTCGAAGCCCGGACCGAGATCCGGCAAAAGGGCTATGTGCTGGTCGTCGAGGGCTACATGGACGTCGTTGCCCTGGCCCAGGCAGGCTTCGGCAATGCCGTCGCCACGCTCGGGACGGCCTGCACCGCCGAGCATGTGCAGAAGTTGATCCGCTTTTCCGACGCCGTCGTCTTCAGCTTCGACGGCGATGCGGCCGGACGCCGGGCCGCCGCCCGTGCACTCGAGGCCAGCCTTCCGCATGCCACCGACACCCGCAGCTTTCGCTTCCTGTTTTTGCCGCCGGAGCACGATCCGGACAGCTATGTGCGCGAGCACGGTCGCAAGGGCTTCGAGGCTCGGATCGCCGAGGCGGTGCCGCTGTCCCGGCACCTGATCGGCATCGCCGGGGAGGCTGTCGACTTCGCGACCGCAGAAGGGCGAGCCCGTTTCGTCGCCGAGGCCCGGCCGTTGTGGTCGGCGCTGCCGGAGGGCATGTTGAAGCGCCAGCTGCTCGGCGAGATCGCCTCGCGCGCGGCGTTGCCCACCGACGAGCTTGCGGTCGCCTGGCGTACGTCCGATCCGGGCCGATGGCGTGCCCAGGGCGAGGCGTCGGTGCCCGGCAAACGGGCCGGGCGGCCGGTCAAGCAGGTAATGCGACAGCCGGCGGACCGCCTGGCCTGGATGCTCCTGCTCGAGAGCGCCTGGTGGGATGCCCTCAGCGGCACGGATCACGCGCTGCTTTGCGGCTTGCCTGGCTGGCATGGGGAAGCATTCCGCTTCATCGATTGCCTGCTCGCAGGCAGCGGGCCCGAGCCTTGGGCCGCACTGCGCGAGCGGATCGTCGACGAAGCGTGGGCCGGGCCGGCGCTGGCGGTGATCGAGGCCGAGGATCCAGGGATCGAGCCGCTTCTGGACGATCTTCATCAAGGCGTGGCCCAGCTTCGAGCGGCCGGCGACAAGCGCGCCGCTGCCTTGGTCCTCGGCCGACTTTGACGGAACTCCCTGTTTACGGAGATAATCGAAAGTTTTCGCGATCGCGGCAACGTGACGGCAGCACCTCCGGCCCCGGCCACCCTTTGATGAAGGGTCAATCCCAAGGCCTCCTCTCCCGCAAGGGCTGCAAATCGGCTGGCAACGCCACCGGTCACCCCGCAACTGCTCGGTCCCCGTTTGAGCTTTTTACCAAGCACAAATGCCGGCCGGGCCGTTCGTTGCGCGCGCCTTCGATAGCGGCATTGAATTTCGCACCGTCTGGCGGAGCGACTCGACGCACTGCTGTCGACGGAGCCGGCCTACTACATTGTCAAGGAACTGCATGACTGCCAAGAAAACCGCACCGACCAAAGCCGCCGCGCCTGTCGGCAAGCCTGCCAAGACAGCAGCGCTCGAGTTGAAGAAGAACGTCGCGAAAACGTCCGCCCAGGTCGAGCCGGTCGGCAAGAACAAGCTGATCGCTGGCAAGTCCGCGGGCAAGGGCAAGCTCGACGACAAGGCGGGCAAGCCCGGCATTGCCGACCCCGATCTGGCTGAGATCGAGGCCGACCTCGAGGGCGAACCGGTCGTCGCCGCGGAGGCAGACACCGCGGCCAAGGCGAAGCCGTTGCGGATGAAGGTCTCCAGGGCGAAGGAGCGCGCGCTGATGCGCGAATTCGGCCTCGACGAGACCGCGCTCACCGAAGAGGAGGTCGCCAAGCGCCGTCAGGAGCTGAAGACGCTCATCAAGATGGGCAAGACGCGCGGCTTCCTGACCCACCAGGAGATTAACGACCACCTGCCCGAAAAGCTCGTCGACCACGAGATCCTCGAGGCGATCGTGTCGATGCTCAACGACATGGGCATCGCCGTCTACGAGCAGGCGCCCGACGCGGCCACGCTGCTGATCGCCGGCGGCGGCGCCACGACGGCCACCGAAGAAGAGGCCGAGGAAGCCGCCGAAGCGGCGCTCTCGACCGTCGACTCCGAATTCGGCCGCACCACCGACCCGGTGCGCATGTACATGCGCGAAATGGGCACCGTCGAGCTGCTGACGCGAGAGGGCGAGATCGAGATCGCCAAGCGCATCGAAGGCGGCCTGCAGGCGATGATGCTGGCGATCAGCGCCTCGCCGACGACGATCGCCGAGATCCTCGTCTACGCCGACCGAATCGCCTCGGGCGAAATGAAGATCTCGGAAGCCGTCGACGGCTTCGTCTCCGAAGGCGAGGCCGACGACTACGTCGCCGAGGAAGACGTCGACTTCTTCGATGAGGAAGACGACGACGACGGCAACGGCGGCTCGAAGGCGCTGACCAAGAAGCTAGAGGAGCTGAAGGCGGCGGCGCTCGTCAAGTTCGACTCGCTGCGAATCAACTTCGAGAAGATGCGCCGCGCCTTCGAGAAGGAAGGCTACCAGTCGCCCGCCTACAACCGCGCTCAGCAGGCGATCAGCAGCGAGCTGATGACGATCCGCTTCACCGTCAAGACGATCGAAAAGCTCTGCGCGATCCTGCGCTCGCAGGTCGAAGACGTGCGCCGCTACGAGCGCGAGCTGCGCAAGATCCTGGTCGACAAGTGCGGCATGCCGCAGGAATACTTCATCAAGAACTT
>JALYXU010000289.1 GCA_030946925.1 Pseudomonadota bacterium
TCGATAGCGACAGCACCGCCGCATCGCCCTCCGGCAGCAGCGTCACGAACGAGGCGGCTGCCATGCCGCTTTCAGGCCGGCTTCGGCACCACGGCCATCGGCTCGTCGCCGGGCTCCGACAGCGCCGATCCGGCGACGGGTCCGAGGGCCCGCGTCGCCTTCAGGCGAATCGTGAACAGCGCGCCTGGCCCCGGCCCGGCCGGATTCGGCGGTGACTCGCGGCGCCGCGGATCGGCGTCTTCGAGGCCGATCTCCGCATCGTGCCGCGAGGCGATCTCGCGAACGATCGCCAGGCCCAGGCCCGAGCCGTCGACGTCGCTGCCGAGCAGGCGATAGAACGGCCGGAACACCCGCTCGCGCTCGGCCGGCGCGATGCCCGGCCCCGAGTCTTCGACCTGCAGCAGCGCGACCTGGCCGAACGGGTCGTCGATGACGCGGACCGTCACCGCGCCGCCACGCGGCGTGTAGAGGAGGGCGTTGTCGACGAGGTTGCGGAGCAGCTCGCGCAGCAAAAGTGCGTTGCCGAGAACGTGCAGGCTTCGCGCGCGCGCGGGACCGGCCGACGCGGTCGCCTCGAAGCCGAGATCGATGCCCTGCTCCAGCGCCCGGGGCACGAAGTCGCGCATGGTCTCGCGGGCCAGCGGCGCCAGCGCCAGAGGGACGTGCGAGGCGCCCGGTTCTTCGTGCTCGGCACGCGCCATCGCCAGCAGCTGGTCGACCATGTGCGCGGCGTTCTGGCTCGAGCGCGCGATCTGCTGCAGCGACGCCCGCAACGCCTCGGGATCGTGCTCGCCGGCGGCGATCTCGCGCTCGGCCAGCTCGGCCTGGGTCCGCAGCCCCGCCAGCGGCGTCTTCAGCTGATGCGCGGCATCGGCCAGAAAGTGCTTCTGGGCCCGGATCGACTGGTCCAGCCGACCGAGCAGATCGTTGATGGCACGCACCAGAGGCGCGACTTCTTCCGGCACCTCCTTCTCGTCGATCGGACTGAGGTCGTGGCTGACCCGCCTGCGGATCCGCTGCTGCAGCTCGTGCAGCGGCGCGATGCCGCGGGCCAGCGCCAGCCAGACCAGCAGCACCGCGATCGGCAGGATCACGAACTGCGGCAGGATCACGCCCTTGATGATCTCGGTGGCAAGGCGGCTGCGCTTGCCGAACGTCTCCGAGACCTGGGCCAGCGGCGCGCCCGCAGGCGACTGCTCGAGCTCGGGCACCCACATGGAGGCGACCCGGACCCGCTCGCCGGCGACGGTCTCGTCGCGAAAGCGGACCTCGCCGGGCGGTGCGCGCTCTTCCTCGCTCTCGCTTTCCAGCTGGCGCTCGCCGCTCAGCACGGTCCCGTCGGCGGCGCGGACCTGATAGCGCGTGGCGTCGGCCTGATCCGGCCGCAGCGCCTCGGCAACGCGCGGCGGCAGATCGAACGCGGACAGGCCGCGCTCGCGCTGCGCCTGGATCGCGACCTCGCGGCCGAGCAGCCGCACCTTGGCAGCGAGCTCGCGGTCGAACGGCTGGTTGGCGATGCCCTGCGCGACCAGCCACGTCAGCACCACGCTCATCGGCCACAGCAACAGCAGCGGCGCGAGCATCCAGTCGAGGATCTCGCCGAACAGGGACCGTTGCTTGCGCCAGCGCGCCATCGTCAATGGTCTGGCCAGGCTCTAGCCGGCCGGCCGTTCGAGGCAGTAGCCGAGGCCGCGGACCGTGGCGATGCGCAGGCCGCCGGGCTCGATCTTCTTGCGCAGCCGATGCACGTAGACCTCGATCGCGTTGTTGCTGACCTCGTCGCCCCATTCGCACAGCCGCTCGACCAGCTGGTCCTTGCTGACGAGGCGCCCGGCCCGCTGCAGCAGCACCTCGAGCAAACCGATCTCGCGCGCCGAGAGCTCGAGCGGCTGCTCGTGGATGCTGGCGACGCGGCCGACGGTGTCGAAGCTGAGCGGGCCGTGCCGGATGATGTTCGAGGCGGTGCCGAGGCCGCGTCGGGTCAGGGCCCGGACGCGCGCTTCGAGCTCCTGCAGCGAGAACGGCTTGGCCATGTAGTCGTCGGCGCCGAGGTCGAGCCCCTGGACCCGCTCCTCGACACTGTCGCCGGCGGTCAGGACCAGCACCGGCAGCTGCGAGCCCCGCTCGCGCAAGCGCCGCAGCACCTCGAGCCCGTGCAGGTGCGGCAGGCCGAGATCGAGGATCAGCAGGTCGAACGCATGGGCGGCCAGGGCGCTGTCGGCTTCCAGGCCGTGGCTCACCTGGTCGACCGTGTAGCCGGCACTGCGCAGGGAGCGCAGCAAGCCGTTGGCCAGGACCTGGTCGTCTTCGGCGATCAGGAGGCGCATCGGGCTGCCGAGGATTCGACCGGGGGGGCCGCCGCGGCAGGCCGCCGGCGCGCGGCCACCCACCGGAGGGCGCCGTTGTCGCTCATCCGAGGGAGTGCACGAAATACGACGCTCGGCTACTGTACAAACATCCAGCCTTTGCAGATAATCCGAGAACCTCAGGAGCATTCATGGACAGCATCGTCAAGACTCTCAACACCGAAAAAGCCAAGGCCTTGCAGGCCGCCCTCGCGCAGATCGAAAAGCAGTTCGGCAAGGGCGCCATCATGCGGCTTGGCGAAGGCGAAGTCATCGACGATATCGAGGTCGTCTCCACGGGCTCGCTCGGCCTCGACATCGCGCTCGGCGTGGGGGGCCTCCCGCGCGGCCGCGTCGTCGAGATCTATGGCCCGGAGTCGAGCGGCAAGACCACGCTGACGCTGCAGGTCATCTCCGAGATGCAGAAGGTCGGCGGCACCTGCGCCTTCATCGACGCCGAGCACGCGCTCGACGTGCAGTACGCGCAAAAGCTCGGCGTCAACCTGCAGGAGCTCCTCATCAGCCAGCCAGACACCGGCGAGCAGGCGCTCGAGATCGTCGACGCGCTGGTCCGCTCGGCCTCGGTCGATCTGGTCGTCATCGATTCGGTCGCCGCGCTTACGCCGAAGGCCGAGATCGAAGGTGAGATGGGTGATTCGCTGCCCGGCCTGCAAGCCCGCCTCATGAGCCAGGCGCTGCGCAAGCTCACCGGCTCGATCAAGAAGACCAACACCATGGTCATCTTCATCAACCAGATCCGCATGAAGATCGGCGTGATGTTCGGCTCGCCCGAGACCACCACCGGCGGCAACGCGCTCAAGTTCTACGCCTCGGTTCGGCTCGACATCCGGCGCATCGGCTCGATCAAGAAGGGCGAGGAAGTGATCGGCAACGAGACCAAGGTCAAGGTCGTCAAGAACAAGGTCTCGCCGCCATTCAAGACCGCCGAATTCGACATCCTCTACGGTCAGGGCATCAGCCGCGAAGGCGAAGTCATCGACATGGGCGTCGAGGCGAAGATCCTCGAGAAGAGCGGCTCCTGGTACGCCTACAACGGCGAGAAGATCGGCCAGGGCAAGGACAACGCCCGCGACTT
>JALYXU010000222.1 GCA_030946925.1 Pseudomonadota bacterium
CGTTTGGGTTACGGACGCAATGCTCTTCGCCAATCCGCGCCGTCGGTCAGGATCGACCCGCGATTGCAGGCCGGGCAAGATGTCGACTTGGTGGAGAGGGTGGGATTCGAACCCACGTTACGGTGAAACCGTAAACCAGATTTCGAGTCTGGCGCATTCGACCACTCTGCCACCTCTCCGGTCGGTGCGTCGGCGGGCCCGTGCCGAGCAGGCGATTCTAGCGGCCGGGCCGGCCTCAGGCTTTGGTATACAGCGTCAGGCCGGGCAGGCGCGGATCGCTGAGTCGGGTCTCGAAGCGCTGCCCGGGCAACATCGGCGCCGCATCGGTGATGGTGCCGGTCGTGACGATGTCGCCCGCCCGAATGGGCCAGCGTTGCGGCTGCGTGGCCATCGCGTCGACCCAGATCCGGAGCGCACTGAGTGGGCCGTCGAGCACGACGGTTGCGTCGCCTTCGTCGATCACGCTGCCGTCCTTGCGCAACACCACGTGCAACGCCGCCAGCTCGCGCGCTGGCTCCACGAATTCCGCGATCGGTACCTTCTTGCCGACGTAGAGCCGCCCGTGCAATGCGAAATCGGCGAAGCAATCGGCGGCCAAAAATTTCCAGTTCGCAAAGTGCGTGTGCACGATCTCGTAGCCGTGCGCAACCCACTCGATCGTGCCCGCCAGCTCGCGCTCGTTCATGCCCGCGCGCGGCTCCGTGGCAAGCCCGAACATCACTTCCGGCTCGAGCCGCGGCTGCACGAAGGGCGCAAGCGAGACGCTGGTCTCGCCCGCCTCGACGAACTCCAGCGTCGTGTTCCAGATCGGGCCCCAGATCGGCGCGTGCACGCCGTAGCGGTCCCAGATGCTGCGGTTGGTGAAGCCGATCTTGTAGCCGAGCGGCTTTTCGCCGCGCTCGATGCGCAGCTGCCTGATGCGGTCGGCGACTTCGAATGCGTCGACGAGCGCGAACCCCGACTCGCTTTCGCTGATCAGCGGCAGCAGCCGCGCCGCGTCGTGCGCCGCGAGCAGCGCTTCGCCGTGCCCGCTCATGGCCGCAGCACCTCGAGCCCGCCGAGGTAGCCGCGGAGCGCGAGCGGAATGGCGATGCTGCCGTCGGCGTTCTGCAGGTTCTCGAGCAAGCCGACCAGGGTGCGACCGACCGCGAGGCCGGAGCCGTTGAGCGTGTGCACGAGCTCGTTCCTGCCTTGCGCCGACTTGAATCGGGTCTGCATGCGCCGGGCCTGGAATGCCTCGCAATTCGAGACCGAGCTGATCTCGCGAAACATGTTCTGTGCCGGCACCCAGACCTCGAGGTCGTAGGTCTTGGCCGCGCCGAAGCCCATGTCGCCGGTCGAGAGCAGCATCACGCGGTACGGCAGCTCGAGCTGCTGCAGCACCCGCTCGGCATGGACCACCATCTCGTCGTGGGCCGCGGCGCTGGCGTCGGGATGGACGATCTGCACCATCTCGACCTTGTCGAACTGGTGCTGGCGGATGAAGCCGCGCGTGTCGCGGCCGGCGCTGCCGGCCTCGGATCGAAAGCATGGCGTGTGCGCGGTCAGCTTGATCGGCAACGCGTCGGCGGGGAGCACTTGCTTGCGAACCGAGTTGGTGAGCGAGATCTCCGACGTCGAAATCAGATACTGCTCGGGCGACCCTTCGTCGCCGCCGCGCGAGACCCAGAACATGTCGTCCTTGAACTTCGGCAGCTGGCCGGTGCCCTCGAGGACCTCGCGGTTGACGATGTAGGGCGTCCAGCACTCGGTGTAGCCGTGCTGGGTGGTCTGCACGTCGAGCATGAACTGGGCAAGCGCCCGATGCAGCCGCGCCATCGGCCCGCGCAGGAACGTGAAGCGCGACCCCGAGAGCTTGGCGCCGGTGTCGAAATCCATGCCGAGGGGCAGGCCGAGATCGACGTGGTCCTTCGGCGTGAAGGTGAACTGGCGGGGCGTGCCCCATCGCCGCACCTCGACGTTGGCGTGCTCGTCCGGGCCGACCGGCACGCTCGGGTCGGGCAGGTTCGGCAACGCCATCAGCTGCTCGTCGAGCTCGGCCTGCACCTGCTCGAGGCGCGCCGCGCTCTGCGTCAGCGCATCGCCCACCGCGCCCACTTCGCGCAGCGCCGCCGACGCGTCGCCGCCCGACGCTTTCAGCTTGCCGACATCGCGGGAGAGCGCGTTGCGCCGTGCCTGCAGCGTCTCGGTGCCGGTCTGCAGCGACTTGCGTTCGCTTTCGAGGGCCGCAAAGCGGGCGACGTCGAGGAAGGGCTGCGGCGACTTGCGCGTCTCGAGCCGGGCGACGACGCTCGGCAGATCCTTGCGCAGCAGCGCGATGTCGAGCATGGCCGTTCAACCCCTTGTCGTGGGGCCGGTCAACCCTGCCATGGCCTTGTCGCCCAGGCCCATCGGCAGCGGGAAGTGCACCGTCTCGGGCACGCCCGGAAGACTGCGCACCGAGACGGCACCGAGGGCGCGAAGCCGCTCGACGACGTTCTGCACCAGCAGCTCGGGCGCCGACGCGCCCGCGGTCACGCCGACCCGGCGCTTGCCCTCGAACCACTCGGCGCGCAGGCCGCCGGCATCTTCGACCATGTAGGCATCGGCGCCGAGCCGCTCCGCGAGCTCGCGCAGCCGGTTGCTGTTCGAGCTGCTCGGGCTGCCGACGACGATCAGCACATCGACGCCGGGCGCGAGCACCTTGACGGCGTCCTGCCGGTTCTGCGTCGCATAGCAGATGTCCTGCTGCTTCGGCTGGCGCACATCGGGGAAGCGCAGCTTGACCGCGGCGAGGATCTCGGCGGCGTCGTCGACCGAGAGCGTCGTCTGCGTGACGACGGCAAGGCGCTGCCCCGGCGCGACCTCGACGCCGGCGACGTCGGCAACGGCCTCGACCAGATGGATGCCGTGCTCGAGCTGGCCCATCGTGCCCTCGACCTCCGGATGCCCCTTGTGCCCGATCATGATGAACTGATAGCCCTCGCGCGCCAGCTTGGCGACCTCGACGTGGACCTTGGTGACGAGCGGACAGGTGGCATCGAAGACCGAGAAGCCGCGCGCTGCGGCCTCGTGGCGCACCGCCTGCGACACGCCGTGGGCGCTGAAGACGAGCGTGGCGCCGGGCGGCACGTCCGCCAGGTCCTCGATGAAGATCGCGCCCTTCTGCTTGAGGTCGTCGACGACGTGGGTGTTGTGGACGATCTCGTGGCGCACATAGATCGGCGCCCCGAACTTGGCCAGCGCCCGCTCGACGATCTCGATCGCCCGATCAACACCGGCGCAGAAGCCGCGCGGCTCCGCAAGGATGACTTCGTCGATCAAAGGACGCCGATCAATTCGACCTCGAAGGTCACGGGGCGACCGGCGAGCGGGTGGTTGAAATCGAAGAGGAAGGCATCGCCGGCGACATCTCGAACGGTGCCGGCGAAGCTGCCCTGGCCGTCCGGCGTGGGGAAGCGGACCACGTCGCCGATCCGGTAGTCGGCGTCGGCGTCGCCATGGGTTTCGAGCAGGGTGCGATCGACGCGCTGCACGAGATCGGGATTGCGCGCGCCGAAGGCCTCGCCGGCAGCGAGCTCGAACGCGGCCCGGCTGCCTTCGGCAAGGCCGACCAGACGCGCTTCCATCGCCGGTGCCAGCTCGCCGCAGCCGAGCGACAGCGTCGCCGGCTGCAGGCCGAAGGTGTCGATGAAGACGGCACCGTCCGGACCGGAGAGCCGGTAATGAAGGGTCAGAAAAGACCCGGCCTCGACCACGTGGCGCGGCCTCGCCCCCTCGGGGGGGAGCGAGCGGAGTGGGCGTGGCGGCTGCATGTTCACGGAATAGACTGCAGCGATTTTATGAGCCGCACGGTCTCCTCCCCGAGGCGACACCGAGATTGCCGATGTTGAAGGACATTCCCGCCCCGGCGCGACCCCGCGAACGGCTCCTCGCGCTGGGTCCTGCGGCTCTCGCCGATGCCGAGCTGATCGCCTTGCTGCTGCGCACCGGCCTGCCCGGCACGAGCGTCGTCCAGCTCGCGCAGAACCTGCTCGATGCGTTCGGCGGCCTGTCCGGTCTGCTGCATGCCGGTCCCGAGGAGCTGAAGCGGGTCAAAGGTCTCGGTGGCCCGGCCAAGCGCGCCGAAGTGGCCGCCGTGCTCGAGCTGGCGCGCCGTTCGGTGGCCAGCGAGCTGGCAGCGCGGCCGGTGTTCGACACGCCGGGCAAGGTCAAGGACTATCTGTCGCTGCAGCTCGGGGCGCGGCCGCACGAGGTCTTCGCGGTCCTGTTCCTGGACGCGCAGAGCCGCCTCATCGTCCTCGAGGAAATGTTTCGCGGCACATTGACGCAGACCTCCGTCTATCCGCGCGAGGTCGTCAAGCGGGCGCTGGACCTGCACGCCGCCGCGGTCATCTTCGGCCACAACCATCCTTCCGGTGCAGCCGAGCCGTCGCGCGCCGACGAGTACCTGACGCAGACCTTGAAGACCGCGCTGGCGCTGGTCGACGTGCGCGTCCTCGATCACCTGGTCGTCGGCCATGGTGCCGTCGTCTCGTTCGCCGAGCGCGGGCTGCTCTGAGCCGACGTCATGAAGGCACGACCGGTCAGGGCGGCTCTGGTGCGCGGCCTGCCGTCGATTCGCAGCGCGCTTGCCGAACGGCAGCGCCAGGCCGAGATCGAGCTCGCCGCCGAACGCGAGCGCGCCAGGACGGAGCTCGAGCGGGTCGAGGCCGCACGCCGCGAGCTCTCGCTGTTCGCGAGCGAGGTCGGAGCGATCCTTCCGTTGCGCAAGCTCGCCAACGCGCCGCTGCAGCGGCCTCGCCCGGCGCCGGCGGCGCGTCAGCGCGAGCGCGACGACCAGGCGGTGCTGCTCGAGGCCATCTCCGATGCGTTCGATGTGGAGACGCTGCTCGACACCGACGATGCGCTGTCGTTTCGCCGCCGCGGCATCGGCATGGACGTGGTCCGCAAGCTCCGCCGCGGCGTCTGGGCGCTGCAGGGCGAGCTCGATCTGCACGGCCTGCGCAGCGACGCGGCGCGCGAACGGCTGGTCGAATTCCTGCGCGAGTCGGCGCGTCGCGGTCGTCGCTGCGTGCGCATCGTTCACGGCAAGGGTCTCGGCTCCCCCGGCCGCGAGCCGGTCCTCAAAGGCAAGGTCAAGGCCTGGCTGGTCCAGCACGGCGCGGTCCTGGCCTTCACCTATGCGCGGCCGGCCGACGGCGGCCACGGCGCCGTCATCGTCCTGCTGCGGGCCGCGCCGCTCAGCCCACCAGCTTCGTCGCGATCGCCGTGATCGCCTGCGCCGCGGCGCAGCCGGGCATCGTCACCAGCAGCAGGCTGCGCTTCCTCACCGCCTCGCGAACCGTCGCGTCGATCGGAATCTCGCCGAGCAGCTCGAGCACCAGCGCTTCGGACACGCCCTGGCTCATCAGCTGCGGCCGCACGAAGCGATCGACGACGAGCTGCAGCTGGTTGCGGATGGTCCGGCCCTCGCCCTGCGAGCTCACCTGGTTGATGACCAGGCGAATGTGCCGGCGACCCTGCAGCATCGCCAGCACCTTGATCGTCGCGTAGGCGTCGGTCATCGAGGTCGGCTCGGGGGTGACGACGACCAGCACCTGGTCGGCGAGCGACACGGCATGCAGCACGACGTCGGAGATGCCGGCGCCGGTGTCGAGCAGGATCCGGTCGAAGCGCGGCGTCACCTGGGCGATGATGTCGATCAGCTGCTCGCGGACCTGCGGCGTCAGCCGCGAATACTCGACCAGGCCGGAGCCCGCCAGCAGCACCGAGAAGCCGCCCGGCGCCGGCAGGATCGCCTGCTCCAGCGTCGCCTTCTCGGTGAAGACATCGTGCAGCGTGATCTTCGGATGCAGGTTGAGAACGACGTCGAGGTTGGCCAGGCCGAGGTCGGCGTCGAGCACCAGAACCTTCTCGCCGCGCGCGGCCAGCGCCGCGGCAAGATTTGCGGCGATGAAGGTCTTGCCGACGCCGCCCTTGCCGCTGGTGATGGCCAGGATCTTTCCAGGCGTCATGGGCGAGCCGGGCGTCATGCGAAATCGGAGAACTGCGAGGTCCCGAACAGCATGCCCTTTTCCTCGGGGCTGACCAGCGACACCGCGGGCTGCTCCAGACAGGCGCGGTTGCGGCCCTGCTGCTTGGCGCTGTAGAGCTGCTGGTCGGCGCGCTCGACCCAGAGCAGCGGCGACGAGCGAACCCACTGCGGCGCGAAGGCGCCACCGATCGAGACCGTCACCTTGACTTCGCTGCCGGGGCCGATCGCGATCGGCATCGCTTCGACGCGGATCCGGATCCGTTCGGCGACGGCCTGCGCGAACGCGGGGGCGCAGTTGGGCAGGATCATCGAGAACTCCTCGCCGCCGAAGCGGGCGACGGTGTCCATCGGCCGGATGCAATCGTGCAGCGCCTGGGCGACCGCCTTGAGCACGACATCGCCGGCCGGATGACCGTGCGCGTCGTTGACCTTCTTGAAGTGATCGATGTCGATCATCAGGACCAGTGCCGGCTCCCCGGCGCGGGCGACCCGATCGACCTCGCTGGCGAGCGTCAGCTCGAAATGGCGGCGATTGGCAAGACCGGTGAGCGGATCGCGGCTCGACAGCTCGCAGAGCCCGTCGATCACCGCCTGCAGCCAGGTCGCCTTGCCGGCGCTGGCGAGGTCGGGCAGCGCGTGGCCCGACTGCTTCAGCAACTGCAACGCACCGTCGAGGCTGAGCGCGTTCGATTCGGGCAGGTGGGGGTCGGACTCGGTGTGCAAGAAGGGCTGAAAAGCGTCGTCTCAGTCTAGCAGCGGGCTTGGGGCGGGAAGCCCCAAAGAAGCGACGCCGATGGCGGCAATCGAGGCGAATGCACGGCCCGCCGTGCCGCTGTGCTCAGATCGGCGCAGCCGGCAGAAACAGCTCGAGCAGGTCGTTCAGGAAATCGAAGCCGCGCTCGGTCGGCACGACCCGTTGCAGGTCGCGCTTCAGCAGCCCGCGCCGTTCAGCCTCGGCCAATGGCTCGGCGATCGCCGAGAGCGGCAGGCCTGTTCGCTCGACGAAGCGCGCGATCTCGAAGCCCTCGCGCAGACGCATCGCATTGAGCATGAACTCGAACCCCAGTTCGGCCCGCGGCACCTCGGTCTCGGAGGCCAGGGCCGAGCCGGCCTCGGCGCCGACGAGATAGGCGGCCGGGTCGCGCAGTCGCACCTGCCTGACGACGCGGTGCGCGAAGCTGAGCTTGCCATGGGCGCCGGCGCCGATGCCGAGATAGTCGCCGAATTGCCAGTAGTTGAGGTTGTGCCGCGACCGGTGCCCATCGCGGGCATAGGCCGAGACCTCGTAGCGCTCGAGCCCGGCGGCCGCGGTCCGCTCGCCGATCAGGTCGAGCATCGACGCCGCCAGGTCGTCCTCGGGCAAGCCGGGAGGCGGGTGCGTCGCGAAGAAGGTGTTCGGCTCGAGCGTGAGCTGATAGAGCGACAGGTGCGGCGGCTCGAAGCCAAGCGCTGCCTTCAGATCGGCTTTGCAGCCGGCCAGCGTCTGCCCCGGCAGGGCATACATCAGATCGATGTTGAAGGTCTCGAATGCGAGCCGCGCCTCGTCGATCGCGGCGCGTGCCTGGGCGCTGTCGTGGATACGGCCGAGCGCGGCCAGACTGGCGTCGTCGAAGCTCTGCACGCCGATCGAGATGCGGCTGACGCCGGCGGCGCGATAGGCACAGAACCGGTCGCGCTCGAAGGTCCCCGGATTCGCCTCGAGGGTGATCTCGCAACCGGGCTCGACGACCAGGCGGGCGCGGACCGCTGCAAGGAGCCGGCCGATTTCGGTCGGCTCGAACAGGCTGGGCGTGCCGCCGCCGATGAAGATGGTCTGGATGCGTCGGCCCCAGACCAGCGGCAGCGAGGCCTCGAGATCGGCGACCAGCGCATCGACATAGCGGCGCTGCGGCAATTCGCCGAGCGGGCCGCGCACGGCATGCGAGTTGAAGTCGCAATACGGGCACTTCTTCAGGCACCACGGAATGTGCACGTAGAGCGCGAGCGGCGGCAGGGCGGCGAGCGAGAGCGAGCCGGGGCGCATGAAGTGGAGCAGGCGCTCGGCAGCCGAGGCGGTCGGTCGCGAACCGGCGGCGTCGCCACGGGCGATTGCGATGGTCGCCGGCGGTGCCTTGCCGGCAATGGTCAGCGGCAGAACCACGTCTCGCGCATCAGAGCCAGCATCTGCCGCGCGGCGCGGGCGCGGTGGCTCTCTGCATTCTTGGTCGCCGCGTCGAGCTCGCCGACGCTCCGACCGAGCTCCGGGATCATGACCAGCGGGTCGTAGCCGAAGCCGCCGCTGCCGCGAGCTTCCTCGAGAACCTGCGCCGGCCAACGGCCGACTGCCACCAGCGGCTCGGGGTCGGCGGCGTGGCGCACTGCCACCAGCGTCGAGACGAACCGCGCGCCGCGATCCGGCCGGCCGCGTAAACGCTCGAGCAGCAGCGCGTTGTTGGCCGCGTCCTGGGCCCGCCGCTGCAGCTCCCGATCGGCGAAACCCGACGCGACGGGCGCGAAGTGCGCCGAGGCAACGCCGGGCGCGCCGTCGAGCGCGTCGACGACCAGGCCGGAGTCATCGGCGATCGCCGCCGCACCGGCGCGGGCCGCCGCATGGCGGGCCTTGGCGAGCGCGTTTTCGATGAACGTCGAATGCGGCTCCTCGGCTTCCCCGATGCCGAGCTCGGCCTGGCCGATCAGGGCGACCCCGAGCGGCGACAGCAAGGCCTGCAACTCGGCGAGCTTGCCGGGATTGTTCGAAGCCAGGACCAGCCGCATTGCCCGGGCCTGCCGCGCCGATCACTGCAGGCCGAGTGCGCGACGCTGCGCCGCGACCAGCTCGACGATGCCCTTGCCTGCGAGCGCCAGCAACGCATCCATTTCGAGCCGCGAGAAGGTCGCTCCTTCGGCGGTGCCCTGCAGCTCGACGAAGCCGCCCGACGCCGTCATGACGACGTTCATGTCGGTGTCGCAAGCTGCGTCTTCGACATATTCCAGGTCGAGCAACGGCGTCGACTGGACGATGCCGACCGAGACCGCGGCCACGGCATCGCGGATCGGCGAGCGTTCGATGCGGCCCTTGGCGATGAGCCAGCCGACCGCATCGTGCGCGGCGACGAATGCACCGGTGATGGCCGCGGTGCGGGTGCCGCCATCGGCTTGCAGGACGTCGCAGTCGAGCGAGATCGTGCGCTCGCCCAGCTGCGCCAGATCGAAGACGCAACGCAGCGAGCGGCCGATCAGGCGCTGGATCTCCTGGGTGCGGCCGCTCTGCTTGCCGCGCGCCGCTTCGCGGTCGCTGCGCGTGTGCGTGGCGCGCGGCAGCATGCCGTATTCGGCGGTGAGCCAGCCTTCACCGCTGCCGCGCTTGTGCGGTGGAACCTTCTCCTCGACCGAGGCGGTGCAGAGCACTTGCGTATCGCCGAACGCGACCAGCACCGAACCCTCGGCATGGCGCGTGAACGAGCGGGTGATGGCGATCGGCCGCAGCGCATCGTGGGCGCGGCCATTGGAGCGTTGAAACGTCATCCCGCATTCTCGCCGCTGCACATCAAAGGGGCGCCAGCAACGCCCGCCCCTCCCTCTCGGAGGGAGGGGAGCGAAGCGGGGCGGGAGCGATCCTGTCGAAGCGAAGCGAGAAAAAGGTCCGAACAAAAGTGCCGATCACGCCTTCCGCTGCGACGACCTTTTTATCGCTTCGTTGATTTCCTTGATCGAGCGCTCGATCTCGGCGTCGTCGAGCTCGTCGGCCGAGACGTCGGTGCCGAGAACGCTGGCCTGGATGGTCGAGGCGAAGACCGCCTCGCCGAGCGCGGTCGTCTGGATGTCCTGGGCGCTGTCCTGGTTCTCGACGCCTTCCCATTCCATCGCCAGGATCGAGACGTTGTC
>JALYXU010000265.1 GCA_030946925.1 Pseudomonadota bacterium
CGGAGTTCGCGGCCGCGCGCATCGCCAACCCGGAGGCGCGCATCCTCGCCGGCTCGACCGACATCGGCCTCTGGGTCAATAAGATGTTCCGGCCACTGCCGTCGTTGCTCTACATCGGCAACGTCGAGGCGCTGAAGCAGATCAGCGAAGGCGACGGTCTGCTTTCGATCGGTGCCGCCGCCTCGCTCGAAGATGCGTGGCTGGCGCTGATCGCGCGCTGGCCGAGCCTGGCCGAGGTCTGGCTGCGCTTTGCCGGCGTGCCGCTGCGCCACACCGGAACGATGGGCGGCAACGTCGCCAACGGCTCGCCGATTGGCGATTCGGCGCCGGTGCTGATGGCCCTCGACGCGCGTCTGGTCCTCTGCCGTGGCGAGGTCGAGCGACGCGTGCTGCTCGCCGATTTCTACACCGGCTACATGCAGAACCAGCTGCAGGCCGGCGAATTCGTGCAGGCGATGGAGGTGCCGCTCGACGCCCGCAGCACAGTGCGCGCCTACAAGATCTCGAAGCGCTTCGACTGCGACATCTCGGCGCTCTGCGCGGGCCTGGCGATCGCGCTCGATGGTGAAGGTGTCGTCGTTCGCGCGCGCCTGGCGTTCGGCGGCATGGCGGCGATCGTCAAGCGCGCCACCGGTGCCGAAGCCGCGCTCGTCGGCCGGGCCTGGGACGAGGCGGCGCTGGCGGCTGCGCAGAATGTTCTGGCGACCGACTTCGCGCCGCTCACCGACGTGCGCGCCAGCGCGAGCTACCGCATGCAGGTGGCGCAGAACCTGCTGCGCAGGTTCTGGCTCGAGACGCGGGCGACGAACCCGCTCGCAGTGGCTGAAACGAGCGTGTGGGCGCGCAATGCGGTGCTTCGATGACCACTCGCGAGAGCCCGGGCGTTGGCGTCTCGCAGCCACACGAATCCGCACACCTGCACGTCGCGGGCAGTGCGGCCTACATCGACGACCTGCCCGAGCTCGCCGGCACCTTGCACGCCGCGCTCGGCCTCTCGCCGCTCGCGCACGGCCGCATCGTCGGCTTCGACCGCGCCCGCATCGAATCGATGCCGGGCGTGATCGCGGTGCTCGTCGCCGCCGACATTCCGGGGCCGAACGATTGCGGTCCGATCCTCCACGACGACCCGATCCTGGCCGAGGGCCTGGTCCACTACCTCGGCCAGCCAGTGTTCGCCGTCATCGCCGAGACGCGCGACCTGGCCCGCCGCGCGGCAGCGCAAGCGAAGGCGGTGCTCGCGCTCGAGCCACTGCCGCCGATCCTGACGCCGATCGAAGCCCACGCCGCGAAGAGCTACGTGCTGCCGCCAATGCACCTCGCGCGCGGCGATGCCCGCGCCGCCATCGCCGCCGCGCCGCATCGCCTCGCCGACACCTTCGACGTCGGCGGTCAGGAGCAGTTCTATCTCGAAGGCCAGATCTCGTACGCGATCCCGCGTGAAGACGACGGCATGCTCGTGCACTGCTCGACCCAGCATCCGAGCGAGATGCAGCACCTGGTCGCCAAGTGCCTCGGCCTCTCCTCGCACCATGTCCAGGTCGAGTGCCGGCGCATGGGCGGCGGCTTCGGCGGCAAGGAATCGCAGTCGGCGCTCTTCGCATGCGTCGCGGCGGTCGCGGCGAGCAAGCTCGGCCGGCCGGTCAAGCTCCGCCTCGACCGCGACGACGACTTCCTCTGCACCGGCCGCCGGCACTGCTTCCACTACGACTACGAAGTCGGCTACGACGAGGCCGGCCGCATCCTCGGCGTCGAGCTGACGATGGTTTCGCGAGCCGGCTTCTCGGCCGATCTGTCGGGCCCGGTGATGACGCGCGCGCTCTGCCACGTCGACAACGCCTACTGGCTGCCCGAGGTGGCGCTGCACGGCTACTCGGGCCGCACCAACACGCAGAGCAACACGGCGTTTCGCGGCTTCGGCGGGCCGCAAGGGGCGATCGCGATCGAACACATCCTCGACGGGGTGGCGCGGCGGCTCGGCAGGGATGCGCTCGATGTACGACGCGTCAACTTCTATGGCGCGGACCGCAACGTCACGCCCTACGGCCAGACCGTCACCGACAACATCGTGCACGAGCTCGTCGCCGAGCTTGAGGCAAGCAGCGGCTATCGCGCGCGCCGCGACGAGATCGCGGCGTACAACCTCACGAGCCAGGTCCTGAAGCGCGGCCTGGCGCTGACGCCGGTCAAGTTCGGCATCTCCTTCAACGTCGTCCATCTCAACCAGGCCGGCGCGCTGGTCCACGTCTACGGCGACGGCTCGGTGCTGGTCAACCACGGCGGCACCGAGATGGGCCAGGGCCTGCACACCAAGGTCGCGCAGATCGTCGCCCACGAGCTCGGCATCGGCCTGGCTGCGGTGCGCGTCACCGCCACCGACACGCAGAAGATCGCCAACACCTCGGCGACGGCGGCATCGACCGGCAGCGACCTCAACGGCAAGGCAGCGCAGGATGCGGCGCGGCAGATCCGCGACCGGCTGGTCGCGTTCGCCGCGGAGCATCACGGCGTCGCTGTCGGCGCGGTGCGCTTCGCCGACGGCATGGTCACGATCGGCCCACGCAAGACGATGACCTTTCGCGAGCTGGTCGCCGAGGCCTACATGGCGCGCGTCCAGCTCTGGTCCGACGGCTTCTACGCGACCCCCGGCCTGTCGTGGGACAAGGACACGATGCAGGGCCGGCCGTTCTTCTACTTCGCCTATGGTGCGGCCGTCAGCGAAGTCGTCGTCGACACGCTGACCGGCGAGTGGAAGCTGCTCGCCGCACACCTGCTGCACGACGCCGGCCGCTCGCTCAACCCGGCCATCGACATCGGCCAGGTCGAGGGCGGCTTCATCCAGGGCATGGGCTGGCTGACGACCGAGGAGCTGGTCTGGCATCCGGACGACGGCAGCGCCAAGGCTGGCCTCCTTCTGACGCACGCGCCGAGTACCTACAAGATCCCGACCGCCAACGACTGCCCGCCGATTTTCGACGTCCGGCTATGGCAAGGCGGCGGCGCCAAGGGCGACAACGCCGCCAACACGGTTCACCGCAGCAAGGCCACCGGCGAGCCGCCGCTGCTGCTGCCGTTCTCGGTCTTCTTCGCGATCCGCGATGCGGTGTCGGCGGTCGGCGGCCACCGCGTCGATCCGAAGCTGGCGGCGCCGGCGACGAGCGAATCGGTCCTGCGCGCCATCACCGGCGTGCAAGAGGCCGCGGGGCTGGCGCCGTGATCGCATCGGCGCTTCGCGATGTCGCGGCGGCGTGGATCGCGCGCGGACGACGCGGGGTCGTGATCGAGGTCGCAGAGACGCGCGGCTCTGCGCCGCGCGACGCCGGCACGCGGATGCTCGTCGCCGACGACGACGTCGCAGGCACGATCGGCGGCGGCCACCTCGAGCTGAAGGCGATCGGCGCGGCGCGGGCGATGCTGGCGGAGGGCGCGGGCAACGGCGGCCGCGAACTGCGCTTCGCGCTCGGCCCGTCGCTTGGCCAGTGCTGCGGAGGCGTCGTCAGGCTCGCACTGTCGCCGCTCGACGCGGTAGCCATGGCGCAGTGGCGGGTCGAGGCGCCGCTGTTCCACCTGCAGCTGCACGGGGCAGGCCACGTCGGCCGCGCGATCGCCACGCTGCTGGCGACGCTCGACTGCCGCGTCGACTGGTTCGACGAGCGCGACGAGGAGTTCCCGGCGGCGACCAGCCTCGGCTCGCCCTGGCCCGGCCACATCCGGCAGATCTCGGGCGACAGCATCGAGGGCGAGGTGCGGCGCGCGCCGGCCGGCGCGTTCTATCTGGTGCTCACGCACGAGCACGCCCTCGACCAGCGCATCGCCGAGGCCATCCTGCGCCGTGGCGACTTCGCCTTCTTCGGCCTGATCGGCTCGGCGACCAAACGCGCCACGTTCAAGCGGCGTTTCGAGGAACGCGGCATCGACGCTGCCACCATTGCCCGGATGACCTGCCCGATCGGCGTTGCAGGCATCGAGGGCAAGGCGCCCGAGGTCGTTGCGGCCGGGGTCGTCGCGCAGCTGCTCCAGGAGCACAGCCGGGTCATGCGCACCGTGCGGCGCGATGACGACGCGGATGCGTTCCTTCACCGCGCTGATCCGCTTCACGACCGCGGCTAGCGCGACCGGGTCTTGGCTACTGCCCGGTCGCTTCGTCGCGCGCCCGGCGAAGAGATCGGCCTTGCGCAACGGCGTCTGCTTTGCAGCGATCGCTGAAGTTCAGCGTTGCCAGCCCGACGACCGATGCGGACCCATCGGCGACGTTCGCGATCCGAATCGCGGCAGCACAAAGCAGACTTTCCATAATCAGCCCGAACCGGAATGGATCGCTGTACTGACGGGGCTTTCGTGCCGCTTCGCTCATGCGCAACGTTGTCGATGCCGAATCCGCCATCGAACAGGCGGATGAACGGACCGCTGGCGCACGAGGCGTTGTTGTCTTTGGCCTCCCCGCCGACCGCAAGTCCGAAGGCGCGAAGCGGGCGCGCTTGAGGCGGCTGTGTCGCGGTCACGGGCGGCCTGTGTAGTGGTTCTTCGCATTGACAGCATCCAGCCCGTCCAACTCCAATGCGCAAGCCGACCTGGACAATGCACCGTGGCCGAAAGCTCGGCGGTGTGCTGCGGTTGGATCCACCACAGGAGCGATCAATGCGAGATACCCTGCGTGCAGCCCTGCGCTGCCTGGCTGCTGTCGCGGCAGCCGTTTCCTTTGCGGCCGCTGCCCAGACGCCGATCACGCTGCACGGCGCTTCGCAGTTCAGCGACGACCACCCGTTCACCAAGGGGCTGAACAGGTTCGAAGAACTGGTCAAGAAGTATTACGGCAAGCCCATCAATTTTGTCCTGCACAAGAACAGCGAACTGGGGCTGGAGAAGGACTACTTCGCCTACATGAACCAGGGCATCTCGGTCGACTATGCCATCGTCTCGCCCGCACACATGGCGACCTTCGCCAAGGCGGCGCCATTCATCGACGCGCCTTTCGTGTTCCGCGACCACGACCAGATGAACAAGGTGATCGCGCAGGACGTGCTCAAGCCGATTGCCGACGAGATCGCAAAGAAGGCCGATGTGCTGCTGATCGGTTTTGGCGGGGGCGGCGTGCGCAACATCTTCGCCACCAGGGCGATCCACAACATGGCCGAACTCAAGGCGCTGAAGATCCGGGTGCAAGGTGCGCCGATCTGGACGCGCACCTTCAGCGCCGCTGGCATGGCACCCACTGTCATCGCCTACAGCGAGATCTACAACGGCATCCAGACCGGCGTGATTCAGGCCGGCGAGAACGAGGCCGCGGGGGTCGAGCAGATGAAGTTCTACGAAGTCGGGCCCAACCTGATGCTGACCCAGCACGCGATCAGCATCCGGCCGATCTGCTTTTCAGGCAAGAGTCTGCGCAAGCTGCCGCCCGATCTGCAGGCGGCAATCCTTAAAGCCGGCGCTGAAGCGGGCAACTGGGAACGCGAGCTCGAGTCCAGCAGCGACTCGACGATCCTCGCCGCAATGGAGAAGGCCGGCAAGCTGAAGCTGGTCAAGTTCGACGAGCGCGACAAGCTGCAGGCGTCGATGGAGCCGGTGCTGGCCGCATACGCCAAGGAAATCGGCGCCGAGGCAATCTTCGCGCGCATCAACGCAATCAAGTAAGCGGCGAATCCCTGCCGGGCCGGTGCACGCAGTGCTGGCATGCGCTGGCGCCGCATGCCTTCGTTTTGCGACTCCTCGCGGAAGTCCGATGCGCAAAATCAACGACTGGATCTACCGAGGGCTGCAGATACTGCTGACCTTCCTGATCGCGGTACTGATCGTGCCGGTCACGATTCAGATCGTGGCGCGCTTCAGCGAAAGCATTCCCCATTTCATCTGGACCGAGGAGATGGCGCGCTTCTGCCTGATCTGGATCATCATGCTCGGAGCCAGCGTGGCGGTGCGCGACGGCGCGCATTTCGATGTCGACGTGCTGCCGCATCCGAAGACCGCCGCCGGGCTGGCGGTCAGCCGCATCGTTGTGCACGCTGCGATCTTCCTGGTCGCGATGATCTTTCTCGCCTTCGGCTGGCGGTTCACTCAGTTCGGCTTCGACCAGGAATCCGAACTCACCGGGATGAACATGGCCTTGATCCACGTTGCATGGCCACTCGCCGGCCTGACCTGGGTCTTGTTCACCCTGGAAAAGTTCTACGACGACTTCCAGTTGTTCAAGAACGGCAAGGAGAACGTCGATGAGCCCCGGTGAGGTCGCGCTGATCCTGTTCGGCGTGTTTGCGCTGCTCGTCTTGGTGCGCGTGCCGGTGGCGTTCGCCCTAGGCCTGGCCTGCGTGCCGGTCTTCTTCATCGACGATCGCCTGACGCCGTTCCTGCTGCTCAACGAGATGCTGAAGTCCTACAACTCGTTCCTGCTGCTGGCGATCCCGTTCTTCATGCTGGCGGCGAACCTGATGAACTCCGCCGGCATCACCGACAAGCTGATCAACCTGTCGCGCGTGCTGGTCGGCTGGCTGCCGGGCGGGCTGGGCCACGTCAGCGTGGTGGTGAGCATGTTGTTCGCGGGCATTTCAGGCTCCAGCACCGCGGAGGCTGCCGGCGTGGGCGGCGTGCTCATTCCGGCGATGAAGAAGCAGGGCTACGACACCGAGTTCGCGGTGTCGCTGGTCGCCTGCGCGGCGGTGATGGGTGTCATCATCCCGCCGAGCATCCTGATGGTGGTGTGGGGCGGCGTCATCTCGGTGTCGATCGGCGGCCTGTTCCTCGCCGGTGTGCTGCCCGGCGTGCTGATGGCCCTGTCGTTCATGGTCGTGGTGTACATCTATGCCAAGCGGCGCCATTACCCGGTGTTCCCCAAGCCCACGGCGCGCGAGGTCGGCTCGGCCGTGGCCCACGCGATCCTGCCCATCCTCACCCCGGGCATCATCATCGGCGGCATCGTCGGCGGCTTCTTCACGCCGACCGAGGCGTCGGTGGTGGCGGTGCTTTACGCGATGCTGCTCGGCGTGCTCATCTACCGGCGGCTCGGCTTCAAGGAGTTGCGCCAGGGCATGTACGACTCGGCGCGCTTCGCCGCGATCTCGCTGTTTTGCATTGGCACGGCATCGGCGTTCGGCTGGCTGCTCGCCTATTTCCACATTCCTCAGCTGTTCGTGGACATGGTGTCGAGCTGGGGTGGCGGCATCACCAGCGTGGGCTTCATCACCGCGTTCTGCTTCCTGGTGATCGGCTGCTTCATCGATGCGATACCCGCGATCATCATCGTGGGCACCATCCTCGCGCCGATGGCCGCCAGCGTGGGCATGCACCCGATCCACTTCGCCATCATCGGCGTCATCTCGATCGCCTATGGACTGGTAACGCCGCCCTACGGCCTGTGTCTGATGATCGCCTGCACCATCGGCGAGATCAAGATCCGGGCGGCAGTACGGGACACGTCGATCCTCTTCGTGCCCATGCTGCTGGTACTGCTGATGGTTATCCTGCTTCCGAATGCGATGCTGTGGCTGCCGCGCCAGCTCATGCCGACCCTCGTCAAGTAGTCAACCGAGCTTGAACGCGTGCTCGACCTGAATCCGTTGAGCGCCGGCTTCGGACTCGAAGCTCGAGGCGCCGATCTTGCCCGCCCGCTATCGGACGATGCTTTCGCGGAAATCGAGCGTGCGTTCTACGCAGGCAAGGTGTTGGTGGTTCGCGGGCAATCGTTGACACCCGACCAGTTCGTCGCGTTTGCGCGTCGCTTCGGGCCGCCTCAGCGCCATGTGATCGACCAGTTCCATCATCCGCAAGACCCAAACATCCTCATCCTGTCCAACGTGAAAAATCAGGGTGTGCCCACCGGCCTGCAGGACGCAGGTTCGTATTTCCACACCGACTACTCCTACCTGCGGGTGCCGGCGCGTGCGACGAGCCTGTACGCCATCAAGGTGCCAAGCGCTGGCGGCAACACCTTGTTCGCCGACCAGCAGGCTGCGTACGACGATTTGCCGCAGGCGACGAAGACGTGCATCGAGCCCCTGTATGGCATTCACCGCTACGGCAACCGGCAAGATACCGACGAGCGCAGCCGCACGGCGGCCTCGACGCTGACCGCGGCACAGAAAGCGACGATGCCAGTCATCACACATCGAATTGCACGGCCGCATCCGGTTACCGGGCGCACGTCGCTGTACGCGGTCTCCGGCAGTTCATTCGGCATCGTCGGCATGCCGCAGGACGAAGCCCGCGACCTGCTCGACGAACTCGCCACGCACGCGACGCAAGAGAAGTACCGCTACAGCCTCGCCTACGGCGTTGGCGACGTTGTCGTCTGGGACAACGCATCGCTGCTTCACGCGGCCACGCTCACCGACCCAGCCGATCCCCGCACCTTGTGGCGCGTCACGGTGCTCGAGCAGCCGTGCGTTCGATGACCGGGGTTCATGGTCGGCGACGATGATGTTGACGTGCCGGAAAGCTGTCAGTCGTGAGCGACCGCTCGTGGCCGCCTGAGATTTTTCGTCCGTCGGTAGATGAGGGTCGCCTTGGTTCGTCTGATCGAATGCGTTCCTTACGCCGCAAGGTCCAAGCCCAGCTCGCCGATCCATCCCTCCAGGATTCCGGCATGTTGCCGCGTACCCAGGTGCGGGGAGCGATGAATACGGCTCGGGAAAAGGAAGTCATCTGACCGGAGTCCGGCCTGCTTGATCCAGGCTTGCAGCGTGTCGCGAGTGGGCTGCGTGATTTCGAACTGGACCGGTCGCTGAGTCTTCTGGCGCCTGGCCAACGATCTTGCCCTTGTTCCACGGCTCGCGATGCGAGACCGGCGGGTTGTGCTCCATAACGGACTCCCGTCAGTTGAGGGTGTACCAACACACGCCGTTATCGGGTGTCCGCTCACCGACGCCTCATCTTCAGATGATCCTCGCGGACCGACCCAAAGCGGAAATAGCCGTCGCAAGATTGGGCTCCCGGTGGCGGTCATTCGACCTCCGAGCAACGAGCGATTGCTTCATACCCAAGCGCAAGTACGTTGATTCAACGTTCAAGCGTGCCGTCATCCGATCAGTGCAGTTGACCTATTGCTGCAGTTCCAATACGACCAGGTGGTTCTCGCGCCTTTGCCAAGTTCTCCCAGTCACGCGCTCGTCGTTCAATTGCGCGCTGATCGGGCGACTGGCTGCGCCGTCCAATCTGAGCGTGGAGGAGTTCTTGGACGCGACGCCTGGATTAATGCCGGGCGGCGGACTGATGCCGTCGAAGCTCATCTTGTCGCGCAGGGCCGAAAAGAACCCGCGAGGACGACTCATGATGACTACAGCGCCAGCCTGCTCGTCTTCCTTGGCGAACACACGGTCCTGCAAATGCACGATGTCCGATGAACGGGAAAAAGGCGAACTGTAGATGTGCGTGACGGGATACCGTGCCGCAGCGATGACGAACTCGAGTGCTGAATTCGAATCGGTCTCGATCGGACCCCATCGACCGTCGTTGCCGATGATTTGCTTCAGTATCGGCACTCCCAGGCGCTCGCCGTTGGAAGTGTTGAGCTTGTAGACCTCAACTGTCGAGCCGACGAGCGGCAGGTTGTTTTCGAAATCCCCTGTGGCTGGATCGTTGTTCAAACCGACCCCGAAGACCTTGCCGCTGAGCGCGACACGTGATTGCGCAGTCGCGTACATCGTCCGCGGGGCTCGGCCGGTGATGGAACGAAATGCTTCCGCAAACGCGAGTGGACTGAAGGACGCTTCGCCGTGATCAATGCCAGGCAAGACGATATTTTCGGCTCCCTTCAAGGCGGGGCTGTCATAGCTCACGCCGGTTGATTTTCCCTTCAACGGGCCCGACAGCCACACTGGTTGAGCCGCCCAGTCGTTTGTATCCGAACGAATGGTCATCCACTTGACGCCGGGGGTGACCTCCTCACCGTTCGGGCCCTGCGGAATGTTTAGTCCTGACAGCAGTGGACCGAGTGCGTTGGACTCTCGGGTCGGCCGGTAATCGGTGCTGGCAAACCAGCCGTGGTTCGGTGTTGAGCCCAAAATGGCGTTGGACACCTTTTCTGCACCACCCCCATTTTTGACGTAGTCCCGGATGGCGTACCCGCCGCGCGAGTTGCCCATGAGCACGACTTTGTCGAAACCAGTGACGCGGCGGACCTGTTCGACCTGAGCAGCGAGAAACTGCATGTGTTCCGCCGACGAAGTGCGGCCCTCCTGCGCCTTGTCATCGGCCGTGCGCATGTTTGGATAGGGCAAGTCGAGGGCGAACAGTCGCTCATGCGGCCAGCCGTTGCTCTCAAATAGCCAAATCGTCGTCATCCAGAGCGCAGCGCTGTCGCCATTACCATGGACGAACACGATCGGCGGGTGGTCAGTATCTAATTGCTGCGGGGCATTTGCGCAGGCGGCGAGCAGCAGCGCGACAAGACTCAGTATCAGTCTGCAGCGCGAGAACGTGGGTTTCATGGTTTCCTTCATGGCATTGCCTTACACGAACGTCGAGCGTTCCAGTTCCTGACATTTGGGGCACGGGCGGCATCCTCTGCGCCCCCGCACCCGGTCACCGCGATCAGGGCGGGCCGCGGATTGTGCCGGCTCAGGCGCATTTGCCTGACCACCTCGCAGCCGTCGTCCGAGCGTGCTCCTTGAGTCGTCGCGCGGCCGGCACGTAGTGCTCTTCGATCACACTCAGTCTGCTCGGAGATTCGAAGGCTCCTTGACGCGGGCGGCAGCACGCAAGCTCATGTAGCAGGCCTGGCGGGCCTGTGCAACATCTATTTCGGCTCCCGCGCTCGTTGCTTAGAGCCACAGCCACGGCACATTGCGCAACGGGACATCTCCCCCGGCGTCGGCAGGGTGCTGTCGATGATGTTCAGGCCGGAAAGCTGCCTCCCGCGTATGTCAGGAGCTGGCCGGAGGCAGCCCTGACTACCAGAGACGGTGAAGTTCGCGTTCCTCCCAAAGGAGCCAAGCTCGATCGAACGAGCTTTTCAGCTTGTCGTCAAGGGAAGCGGCGGCTGCCAACACCTGATCTAAGGGGGAGACAAGCAGCCCATCCGAAAAGCAGAGAAGCTCGATCGGACGCCCGCGCGGGTAAGCCTTACCCGCCTTCTGGCTGATGATGCGAAGAGAGGGGTCAGTCGTGGAAATGACCATCGGCTCCAGAAACTTTGCTAGTCGAACAACATTCTGGTCCCGCAAGGAAGCGACTTCGATGCGGACCACTCCTTCACCGGCAACTTCGCATTCGAAGTCAGGCTGCGGGCTCCGAGAAAGCGGGGGTAGCTTGTGCAGTGTGGCTAGTTCATAGTGGCGCTCGTACTGCAGCTTAGCCAGTTCAGCGAAGCGTTGGACAGCTCGCTGCTCATCGACTTCATTGCCCGCGCGGTTGAGATCTGACATCGCCTGAGTATCAAGGTTGTCAACGTCGTAGGTGCGCGCGACAGCTTGACAATGGATGAGAGATTCGTCCGACAGTCAACCGCGACCAAAGCAGCCTGCGCGGAACCACTGCCTTCAGGGCGCGTGGAGGGCAGCAAAGCAGACGTTGCCGAGTGGCTGCAGATGGGCCGACACCGGTCGTCTCCTTGTATCGCTCGACGCCCGGGCTCGCCTAAGCTACTAGACACAATTGCACCATGTCGATCTCGACCGCGCCGCGTTGGTGCGTGGCAGTGACGGGATCGACCGAGGGAAGGAATACGCACTGATGCGCACAATAAACGAACATTTAACGGCGTGCTTTGCGGTCGCCATGGCCGCTTGCCTCTGGCTGATCCATGTTGATGTTGGGGCGCAACCGCGGTACAGCATCAACCGAATCAACCCAGACCCTGTCAAAGGGTCTGCAAAAGGAATCGCATTAAATGACGCGGGGCGGGTGGTTGGCGAATACTGTCCGTTGCCCGCCGGGGGCTGCCAACCGTTTGTCTTTCATGAAGGTCGCCTTGACTTGATCGACCTCGAGATTCCAGATGCGATATATGCGAGGGCTTCGTTGATCACGAATGAAGGGTTGGTGGCGGGAACCTACCAGACCGAGGGCCGTTCCGGGCCTATGAGCGCCGGCTCATTCCTCTACAGAGACGGTCGGCTCAACCCGTTTCAGCCGCCTTGGCCCTTGAATCGATTCCAGATTCTCGGGCTGAATGATCAAGGCGACGCCTTCGGCATAGCAGTCACGGGGCAGCGGGAAGCGTTCATCTATTTAGGAGGCGAGCTCCGCATGATCAAGCCGGATCACTTCGCCTTTGCAACCGCGCGTGCTCTCAACCAAGCTGGACAAATTGCAGGTGGCAAGCACGAAGTAATGCCGAGGACCGGCGGTACTGTCGAGTTTTTGCAGCCGTACATCTTGTCGAAGGACGCCACGCTGCGACTCGAGGCTAAGGATCTAGAGTCGACTACGGTCGACAGCGTAACCGCTGTCAACAATCACGGCCACGTGGTTGGGCAAGCAAGTGTCCGCGCTAGAGGTCGCTTCGGCGGCTTCCAGGCGTTTGTCGCCAAAGAAAGCCGGATTGAGGTGCTCGATGTGAATCGGCACGAATCGATTGCCACCGACATCAATGATCAGGGCACGGTGGTCGGCTTCCGACACGACCACACGCCACTACTGCCGTTCCAGGGCGCATCCATCCGCCGAGGTGCCTTTCTTTGGACTAACGGCAAGACCTACAGCCTGGACAAGATCGCCGGCATGACCATCGATCGCGACGCGTCATTGCGAATCAATCAGCGTGGGCAAATCCTTGTGAATGTCCATCGCCAGGCGTACTTGTTGACGCCGGTAATCCGATAAGAGACCTTGAAAACAGGTCATAGCTTGCAAAGAATGTTTCTGGCCGAGACGGGCGGCGAACTGGACAACGGCGACAGCGACGAGCTGTAGAGCTGGCGCGCATGCATCCCTGAACTCGCTTCGTTCGCGGGTTCAAAGACGTGCATCAGGAAGGTGAAATGACTGTTGCCCAAGGCGGACGATCTTGACCGAAGCGGTCTTCACGTTGGCTCGCGGCTCGCCGCCGCATCGCTTCAACGCGTGGATGCGACCGGCGGCGTGTTGAAGAGGGTCTCCACGGGTCGGGTCTCCGGCAACACGTAGACGATGCCATTACGGGGTGCGAAGAGCGGCTTCACGACATCGTCGTAGAACGCGGCGGGGACATTGATGCAGCCGTAGGAGATGCGGTTGTCCGTCGGAGTGGGCGAGGCCAGCCGCTGCAACCGCTTTTCTGACGCCTTGACCGATCGAACACGGTGCATTGAGATGGCGTTGTCGTAGTCGACCCACAAAATGTCCTCGCCATGGTTGTTCTCGCCGAGTTCGGCGCTGAAGCGCCCAGCGGGCGTGGTTCGCTCCTCGGGAAGGATTTTCGCGAGCGGTCTGTCGCCGATGCCGGGCGCGGAGTCGTCGCCACGCGCCGACCCCAGCAGCGCGGCGCTGTCGCCGACGAAACGGCCTTGGCTGTCGAAAGCAAGCACTCGAGCTGCCGTCTTGTCGACGATCAGGAATGGCAAGCCGCCCGCGTCGCTGAAAGCGACGACGCGCTCGGCTACGTCGCGCGCGTCTTTTGAAGGCTGCGCCTTGCCAAAGTCCACCTGACGTGAAGCAGGCGACCCACCGCGGCCATCGGGACGAAGAACGGCGTCACTAGCCAGGCCGACAGGGCTTGGGCCGATAGCTGTCAGGGACCTGGGAGCTGGTGCGTCGACGGCTCGTTCGCAACCAGCGCCAAACGTGCATGCGACCAAGGCCACTACAGCTGAGATTCGAGACTGAAATGGTGTCAGGCCGCACACAGCTGAAGTGCTTCTAGAAGGTCGACTGGATGCCCGTTCCTGTAGGCGACTCCGGTCTCTGGTGCTGTTTTGCGCCGACGACGAGGCCTCGCCGGCGGCGTCACCTTGGCGCACGCCGAGATCCCGCTGTCGGACCTTGCGCAGCGACAGGCAAGGCAGAGCGGGAGTGGCGCCAGGGGCTGACAACATGGACAGGCTAATGACGTCTGGGACGCGCATCTACGTCCGGCACGCCGCAATGGCGAGAACCAGAAGTCTCGTTCGTACAAGAGCTCGTCCGAAGCCGGTTGTCGATTTCATCCGTCGATTTTGCCGTGGGTACGTGCATCTCAGCGTCTTGGCGCTTTGTGTGGATCAGAGCTACTGGGGCAGCTGGGCGATCGGGCTCATTCTGATCACGCCCGGCGCGCTGCGCTGACAGGCCGCTTCGGCGGAACGCAATTCGACGGAACGCTTGGGCGGCATGCCGATTGCCACACTCCGTTCACCTTATTCCTGCTGGAGCTCGTAATGAATATTTCCATGAAGCTGAGTGTTGCCGTTGCCGCTGCCGCCTTCGCGGGGGTCGCCGCGGCGCAACCCGCTACCACCAGCGTCGGCCGCGCGGCCAGTGCTGCCGTGACTCCGGGGGACCAGGACATGGGCCGCAACCCGAACAACCGCAGCGGAGGCCTCATGGGCAACGACCGCACCGGCACGGGCTCGGCTGCGACCAGCGTCGGCCGTGCGGCCAGTGCTGCCGTGACTCCGGGGGACCAGGACATGGGCCGCAACCCGAACAACCGCAGCGGAGGCCTCATGGGCAACGACCGCACCGGGAGGGGTTCGGCTACCGGAAACGGTCGTCGCGCCGCCCGCGCAGACCGCGGCTGATCTAGCGCGGCGCGAGCGCCGTCGACTCGCGCTGGCCCGAATACCCCAGAGAGCGGCGAGTTCCAGCGTCGTTCGGTCGATACTGCCCAGGCCTGGCTCGCCAGCAAATGCATCACGTGGAAACGGGCTCTTAGGCGCGTTTCCACGATTGGTGTGGCCGCCTGTGGTCAGGCGATTCCAGTTGGAACCTGCTCGTGGCGACTGCGCCATCGCTTGCGGAAGCTCTGCACCGCGCGGCGAACGACGCTGACCGCTCCTGGCCCGACGCGCTAGAAGCTCCCTCGCCCGCCGTCGACAAGCAAGTCCACGCCCGTGATGTACGAAGCCGCGTCGGACGCGAGAAACAGCACCGTCGCCGCCACCTCCTCAGGCGTCCCGAATCGCTTCATCGGATTGCGCTCCGACCACGCGACCTTCAAGTCGGCGACCTGCTGCTCGTTCATGCCGGCATTGCGGAAGATCGGTGTCTCGATCGGCCCCGGGCTGACGACGTTGACCCGGATGCCGGCGCCCACCAGCTCGGCGCCGAGGCTGCGGCCGAGCGAGCGCACCGCGGCCTTGCTCGCCGCGTACATCGCACCGCCGGGGTCGCCCTTGCCTGCGGCCACCGATGCGTTGAGGACGATCGCGCCGCCCCGCGTCATCAGCTGCAGTGCCTTCTGCACCGTGAAGAAGACGCCCTTGACGTTGACGCTCGTGAGCTCGTCCCACTTCTCTTCGCTGATCGTCGCGATCGGCCCGAAGCCGCCGATGCCGGCATTGCAGAAGATCACGTCGAGACGGCCGCCGCCGAACTCGCGCGTGGCGGCGACGACGCGGTCGATGCCCTCGAGCCGGCCGGTGTCGGCAGCGACGGCGGTCGCCGCCGCGCCGAGCGCCTTCACGGCCGCGGCGAGGCTGGCCTCGTTGCGCCCGGAGACGACGACCTTCGCCCCTTCGGCCACCAGGGCCGTGGCCACCGCCAGGCCGATGCCGCTGTTGCCGCCGGTGACCAGGGCCACCTTGCCTTCGAAACGTCGTGCGTTCATGCCGTCCTCCGCTGTGTTCGAACGATCGTGGGAGCGGCTCAGTCGGGCTTGATCTTCGCCCGCGCGATCACCGGCTTCCAGCGCTCGCGCTCCTTGGCGATGAACGCGGCGAACTCCGCCGGCGTGCTGCCGACGGCGATCGCGGCGTCGCCGTTCAGGCGCTCGAGCGCCGCCGGTTCGCGCATCGCCTTCGCTGCCGCCGCCGCCAGTCGATCGAACGACGCCTGCGACTGGCTGATCGGCGCCATCAGGCCGTACCACTGCGTCATCTCGAAGCCCGGGTAGCCCTGCTCGGCAACGGTCGGCACGTCGGGCAGCTGCGGAATGCGTGCCGTCGTTCCGGTGGCGATGCAACGCAGCCTGCCGGCCTTGATGAACTGCAGCACCGCCGGCGCGCCGACCGATGCCGCCTGCAGCCGGCCCGCCAGCAGATCGGTCAGCTGCGGCCCGGTGCCGCGGTAGGGCACGTGCAGCACGAAGATGCCGGTGGCGATCTTCAGGTACTCGAAAGCCAGGTGGCCGGCGCTGCCGTTGCCGGCCGAGCCGTAGTTGAGCTGGCCCGGCTTGCTCTTCGCAAGGGCCACGAACTCCTTCAGGTTCTTCGCCGGCACGTCCGGATGCAGCAGGTACAGGCTGGGCACCTTGGCGAGCAGCGAGACCGGCTTGAACTCGCGGATCGGGTCGTACGGCAGCTTGTCGAAGATGAACGGATTGACGGCCAGCGTGCCGATGTGTCCGAGGATCAGCGTGTGCTGGTCGTCGGCCCGCGCCACATCGGCCATCGCCACATTGCCGGCGCCGCCCGGCTTGCTGTCGATGAAGACGTTCTGGCCGAGCAGCCTGGTCAGCTCGAAGGCCGTCGCGCGGGCGACGATGTCGGAGCTGCCGCCCGGGGCGAACGGCACGACGAAGCGGATCGGCTTCGTCGGCCACGCGTCGGCAGGCGCCGCTGTCGGCAGCCAGCTCGCCAGCACTGCTGCTGCGCCGGCGCGCAGCGTGCCGCGCCGGTCGATGCGGCGCCCGGCCATCGCGTCGCGGCTCATGGCCCGGCGATCGCCTCGGCGACGGCAGCATGGCCGGCCTGGCGCGCGATTTCGGCGGCGGTGAGGCCGCGGTCGTCCCGCCGGTCGCGCTGCGCACCACGTTCGATGAGCAGGCGCACGGCATCGGCATGGCCTTGACCGGCAGCCCACATCAGCGCGGTCAGGCGATGCTCGTAGGCCGCGTCGACGTCGATGCCCGAGGCGAGCAAGGCATCGATTGCCGCCGCGTTCCCCTGGCCGGCGGCGTAGACCATCGCCGGCTTGTTCATGCGATCGATCGCGGCGGTCTTCGCGCCGGCGGCGAGCAGGCGCTGCACGACCGGCGCGGCGCCCGCATAACTCGCGGCCATCAGTGGCGTCACGCCCTCGAGCGACGCCTGGTCGACATCGGCGCCGCTCTTCAGCATCGCCTCGACGATGGCGAGATTGCCCTTCTCCGCTGCCAAAAGCAGCGCGGTCTTGCCGAGACGATTGCGCGAGGCGGGCACCGCGCCAGCAGCGAGGACGCGCTCGACCTGCGCGACATCGCCCTGCCGCGCCCCGACCAGCAGCTGCGCGTTGAGACTGGGATTGGTCGGTGCCTGCGCGGCAGCGCCGAGCGAGGCGGCGAGCCCGAGGGCAAGCAGACCGCCGCGGAGGCGGCGCACAACAGTTTCGGTTCCAGCCACAGCCATCGTCGCTCCGTCAAGAGGTCTATTGCCAATGCCCGTACAGCGAGACAAATCATGAGTCGGTCGGCCCGATTGTTATACCCTTGCGATCGCGAAAAGCGCGAGCGGGTTCCGGCCCGCCTCGCGGGTGCGACGGCCATGACGAGACGACGGTCGCGCGCACCTCGAAGCCGAGCCCGGCTCCGAGGTGGCTTCGCTCCCGTCGACAACACATCGAGGAGACCGCCATGCATCGAACCCCCCTCCTGCCGCGAGTCCGGGCAGCGTCCTTCATCTTCGCCGGACTCTGCGCAGCCGCGCCGGCGGCGCTCGCCCAGCCCGAAATCTCCGGGGGCGCGAACGCCGCCACCGGCGGGCCGGTGCCGAAGAGCATCTCGGTGCCGCAGGCCAGGCTCGACGGCGCCGACACGGACAGCGCGAACTTCCTCCACTCCAACATGAACTACGCGCAGACCCGGTATTACCCGGCGGCGCAGATCAACACCACGAACGTCGCCAAGCTCAGGCCCGCGTTCCAGTTCCAGACCGAGGTCCTGGAATCGATGGAGACGGCGCCGATCGTGGTCGACGGCATCATGTACATCACGACCTCGTACAACCACCTGTACGCACTCGACGCCGTCACCGGCAAGGAGTTCTGGCACTACAAGCACAAGATGGGCGCGGTCACGACCTTCTGCTGCGGGCCGAACAACCGCGGCGTCGCCGTCATGGGCGACCGGCTCTACATGGGTACGCTCGACGCCAAGTTGCTCGCCTTCGACGCCAAGACCGGCAAGGTGCTCTGGTCGACCCAGATCGCCGACCCCGAGGCCGGCTATTCGGAAACCATGGCGCCGGTCGCCGTGAACGGCAAGATCCTGATCGGCACCAACGGCGGCGAGTACGGCATCCGCGGCTTCGTCAAGGCATACGACGCCAACGACGGCAAGCTGCTCTGGACCTTCGACACGATTCCCGAGAAGGGCCATGAAGGCACCTGGGCCACCAAGGACGCGACCGAGCGCGATCTGCACCGCGACATCGCTGCCGAGAAGGCCGCGTTCGCGAAGAACGCCGGCTTCTACAAGACGCTCGGCGGCGGCGTCTGGATGGCGCCCGCGGTCGACAAGGAATCGAACACCGCCTTCTTCGTCGTCGGCAACCCGAGCCCCGACCTCTACGGCGCAGAGCGCCCGGGCGACAACCTCTACACCGATTCGATCGTCGCGGTCGACCTCAACACCGGCGCGCACAAGTGGCACTACCAGTACGTGCCGCACGACGTCTGGGACCTCGACGCCGTCTCGCCCGTCATCCTGACCGAGGCCAAGGGCAAGGACGGCAAGATGACGAAGGTCACCGTCCATGGCGGCAAGACCGGCCACGTCTACGTGAACGACCGCGCCACCGGTGAGTTGATCCGCTTCAGCGAGGCGATGATCCCGCAGGAGAACATGTGGGTCCTGCCGACCAAGGACGGCGCCCGCATGCTGCCTGGCGCCAACGGCGGCGTCGAGTGGAGCCCGATGGCGATCAATCCGAAGCTGCGCATGGTCTACGCCGCGAACCTGCACCAGCCGATGACGTACCACGTCGAGCAGGCCGCTTACCCCGGCGGCAAGCTCTGGCTCGGCGGCGCGTTCAAGGTGATCGCGGCCGAGAAGCAGTGGGGGCGGCTCGCCGCCGTCAACCTCGACACCGGCAAGATGGCGTGGAAGTTCGACACCGAGCAGCCGCTGATCGGCGGTGTGCTGGCGACCGCCGGCGACCTGGTCTTCAACGGTGAAGGCAACGGCCTCTTCCGGGCCTTCGATGCGCGCACCGGCAAGAAGCTCTGGGAGTACCAGTGCGGCGCCGGTGTCAACGCGCCGGCAGTGTCGTACACCGTGAGCGGCAAGCAATACGTCGCGGTCGCGGCGGGCGGCAACACGCAGCTCGACTTCAAGCGCGGCAACACCGTGCTTGTGTTCTCGCTGCCGTAATCGGGTAAAAGAGGCGCGTCGTCAACCGAAGGAATCGACCCTGAGACTTTTCGCAGCGCGCCTCTTCGCCCTCGCCGTCTGCGCCACGGCCACTTCCCTCCCCCTCGCGCAGGACGCGGCACCCGCCAAGGCGGCGGTGTGCGTCGCGTGTCACGGCCCCTTGGGCAAGTCGGTCGACCCGATGTATCCGATCCTGGCCGGGCAAACCTCGCGCTACCTGTATCTCGAGCTGCGCGATTTCCAGGAAGGCC
>JALYXU010000273.1 GCA_030946925.1 Pseudomonadota bacterium
CGCCGCCGCGGGAGCTTCGGCGCAGGAGGCGGCGCCGATCCAGCTGGTGCTGACCCCGACCGGCCCGAACACCTTCTCCACCACCTTCCAGCGGGCGGTGATGGGCCCATTCTTCGACACCTTCGACATCGCGCCGACCAGCTTCAGCGGCCTCGTCTCGGTCAGCCTACGGGCGGTGTCCGGGCCGATCAATTTCGCTGTCGCGAGTCTGGGGAACGAGGGTTTCGGCTTCTTGCCAGAGAGCGGCCTGAAGACGTTCGACTTCCAATCCAGGTTCGATGCCAACACTCCGCACGAGCTGTTTGTCGTGGGTTTTGCAGGCGACGCTGAGAATTTCGTTCCCGCGGCAGCGGTCTACGCCGGCACCATCACGGCCGTTACGACCGTCGCGGCGGTCCCCGAGCCGGAGACGTACGCGTTGATGCTTGCCGGTCTGGCGATGCTCGGCGCGGTCGGACGGCGGGTCCGCAAAGGGCGCCCCTCGACCGTTTGAAGACAGAGCGCAGAGTGCCGTCGTAGCGGCGGCGCGCTGCGCTTCAGTTGGGCCTGTCGAGGCCGCGGCCCCTTGCGCTGCCGGTCGTGGGTCGCCGTCACGCGGTGACCGGTACCTGCTGCAGGGCCCAGTCGATGTGCTCCCGGACCAGCGCGCCGGCACTGTCGCGGCGGCTCCGCAGCGCCGTGACGATGGCGAGCGCGTCGTCGCCGTCGGCCGCGCGCAAGGCGTTGCCTAGCGCAACGGCGACGTTGCGCTGCCAGCGCTGGAAGCCGATTCGGCGGATCGCGCTGCCCTCGGTGGCGCGGAGGAACTCGGCCTCGTCCCAAGCCCACAGCGCCAGCAGCGGCGGCCCGTCGATTGCGCCGCGCGCGTCGAAGTCGGCGAGCTCGCTCTTCTGCGCATATTTGTTCCAGGGGCAGATCAACTGGCAATCGTCGCAGCCGTAGATGCGGTTTCCGATCGCCGCGCGAAACTCGATCGGTATGGCCTCCTCGAGCTCGATCGTCAGATAGGAAATGCAGCGCCGCGCATCGAGCCGGTACGGTGCGACGATGGCCGCGGTGGGGCAGACGTCGATGCAGGCGCTGCAGCTGCCGCAATGCGGCTCGACCTCCGGCGTCGGCGGCAAGACCAGGTCGACGTAGATCTCACCGAGGAAGAACATCGAGCCGGCACTGCGGTCGAGCGCGAGGGTGTGCTTGCCGCGCCAGCCGATGCCGCTTCGCGTCGCCAGCTCGACCTCGAGCACCGGCGCCGAATCGGTGAAGACGCGGTGCCCGAACGGGCCGATCGCCTCGGCCAGCCGGTCGGCGAGCTGCTGCAGGCGGGCCCGCGAGACCTTGTGATAGTCGCGGCCGCGGGCATACATCGAGACCGCCGCCCGCTCCGGCTCCGCCAGCCGCTGCCACTCGAGCGCCTGCCAGCCGGGCTCGGTCGCGCGCGGCAGGTAGTCGAGCCGGGCCGTGACGACACTGAGCGTTCCGGGGACGAGCTCGTCCGGCCGCGAACGCTTCAGACCGTGCGCCGCCATGTAGTCCATCGCACCGTGAAAACCGTTGTCGAGCCAGGCGCGCCAACGCACCTCTGCGGTTGCGAGGTCGATGCCGGCGACGCCGATCTGGGAAAATCCGAGCTCGCGACCCCAGGCTCGAAGCGTCTCGAGCAACGCGTCGGGGTCGAGCGCCCGGGTCTGGTCGGGTGAAGCAGGAGATTCGGACACTGGATGCTTTGTTGCAGCCGTCGATTCTAGAAAGCCGGCAGTTACGCTGGCCGGACGAGGCAGCGTGCGCGGGGACGGCGACGGCGCTGGCCGCACGGCGCGGGTTGGCCGACGCGTTCATCGAGCTGCATGGTCCGCTCGGCGCCGGCAAGACGACCTTCGTGCGGCATCTGCTGCAACGGCTTGGCGTCGCCGGCACGGTCAAGAGCCCGACCTATGCGCTGCTCGAGCCTTACGTCGCCGACGCCGCTTCGGGCCGCTTCGACATCGCGCACTTCGACTTCTACCGTTTCGACGACCCCGGCGAATGGGAGGACGCCGGCTTTCGCGACGTCTTCGCGAAGCCGGGGCTGAAGCTGGTCGAATGGCCGGACAAGGCGGCGGCGGTGTTGCCGCGTTGCGACTTGCGTATCGAGATCGTCCCGGACGAGCCCGGCACGGCGCGCGATGTCAGGCTCGACGCCATGACCGCCCGTGGCCGGAGCCTCCTGCCATGACCTCGTCGGCACGCCGCACCGCGTTGCGGGCGATGGGCGCGCTCGCGCTCGGCCTCGGCAGCCGCCAGCTCGCGCACGGCGCCGCGATCGTCGCGGTGCGGGTCTGGCCCGCCGCCGACTACACCCGCATCACGATCGAGTCGGACGAGGCCCTCAGCGAGCGCCACTTCGTCGCCGAGAACCCGTCGCGCCTGGTCATCGATGTCGACGGTCTCGAGCTCAGCCCGCAGCTGCGCGAGCTCGTCGGCAAGGTCCGCGCCGACGATCCGTACATTGCCGGCGTACGGGTCGGCCAGAACCAGCCCCGCGTGGTCCGCCTCGTCATCGACCTGAAGCAGCCGACCGCGCCGCAGCTGTTCGCGCTGGCGCCGGTGGCCGCGTATCGCTACCGACTGGTGTTCGATCTCTACCCGGCCAAGGAGCGGGACCCGTTGCTGGCCCTGATTCGCGACAAGGAAGAGGCCGAGACGCGGGCCGCCCAGGCGGTCCAGGATGCCCTCGGCGAATTCATCGATCGCTTCAGCGCCGGCTCGGCTCTGCCGCCACGCGGCAGCGACCTGTCGCCGTCGTTGGCCGCATCTGCGCCGCTCGTGGCACGCAATGCATCGGGCCCCGCCTCTGCTGCCGGACCGAGGCCGTCCCTTTCGCAGCCGCCGATACCGATCGTGCCGCTGCCGCCCCCCTTCGGCCAGGCGAAGATCGATCGCCTGGTCGTGATCGCTATCGATCCGGGCCATGGCGGCGAAGACCCCGGCGCCGTCGGTCCCAGCGGGCTTCACGAAAAGGACGTGGTGCTGGCGATCGCCCGGCTGCTGCGCGATCGCATCAACGCCGACCCGTCGATGCGTGCGATGCTGACCCGCGACGCCGATTTCTTCGTGCCCTTGCATGACCGTGTCAAGAAAGCGCGCCGGGTCCAGGCCGACCTGTTCGTCTCGATTCACGCCGATGCGTTCCTCACCCCGCAAGCGCGCGGCGCCTCGGTGTTCGCGCTCAGCCAAAGCGGCGCGACGAGCACCGCGGCGCGCTGGATGGCGAACCGCGAGAACGCTGCCGACCTGGTTGGCGGCGTCAACATCGCGGTCAAGGACCAGAGCGTCATGCGCGCCTTGATCGACATGAGCACGACCGCTCAGATCAAGGACAGCATGAAGCTCGGCAGCGAGGTGCTAGGACAGATCGGCAAGGTCGGCAAGCTGCACAAGGGCAGCGTCGAGCAGGCCGGCTTCGCGGTGCTGAAGGCGCCGGACATCCCGTCGATCCTGGTCGAGTCCGCCTTCATCTCCAACCCCGACGAAGAGGCGAAGCTGCGCGATCCAGAGTACCGCAAGCAGCTGGTCGAGGCGCTGGCGACCGGCATTCATCGCTACTTCGCGCGTAACCCGCCGCTGGCGCGAAGCCGGCAGCTATAACCTCATATCCGCCGTCACATCACTTCCGTCACCTGAAAGCATTCGATGCTGGACCCGCAAGCCAAAGCCCTGATCGACCTCATCGCCGAACGCGGCCTGCCGCCGATGCATTCGCTGTCGCCGGTCGAGGCCCGCGCCTTCTACCGCGACCGGCGCGCCTTCACCCAGCCCGAGCCGCCGGCAGTCGCCGAGATCGTCGAGCTGGCGGCGCCGGGTCCTGCCGGAGACATTTCGCTGCGCTTCTATCGGCCGGTCCGGCGCAGCGACGACGCGCGCGCATTGCCCGTGCTCGTCTATTTCCACGGCGGCGGCTGGACCATCGGCGATCTCGACACCCACGACGTGCTGTGCCGGCAACTGGCGAACGGTTCGGCTTGTGCGGTGGTCTCGCTCGACTACCGGATGGGTCCGGAACATCGCTTTCCCGCCGCCGTCGACGACTGCATGTCGGCGACGCGCTGGGTGCGCGACCATGCCCGCGAGCTCGGCCTCGACGCGGGCCGGCTCGCGGTCGGCGGCGACAGCGCAGGCGGCAATCTCGCCGCGGTCGTCGCGATCAGCGCACGCGACGCCGGCGACCTGGCCGTCGCCTATCAGCTGCTGATCTATCCGGCAACCGACCAGCGGCGCGGCCACGCCTCGCACACGAGCAACGGCAAAGGCTATCTGCTCGAGGTGGCGACGATGGACTACTACCACGACAACTACATCGACTCGGCTGCCGCCGATCTCGACTGGCGCGCCTCGCCGCTGCTCTGCAAGGATCTGTCGCGGCTGCCGCCGGCGCTGGTGCTGACGGCAGGCTTCGATCCGCTGCGCGACGAGGGCCTGGCTTATGCCGACGCGCTGGTCGCCGCCGGCAATCGCGCCACCTACGTCTGCTTCGACCGGCAGATCCATGGCTTCATCACCATGGGCAAGCTGATCGACGAAGCGAACAGTGCGGTCGCCATGTGCGGCGCGGAACTGGCGCGCGCACTGCGCGCTTAGCCTCACTGGCACGCGCGCTGCGCGCCTGGCCGGCAGCGCGCGAATACGACCGGCCGAGGCTCAGTTGACGGCCGACGCGCCTCTGGCAGCTGCGCGGGTCCGCGCTGCGCCGCGGTGCACTGCATGGCCGGTCTTGCGACCAGCCTTGGCGACTGCATGACCGGTCTTGCGACCGGCTTCGCCGATGGCGTGGCCGGTCTTGGTCGCCGCCGACGACGCCGCCGCTCCGACCGATTCCGCAGCCTGGGCCGGCAGGGCGAAGGCGGCAGCGACGAGCGCGAGCGAAGCGATGGTGGTCTTGAGCATGAAGATTTTCTCCGGAGTGGTTTCGAGGCGGCCCGAATGATATGCGCGAAGGCACAGCGGCGGCGCGGCCGTGACGGTTTCGCGCACTGTGTTGTGGCACAGGCGCAAAATGGGGTACGCGAACGCAAGTGGTCTGTGGTATTCGACAAGGAGCAGTGCGATGAAGACGATCTTGAAGCTCACGGTGGCCGCGACGGCCGCACTGCTCGCGGTCTCCAGCCCGCTTGCCGCGAACGCGCATGGCGCCGGTGGCGGCAGCGGCTGGCATGGCAGCAGCGGTGGCCACGGCGCGTGGGGCGGCCAGGGCGGCTGGGGCCACCGTGGTGGTGGTCACTGGCGTGGCGGCTATTGGGGCCCTGGCCGGTTCTGGGGCGGCCTGGGTCTGGGCATCGGCATCGGCGCGATCGGCTACTACGGCGCCTACGCGCCTTACGGCTACGGCTATGGCGGCTATTACGCGTATCCGGAATACGGCGTCGCCCCAGTCGGCGAATACCTGGTGGTCGATCCGCCGGCGGATCGAGTCGTTCGTTCGAGCGGCCAGCCCGTGCCGATGGCGCGCGCCGCTGACCCGATCTTCTATCCGAAGAACGGCCAGGCGGCTGCGAAGACGGAAGCCGATCGCCAGGACTGCAACCGCTGGGCAACGACCCAGGCGGGGGCGATGAACGACGCCAGCATTTTCCAGCGCGCCACCTTCGCCTGCATGGAAGGCCGCGGCTACGTCGTCAAGTAACGCTGGCGCGGCCAGAGCGCGCTGCGCGCGCCCTGGCGCCGCTCACGTAGGCTGCGGCGAGGCCTTGGACCGGGCGCGCCAGGCACCGAAGACGACCAGCGCACCGGGAACCAGCACGGCCGCCCAGATGATCTTGTCGAGGTTGTCCTTGACCCACGGAATGTTGCCGAACAGATAGCCGGCGACGGTGACGCTGCCCACCCACAGCGCACCGCCGCAAACGTCGTAGACCGAAAAGCGGCGGCGGCTCATCTGCGCCACGCCGGCCACGAACGGCGCGAAGGTGCGCAGGAACGGCATGAAGCGCGCTGCAACGATGGTGATGCCGCCATAGCGGTCGTAGAA
>JALYXU010000285.1 GCA_030946925.1 Pseudomonadota bacterium
TTCGCCGGATTCCAGGGATTGCGGGTGATGCCGGTGAGCGGCGAGTTCGTCTCGCCTTTGCAGCCGAACTCCGGGGTGGTCGTCTTGCCGAGGATCACGGCGCCGGCCTCGCGCAGCCGCGTTGTCGCCGGCGCGTCGACATCCCACGGCTGTGCCCGATCGACGGTCCGGGAGCCGCGCAGGGTCGGCCAGCCCTTGGCCAGGATCAGGTCCTTGATCGATACCGGCACGCCATCGAGTCCGCCGCACGGCGCCGCGCGCTGCCAGCGTGCTTCGCTCTGACGGGCCGCCTGCAGCGCCGCCTCCGGAGCGAGATGGCAAAACGCATTGAGCGTCGGGTCGAGCCGCTCGATGCGCGCCAGCACGGCCCGCGTGGCGTCGACCGGCGAGGCGGCGCCGGAGCGAAACAGCGCCAGCAGACCGGTCGCGGTGCAGTCGGCAAGATCGGTCGGTTCGGACATCGCGGTCGACTCCATGGATGGTTGATCGCAGCATTGCACACCGGGCGGCTGGAAGGCGCTGCACGTGCCATCCAGCTAGTCGCGGGCCAGGATCCACTCCGCGGCGCGCTCGGCAATCATCAGGGTCGGCGCGTTGGTGTTGCCGCTGGTGATGGTCGGCATCACGCTGGCGTCGACGACGCGCAAGCCCGGCACGCCGTGGACCCGCAGCCGCGCGTCGACGACCGCCCGCGGGTCCGCGGCCGGTCCCATCTTCGCCGTTCCGACCGGATGAAAGATGGTCGTGCCGATGTCGCCGGCGAGCTGCGCCAGCTCGGCGTCGCTTTCGAACTCGATGCCGGGCTTGATCTCGCGCGGCATGTACTTCGCCAACGCCGGTTGGCCGACGATCCGCCGCGTCACGCGCAGGCTCTCGGCGGCGATCCGGCGGTCGTCGTCGGTGGCGAGGTAGTCGGGAGAGATGCGCGGTGCGGTTGCGCCATTTCCCGAGTCGATGCGCACATGGCCGCGGCTCGACGGATTCAGGTTGCAGACGCTCGCCGTGAAGGCGTTGAACGAATGCAGCGGCTCGCCGAACGCATCGAGCGAGAGCGGCTGCACGTGGTACTCGAGATTGGCGTGCCTTCGCTCCGGCGTGCTGCGCGTGAAGGCGCCGAGCTGCGACGGCGCCATGCTCATCGGCCCGCTCCGCTTCCACGCGTAGTGCAGGCCGATCATCGCCTTGCCCCAAAGCGTCGAGGCCAGCAGGTTCAGCGTGCGCACGCCGTCGACGGCGAAGATGGCGCGTATCTGCAGATGGTCCTGCAGGTTCGCGCCGACGCCTGGCAGGGCCCGGCGCACGGCGATGCCGTGTCTCTGCAGCAGCTCCGGCTCGCCGATGCCCGAGAGCTGCAGGATCTGCGGCGTGCCGATCGCACCGGTCGCCAGCACGACCTCGCCGCCGGGGCGCAGACTCGCGGCGACGCGGGCACCACCGCCGAGCGGCGCCACCGAGACGCCGCAGGCGCGGCCCTCGGCATCGAGTTCGACGCGCTCGATGTGGGCGCCGGTCCAGAGCTGCAGGTTGTCGCGCCGCTGCGCCGGCCGCAGGAACGCCTTGGTCGCATTCCAGCGCACGCCGGCCCGCTGGTTGACGTCGAAGTAGCCGACGCCTTCGTTGTCGCCGCGATTGAAGTCGTCGGTGGCGGGGATGCCGGCCTGCTGGGCGGCGGCAGCGAAGGCGTCGAGGATGTCCCAGCGCAGACGCTGCTTCTCGACCCGCCACTCGCCGCCCGGCCGGCCGCCGGTCGGATCGAAGCCGGGTGCGGCATGAAAGGCGTCAGCGCCCTTGTAGAAGTCCTCGTGCTTGAGGAAGTACGGCAGGCACTCGGCCCAGCTCCAGCCGGGGTTGGCGCCGCTGCCGTCGCCCTCGCCCCAGCCGTCGTAGTCGCGGGCCTGGCCGCGCATGTAGATCATGCCGTTGATGCTGCTCGAGCCGCCGAGCACCTTGCCGCGCGGGTAGCGCAGGCTCCGGCCGTTGAGTCCAGCCGCCGGTTCGGTGGCGTAGAGCCAGTCGGTGCGCGGGTTGCCGATGCAGTAAAGATAGCCGACGGGGATGTGTACCCAGATGTAGTCGTCGTTGCCGCCGGCCTCGATCAGGAGAACCCGTTTCGAGGCATCTGCAGACAAGCGATTGGCGAGCAGGCAGCCGGCAGTGCCGGCGCCGCAGACGATGTAGTCGTAGGCCGCCGTGGTGGCGTCCCCCGCGCCTGCCTTCATTGCCGCGCTCCGCCGGGCGCGGCCGGGCAGGCAGGTTCGTTGTTCATCGGTTCGGCGAAGCCCGGCACCGCCGGTATTCGATTGTCGCCGGCAAGGCGCCGCAGATAGCCCAGGCCGGCGATCGCCCGCGAGCCATACCAGCTGAGCAGCTCGCCGTCGACACGTTCGAGCCTGGCTCCCGGGCACATCGCCTGGGCCTCGGCGGCGTGCCGGTCGTCGAACGCGAAGGGCTCGGAGCTCAGAAGCACCCTGTCGACGTCGCCCAGCCAGGACTCGTCGCCGCGGAGGTGCGGATAGCGCCCGGCGCCGGTGCGGCCGCCTTCGGCATCGGGCAGGGTCTGCCAGTTGACCCGGGCGAGCATGCGCGAGATATAGGTGTCGCGGCAGACCGTCATCCAGGGCCCGTGCCAGATGAGATAGAGGACGAGGACCGGCGGCCGGTCGACAGGCTCGGTCAGCGCAAGCTCGCGCCGCATGGCATCGGCCAAGGCAGCAGCGCGCGCGGCGACCCCGGCGACCTCGCCGAACACCGTCGCCAGCTGCTCGACCAGGGCGAGGTTGTCCTCGACATCGATCGGATGCGTCGCGACAACGGTCGGCGCGGCCGCGCCCCAGCCCCGCATCGCTTCGACGTCATCGACGCGATTTTCGTCCAGGTTGACGATGACATGGGTCGGTGCAAGTCGACGCAGCTTGTCGAGGTTCACCGTCTTGGTGCCACCGACCTTCGCGACGCCGGCCAGCGCCGCGGCCGGGTGGATGCAGAAGCCGGTTCGGGCGACCAGCCGAGGGCCGAGTCCAAGCGCAACGATGAGCTCGGTCAGGCTCGGCACCAAGCTGGCGATTCGCAGGTTGGAGTCGGAGATGTCCCTCATTCCAAAAAGCAACAAAATAGAGGCTTGGCTGTGCGGTTTTTTTTCCACTTCATTTATATTTGCCAGTCTGTGTATGGAAGCAGCGCCTTCGCTTGAATGGTTCACGATGGGTAAAAGCTCCACATCTCGGTTAAGAACAGGAAAAGAGTTCACCCATGGGCAATAAACTGTACGTCGGCAATCTTTCGTACAACATCCGTGACGAGGATCTGCAGCAGGCGTTCGCGCAATACGGTGCGGTCAGCTCGGCCAAGGTCATGATGGACCGCGACACCGGCCGCTCGAAGGGCTTCGGCTTCGTCGAGATGGGCAGCGATCCGGAAGCGCAAGCTGCCATCAACGGCATGAACGGTCAGGCCCTGGACGGCCGCGCCATCGTCGTCAACGAAGCGCGCCCGCGTGAGGAGCGGCCGGGCGGGTTCCGCGGCGGTTCGGGTGGCGGCGGCGGTGGCTACGGCGGTGGTGGCGGC
>JALYXU010000011.1 GCA_030946925.1 Pseudomonadota bacterium
TCGGGGCTGTCCCAGCGCGGCCTCACGCCGGCCTGCTCCAGCCGGCCGACCACCTCGGCACGCCAGTCGGCGATGGCGTCGTCGAGGCGCACCGCCTTGCCCGCCAGGCCGCGCACCGAAAGACGCATTTCCTCGAGCGCTTCTCGGGCCAGCTGCGGCATCCTGGCGGTGTCGGAGGTGTGGACGATCGTCAGCAGCTTGGCGCCGAGGTCGTCGTGCAGGTCGGAGGCGATGCGCCTGCGTTCGAGCTCCGTGAACTGGCCGACCCGCTGCGCCGTCAGCTCGCCGATCCGCTCCTCCATCGACGCCTTCATCCGGTTCAGCTCTTCGCGGACCCGGTTCCGATCCTCCGCGGTGGCGCGAAGCGCCCGCGCGAACAGCATGAAGAGCAGGCTGCCGAGCGCCGCGAGTGCCAGCGGCGCGAACAGGTTGGCGGCGGAAACCGGCGGTGGCGCCACCAGCTCCCACTGCACTGCCAGCTCGAAGCCGAGCGTCATGGTCGCGGCGCAAAGGAGCAGCAGCATCGGCCCGAAGTCGAGCGGGTGCCGATGTCGCACCAGCCACAGATGGATGACCATGACCGCGAGCAGCTCCACGGCAAGCACCGAATACCAGACACGGGCGATGACGAAGAGCCGATCGGGGCCGGCCAGGATCAACAGGAGCGGCATCAGGAACCACTGCAACGCGATCAGCGTCTCGATGACGCGCGAGCGAACCCCGGCGAAGCTGAGAAAGAACTGCACGGCGAGCGCCAGCAGGACCGCCCAGACCGAGCTGAGCAGGAACTCGGTCACCTCGCTTCGCCAGGGCATGTCGCGCGCCGACATCGCCAGGGAGACGACCACCCAGGCCAGGCACAGCGTCCCGAGGTACGAAAAGTAGACCTCGTGCCGATTCAGCCAACCGACCGCGAGCAGCACGCAGCCGATGCCGATCAGGGCGAAGCCGGTGGCGCTGGTCCACGTGATGTTCCAGAAGTAAGCCGGTGCATGGGCGATGAGCAGCGCCGATTGCGGCGCAATTTCCAGACGCGACAGGCCGGCAGCGACCTGCACCGAACCGACCCGCTCCTGGGCATAGCCGACCAGTCGCAGGTCGAGCGTGTTCTCGCCCGTGGTCAGGAGCGCTGCAGGCAGGGCAACCAGCTGCGGCTGGCCGCAGTTGCGTGTCACCGGCTCGACCATGCGGCCGCCGCTGAACACGAGATGGCCGTTGAGCTGGACCTGCAGATTGCTGCAGGCACGCTGGATATAGAGAGCGAGCAGGTCGTCGGTCGGGCCGACGCCGTCGAGGCGGAATCCAGTCCGGTACCAGACGCCGCCGCTGTAGCCGGGCCGCGACACCGCCCATCGATCGGGCAGCGTGACCGGCGTTGCCGCGGTCCCGATCGGGATGCCGGTGGCGTCGCTCGGAATCGCCAGCGCGTGGTCGATCAGGATCGGGAAACCGGCAGCCGGTGCCGCACCGAGCACCGGCGCGGTGGCGACCAGTGCGAGACACATCGCCGCTGCCCGCAGTGCGCGGGCACCCAGTCGTTCAGTTCGTGCGACGAGGCGAGCGAGCATCCGCGCATTTTCTGCGCGATCGCGTGGCCGAGCGCGCCCGCGATCAGGCGTCTGCTCGACCTTCGGTCGGTGCTGTGCCTGGCTAGCGTCTCAAGCGCGGCGACGCATGGGCGCGCGGCCGGTGCGGCTGGCGTAGGTTGCCAGGCCGAGCATGCCGGCGACCATGAGGAACACGGTCGATGGCTCGGGCACCGGGGCGAAGATCAAGTCCTGGTGCGTGGGGCTGTCGAGGACGCCGAAGGCCGAGCCTGGGCCGGCTCCTGGAAGCGCGTCCAGCCATTGCGACGCGAGCTTGAGCGCACCCGACGAATCGGCGCTGCCGCCGGTGAAGGTGGCCGAGCCGCCCGCGAGGCCGTAGGCCCCGCTCTTCTCGTAGGCGATCTCCCAGACGGCGATCTGGAAGGCCGCTTCGCTGACGGCGTTGTCGACGACACCGGCGACGCCGAAGAGCTTGGCGAGATCGACGGCGGCGCTGCTGTTGGCAAAGACGTGCGAGCCCGTGGCCACCGAGTAGTCGCCGTAAGGCGCGTCGCCGAAACCGATCGTCTGGTAGACGTCGACGCAATAACTGACGAACGACGGCCCGCCGTTGCGCACCGTGGAGAAGCCGCCGGCCTGCACGCTTTCGGCGACCGGCACGTCCGGGCTCACCAACTTGATGTCGACTGTTTGCGAGCCATGGGCAAAGCCGGAGAAGCTCACGTCGTCGGCCCACGCCGGCGCGGCGCCCGCCATCGTGAGGATCGCGATTGCAACGGCATGAAGAAGGCTTGGATTGCGCATGATTCGTGGCTCCGTGGCGTCGAAGGTCGACGTGACCGGGGCGAATGTAGGGAGCCGCGGCATCCGGGGCATCCCGCGAATCCGGGGGGTTCACCGGGCAAGACGACCGGCGGTCGACGGTGCTTTCGTCGAAGCGACGAATCGGTCACATCCGGCGCGAAATCGTTGCCGATTACTCGAGTGCGTAACTCGCTGTGAC
>JALYXU010000029.1 GCA_030946925.1 Pseudomonadota bacterium
GCGCTCGTCGCGCGAAGGCAGTGCGCGATCGAAGGGGTTGCCCCGCGCCATTGCCGGCCGGGCCGGCGCATCGCCGCCCCGGTGATGCTCGAACGGCCGCCGCGGTTCGTCGCGTCGCGGCGCCCGGTCGAAGCTGCGTTCCGCGGACCGGCCCGGTGCGCTGGTGTAGACCTTCGGCGCCGGCGTCTTCGGCTCCATGCCGACGATCGTCGCCACCGGAATGGCCTGGGTCGTGAACTGCTGGATCCGGCGAATCATGCCGGCGTCCATGCGCTCGGCCAGCGTCACCGCGAGGCCGTTCTTGCCGGCCCGCCCGGTCCGGCCGATGCGGTGAACGTAATCCTCGGGCTTCATCGGCAGGCCGTAGTTGACGACGTGGCTGATCGTCCGCACGTCGATGCCCCGCGCCGCGACGTCGGTGGCGACCAGGACGCGCAGGCGGCCCGAGCGCAAGTCCTGCAAGACCCGGTTGCGCCGGCCTTGTGGCATGCCACCGTGCAAGGCGGCCGCGGAATGGCCCATGCCGGCAAGGCGATCGGCGAGCCAGTCGGCGTCCCGCTGGGTGCTCGTGAAGACGAGCGCTTGCTCGATCTCGCGTTGCGTCAGGATGTGCTCGAGCAGTGCGTTCTTGTGCGCGCCGTTATCGGCCCAGTGCAGGCGCTGCTCGATGTTGGCGTGGGTGTCGGTATGCGAGGCCACGTCGACCCGCTTCGGATCGCGTAGCAGGCTGTGCGCCAGACCGGCCACGTTGCCGAGAAAGGTGGCGCTGTACATCAGCGTCTGCCGAGTCGCCGGCACGTGGTCGGCAATGGTGCGGATGTCGTCGATGAAGCCCATGTCGAGCATCCGGTCTGCCTCGTCGAGCACGAACATCTCGACATTGCCGATCACGGCCTTGCCGCTCTGCAGATGATCGAGGAGGCGCCCTGGGGTCGAGATGAGGATGTCGAGCGGCCCGCGCAGTGCCTTCAGTTGCGCTCCATACGGCACGCCGCCGACGACCGTCGCAACGCGCAGGCCTGGAACATGGCGGCCATAGACGTCGGCTGCCTTGGCGATCTGGATCGCCAACTCGCGGGTCGGCGTCAGGACGAGGATGCGCGGGCCGTAGACGGTGCCCTTGTCACGCCGCTTGGACAGATCGCCACGAGCCGCCAGGATCCGATGCAGCGCCGGCAGGATGAACGAGGCCGTCTTGCCGCTGCCGGTTGCCGCGGCAACCATCAGGTCGCTGCCGTCGATGGCCGGAGGAATTGCGGCGCTTTGCACGCTGGTCGGAATGTCGTAGCCGGCATCGGCAACGGCTCGGGTCAAGGGCTCGGGAAGAGCCAGGGATTCGAAAGTCATCTTGAGTTCTCGTCGAACGCGAGCCCTGCCGCTTGCGCGCGACAACGCTCGAACGCCCCGTGGGCGGGCGCAGGTCGGTCGCTGTGAATGTGGAGCGACGGCATCGCCGCCGACCAGTCCGCGCAGGGTTCGGCAGCGGGTGCCGAGGCGGTCAGAGGGGATGAGCTGAGTGTGCGCTGCCGGTGATCTGGCAGCGAAGCCTACGATTATACATCGCTGCTTCCAGCTGTCGTGTTGCGACGAGACTTGTGTCCAGACCGGACCGCCGAACCTTTCAGACCTGCAGGAAGTGCTGCCGGTAGTAGGCAAGCTCGTCGATCGATTCGTTGATGTCGGCCAGCGCGGTGTGTGCCTGAGCCTTCTTGAAGCCGGGGAGGATCTGCGGCTTCCAGCGACGCGCGAGCTCCTTCAGGGTGCTGACGTCGAGGTTGCGATAGTGGAAGAAAGCTTCGAGCGCGGGCATCGTCGCGGCGAGAAAGCGACGATCCTGGCAGATGCTGTTGCCGCACATCGGCGACTTCGATCTGCCGACGTAGCGCTCGAGAAAGTCGATCGTCCGCCGCTCGGCCTCGGCCTCGTCGATGGTCGACGCCCTGACGCGGTCGGTCAAGCCGCTGCGGCCGTGCGTGCCCGTGTTCCAGGTGTCCATGGCGGCAAGTGCAGCGTCGCTCTGATGGATCGCGAAGACCGGCCCTGCGACCCGCGTCGTCAGCTGCGGATCGGTGACGACCACGGCGATTTCGATGATGCGGTCATGCTCCGGCAACAGGCCGGTCATCTCCAGGTCGATCCAGACGAGGTTGTGGTCGTCGGCAGCGAGTTCATCGTTCGCAGTCATCGCCGGATCGTAGCGCGGCGCAGCGACGGCCTACACTGGACCGATGACCTCCTGGAGCTGGACACTGCTGTTCGCGGTGGCGCTGATCGTCTCCCTGCTTCTCCAGGCCTGGCTGGCGACGCGGCAGGCCCGACACATCGCCAGGCACCGTGACGCCGTGCCTGCTGCCTTCGCCGCCATCGTCGATCTCGTGGCGCATCGCAAGGCCGCCGACTACACGATCGCCAAGCTCCGGTTCGGCCAATTGCAGATGGCGTTCGGTGCCGTCGTATTGATCTGCTGGACCCTTCTGGGCGGGCTGGCCATGCTCGATGGCTGGCTCCGCGGCACGGCGCTGGCGCGCTTCGGCTCGCTTGCCGAAGAGGTCGGCCTCGTGGCCAGCTTCGTCGCCATCGGCGGCATCCTCGAGCTGCCGTTCAGCCTCTATGCCACGTTCGGGCTGGAAGGGCGATTCGGCTTCAACCGGACAACCTGGAAGCTCTGGGCGGCCGACGCCGTGAAAGGGCTGCTCCTCGCGCTCGCCATCGGCCTGCCGCTCGTCGCGCTGGTGCTCTGGCTGATCGCGGCGAGCGGCCCGCTCTGGTGGCTGTGGGCGTGGTTCGCCTGGGCGGCGTTCAACCTGGTCGCCCTGGTCCTGGTGCCGACGCTGATCGCGCCCCTCTTCAACCGCTTCGAGCCACTCGCCGACGCGTCCCTGGAGGAGCGGGTCCGCGCCCTCATGGCCCGGGCCGGCTTCGCCGCCAAAGGCCTCTTCGTGATGGACGGCAGCCGTCGCTCGGCGCACGGCAACGCGTATTTCACCGGGTTCGGCAAGGCCAGACGGGTGGTTTTCTTCGACACCCTGCTGGCCCGCCTGCGGCCCGAAGAGGTGGAAGCGGTCCTGGCCCACGAGCTGGGCCATTTCAAGCTCGGTCACATCACCCGACGCATCGCTGCCATGTTCGCGGTGAGCCTGGCGATGTTCGCAGGCTTCGGCTGGCTGGCATCGCAGACCTGGTTCTATACCGGCCTCGGCGCGCAGCCGGCATTGGACTCGACCGACGGCGCACTTGCGCTGTTGCTGCTGATCCTGATCGCGCCGGTGTTCGGCTTTTTCATCTCGCCGCTGTTCGCCAGGATGTCGCGCAAGCACGAGTTCGAAGCCGACGCATGGGCCGCGCTGCAGGCCGACGGCAGCGCCCTTGCTTCGGCACTTCTCAAGCTGCACCAGGACAACGCGTCGACACTGACGCCCGACCCTGTGTACGCACGCTTCTACTATTCGCATCCGCCCGCGGTCGAACGCCTTGCCGCGCTCACTCTTCTCCTGCCAAGGGGGCCGACGCCATGACCAATCTCCTCGAGCAGAAATGCCAGCAGCGCGCCGTCGCCATGAGCGAGCCGGAGGTTCGCAGCCACCTGGCGCAGACGAACGGCTGGCGTGACGCCGAGCAGGCGATCGAGAAGACGTTCGCCTTCAAGGACTGGCTCGAGACGGTCGCCTTCGTCAATGCGCTGGCATGGATCTGCCACGTCGAAAATCACCATCCCGACCTGCGCGTCTCCTACAACCGCTGCGTCGTTCGTTTCTCGACGCACTCCGCAAGCGGCGTCTCACGCAACGACTTCATTTGCGCCGCCAAGGCCGATGCCCTCATCGCCTTCGTCGGTTGAGCAAGGTCGCGTCGTCTCGGGCCACGGCCGGCACGTCGTCGTCGAGACGCCCGAAGGCGAGCGGGTCCTTTGCCATCCACGCGGCAAGAGGAGCGAGTCGGTGGTCGGGGACCGCGTCGTCTGGCGGCGCTCGACCGACGAAGGCGTCATCGAGTCGACGCTGCCGCGAAGCAGCCTGCTTTATCGGCAGGATGCGTGGAAGACCAAGGCCTTTGCGGCGAACATCGATCAGTTGCTCGTCGTCGTCGCCGCCGAGCCGATCTTCAGCGAGTCGCAGCTGACGCGGGCCTTGATCGCCGCTCGCGAGGCCAGGATCGATTCGCGCATCCTCCTCAACAAACGCGATCTTCCGGCTTTCGCTGCCGCCGAGGCACGGCTCGCGCCCTATGTGGCGATGGGCACCGAGGTGCTTTTTCTCGCATTGAAGAGCCAGCCCGCGGAGGCCCGCGAACGGCTCGGCGGCATCCTCGCCGGCAAGTCGACGCTTGTGCTGGGCCCGAGCGGCGCAGGCAAGAGCACCTTGGTCAACCTGATGGTTGCCGATGCGGCAGCGCAGATCGGTGAGATCTCGCAGGCGCTGCAGAGCGGCCGACACACGACCACGGCGACGCAGTGGTACTGGCTCGACGCCGCGCGAGCCAGCGCTTTGATCGACTCGCCCGGCTTCCAGGAATTCGGCTTGCGTCACATCCCGGCCGAGGATCTTGCCGGTCTGATGCCAGACATCGGGCGCTTCGCCGGGGAGTGCCGCTTCTACAACTGCAAGCACGTCCACGAGCCGGGTTGCAGCGTCCTCGAGGCGCTCGAGCAAGGCGCCATCAGCCCGACCCGCTACCGCATCTATCTCGAGATCCTGAACGAGCTGCCGTCCTAAGCGCCCGAGCGCAAAAGCGCAGCGGACATCAACCGGTCAGGTTGGCGAGCGACAGCAGCGCCAGCAGGAGCATCCAGAGCACGACCGAGCGCCAGACGAGTCCGACGACGCTGCGCAGATGGCCGAGCGTCGGCGGCGCGCCAGGAGTCGAGCCCGCCGCGTCCGTCGACTCGGCAAGCGCACCTGCCTCGAAGGGCTTCGCCGGATCCTCGGCCAGACCCGGCGCCGAGCCGCCGCCCAGCCGGATGCCGGCGGCGCCGGCGGCGGCAGCAAGGATCACGCCTTCGCTGTGGTATTTCCAGAGCGTGGCATCCCGACGCCAGCAGTTCACCGCCTCCTCGAAATTGCCGACCACTGCGAAGCCGGACGCAGTCAGACGCGCCGGCACATGATCCAGAAGATGGAACAGCCGCAGCGACAGCGTCAGCAGACGCTCGTTGACGGCGATGCCCGCGGCGCCGCTGGGCCGCGCCCAGTAGCGGCTTGCGTACTCGGCCATTCGATAGAGCACGGCACCGGCCGGGCCGAGCCCGAAGCCGGAAAGCAGCACGAACCAGAAGAACACGCCGAAAACGTGCCGGTGCGCGGCGAGCAGCGAGTGCTCGATCAGATGGCGAAGAAATTCCGAGGCCGGCAGCTCGCTGGCATCGAGATGCCGCCATTCGCTCAGCAGACGCCGTGCTTCGATCTCGTCGCCCCGATCGAGCGCGGCGCGGATGTCGGTGAAGTAGTGGCTGAACTGGCGAAAGCCGAGCGTCAGATAAAGGACGGCGACGTCGAAGGTCAAGCCGACCAGGCTATGCAGGCGCGCTAGGCCGAGGTAGACGCCGACGATCAGCAACGTCGGCAGCAAGACGGTAATGCACCAAACGACCCAGGCATGGCTGTTGCGGCCGGCATCGAAGTTCTTCGCTGTCCACTCCATCCAGCCGCTCAACGCGGCGTGAACGGCATTGCGGCGCGGCAGTGGCTTGACTTGCTCGAGCAACAGGGCGAACAAGACGGCGAAAAAACTCATCCGCGGCGATCATACCGGCGGGGTCGCCGCTGGCGCGCCAAGCAAATGCAGCGGCTGGCGCTCAGGCGGCGAGGAAGCGGTAGAGATTGCGCAGCATCGCCGCGGTCGCGCCCCAGATGAAGTAGCGGCGAGGCTTGCCCTCGGCGTCGACGCCAGACCACGGGATCGAAATGAACTCTCGGCGCACGCCGGCCACGTCGACGGCATGTCGAAGGTGGTTGGCCGGGTTCATCAGCCAGGCCAGCGGCACCTCGAAGATTTCGGCGACCTCGAACGGATCCGCGTGCACCGAAAATTCGGGCTGAATGAGCGAGATCACGGGCGTGATGACAAAGCCGGTGCCGGTCGTGTACGTGGGCAGGCTTCCGAGCACTTCGACGCATGCCGCATCGAGGCCGATCTCTTCCCGGGCTTCGCGCAGCGCGGTCGCGGTCGCGTCGGCGTCGACGGGCTCGGACCGGCCACCTGGAAAGCTGATCTGGCCGGGATGGTCGGTGAGGTGATCGGCTCGCTGGGTCAACAGCACCGTTGCAGCGTCGCGCACGACGATCCCGATCAGGACCGATGCCGACGTGTCCGCACGCTCGACCCAACGCCGCTCGCGCGTGATTTCCGGCCGCCAGTCAGTCGAACTCGCGAAGCGGGCGCGGATCGCCGTCGGCGCCATGCTCGTGCCGGGCAACGCCGGGAGATGCGAATCGGTGCCGAGGACAGGAAGCGCCTCTGGGTCGAAGGCGAGCGCCACCTTGAGGCTAATCGGTCGGCCGTGGCGGCCGGCGACGCCGGCATAGCGGCGCGGCCCGCCGCATCGGGCTCAGGCCAGCTTTTCCTTGATCCGCGCCGACTTGCCCGAGCGATCGCGCAGGTAATAAAGCTTGGCGCGGCGGACATCGCCGCGACGTTTCACTTCGATCGAGGCGATCAGCGGGCTGTAGGTCTGGAAGGTGCGCTCGACACCCTCGCCGCTCGAGACCTTGCGAACGATGAAGCTCGAATTCAGGCTGCGGTTCCGCTTGGCGATGACGACGCCCTCGAAAGCCTGCAGGCGCTTGCGCGTGCCTTCGACGACATTGACGCTGACGATCACGGTGTCGCCAGGGGCGAACGGTGGGATGGTCTTGGCAAGTCGCGCGATTTCCTCGTGCTCGAGGGTCTGGATGAGGTCCACCGGGTACTCCTGGCGATCATTGCGGCGTCGATGGAATCGTTTGAGGGCCCGCGGGGGCCGAACGCCGTAGAGGATCGAAAAACCGTCGATTATAACTTTTGCGCCAGTCGCGCCAGCACCGCTTCGTCGCTCGGGTCGAGCAGACCGGCGGCGCGGGCCGGGCCGATGAGGTCGGGACGTCGCACCAGCGACAAGGCAAGGGAGCAGTCTCGGCGCCAGCGCGCGATCGCCGCGTGATTGCCGGAGAGCAGCACATCCGGTACGCCGCCGGCCTCGCCTGGCAGCGTCTCGGGCCGGCTGTAGTGGGGACAGTCGAGGAGGCCCGCCGAAAAACTGTCCTGCTCGTGCGAACCCGGGTCGCCGAGGACGCCCGGCTGCAACCGCGCAACCGCGTCGAGCAGCGCGAGCGCCGGCAGCTCACCCCCCGAGAGCACGAAGTCGCCGAGGCTCAGCTCGAGATCGACGTGGCGGTCGATGAAGCGTTGGTCGACGCCCTCGTAGCGTGCGCACAGCAGGATCGCGCCGCAGCCGCTCGCGAAGGTCGCGACGGTCGCTTGCGTCAGCGGCCGTCCGGCCGGCGAAAAGTTGATCACCTGAACCGCCGTCGTGTCGTGGCGATCGGCGCGAACCGCCGCGAGCGCCCGTTCGAGCGGCTCGACCAGCAGGACCATTCCCGGGCCACCGCCATAGGGCCTGTCGTCGACCCGGGCGTGCGGCGGGTCGCCGAAATCACGCAGCTGCCAGAGCCGGACCTCGACCGCGCGTTGCGCGAAGGCCCGCCGCGTCACGCCATGCATCAGCGGCGCCTCGAACAGCTCCGGGAAAAGCGTGATGACGTCGAAGCGCATCGCCTGCTCAGTAGTCGAGGCCCCAGTCGACGACGATGCGGCGCGCCGGCAGATCGACATCGTCGATGACGCTGGCGACGAAGGGAATCAGCCGCTCGCTCGGCTGCGGCGCTGGACCTTCCGCACCGGCCTGCACCCGCAACACCGTCTGCGGCCCGTTTTCAATCAGCCCGAGCACCGTACCGAGCGCGTCGCCCTGCCGATTGACGACCGCCACGCCGATCAGGTCGGCCCAGTAGAACTCGTCCTTGCCGGTCGCCGGAAAAGTCGAGCGAGCGAGGAAGATGCGAGCGCCGCGCAACCCGTCGGCAGCGTTGCGGTCGTCGATGCCCAGGGCTGCGGCGACCAAGCCGTCACCGTGCTCACGGACATGGCGGATGTCTAAGACTTCGGGGATGCCCCTGCGGGCCGCGGCGACCGGCCTACGCATCGGTTCAGCGGCCTGCAGATGCCAACGACGGCTGTTCAGCAAGGCCAGCGGCTCACTGGCGTAGGCATGGACTCGGAACCAGCCCTTCAGGCCCCAGGGCTCGACGATGCGGCCGATCTCGAGCGCGTCTTCGGGCTCGCCGACATCGGCGCGCTCCGGCGCGCTCACCGAGGTCAAGCCGCCGACTTGGCCTGCTCGACGAGGCGCTTGACGGTGGGCGACATCTGCGCGCCGTGACCGGTCCAATGCTCGACGCGATCGAAGGCCACGCGCAGGGGCTGCTCGCCGCCGGACGCGACCGGATTGTAGAAGCCGACTCGTTCGATGAAACGGCCGTCGCGGCGCAGGCGCGAGTCGGCCACGACGATGTTGAAGAAGGGGCGCTTTTTGGCGCCGCCACGAGCAAGCCGGATGACGACCATGGTGAATCCTCGGGTGTAGGGAGTGAATCCCGCGACAAACCCAGCATTATAAACTCGGTTGTTTTTCAGGCCACCATGCCAGCTGCGACGCGCCCGCTGCGCTCCAAGACAGTCGCCACATGGTTGGCCCTGGCCGGCGGCAGCATCGGCCTGCACCGCTTCTACCTCCATGGCACGGCAGACCGCTGGGCCTGGCTCTCGATCCTGCCGACGATGCTCGGCGCGATCGGCTTCTGGCGAATGCGGACCTTCGGCCTCGACGATGCCCTCGGCAGCGCGCTGGTGCCCTTGCTCGGCGCCATGGTCGCCATGACGATGCTCGTCGCCATCGTCTACGGCCTGATGCCCGACGAGCGCTGGAACGCCCGCTGGAACCAGGACCGGCCTGCGGGCCGACCGCTACCGAGATCCGGTGGCCTGGCGATCGCTGGAGTCGTCGTCGCCCTGGCCATCGGCGCCACCGTCACCTTGACGACGATCGCCTTCTGCGCCCAGCGCTATTTCGAGTCGCAGCGGCCGATCTAGCTGTCTAGTCGAACAGCCAAAGGCCGACCGCGTAGAAGACGCCGGCGACGAACGCCGCCGCCGGGATCGTGAAGATCCAGGCCCAGACGATGTTGCCGGCGACGCCCCAGCGCACCGCTGCGGCCCGCCGCACCGAGCCCACCCCGATGATCGCCCCCGTGATGGTGTGCGTCGTCGAGACCGGGATGCCGAGCCCGGTGGCGAGAAACAAGGTGATCGCGCCGCCGGTCTCGGCGCAGAAGCCTCCGACCGGCCTCAGCTTGGTGATCTTCTGGCCCATGGTGCGAACGATCCGCCAGCCGCCGAACATCGTGCCCAGGCCGATCGCGATATAGCAGCACCAGATGACCCAGGCCGGCGGCATGCTCGCATCGGCCGGGGCGTACTTGGAGGCGATCAGCAGCATCCAGATCAGGCCGATCGTCTTCTGCGCGTCGTTGCCGCCGTGGCCCAGGCTGTAGAGCCCGGCCGAGATCAGCTGCAGACGGCGGAACAGGTTGTCGACCTTCAGCGGCGAGGACCGGCGAAAGATATTGGCAACCAGGACCATCAGCAGCGCGCCGAGGACGAAGCCGAGCACCGGCGAGAGGAAGATGAACAGCACCGTCTTCCAGATCCCGGACGCGATCAGCGAACCGGCGCCTGCCTTGGCGATGGTCGCGCCGACGATGCCGCCGATCAGGGCATGCGACGAGCTCGACGGAATGCCCCACCACCAGGTCACGAAGTTCCAGAAGATCGCGCCGATCAGCGCGCCGAAGACCACGTGATGGTCGACGACGCCGGGCTGGACGATCCCCTTGCCGATGGTCGCGGCGACGCTGAGATGGAACACGAAGATCGCCACGACGTTGAAGAACGTCGCGAAGACGATCGCCTGCTGGGGCTTCAGGACGCCCGTGGACACGACTGTGGCGATGGAGTTGGCGGCGTCGTGGAAGCCGTTCATGAAGTCGAAGACCAGCGCCAGCACCACCAGCATGGCGACGATGCCGAACGAGATCGTGGTCGCGGTCATGGAGCCCCCACGCTTGCCGCTGTCACGGCGGCGCCGTGCCTCGCGATCAAGAGTTCTCGAGGACGACGCCCTCGATGAGATTGGCGACGTCCTCGCAGCGGTCCGAGATCGACTCGAGCTGCTCGTAGATCGTCTTCAGCTTGATCAGCTCGCGGACGTCGTTCTCTTCGCGAAACAGGCGCGACATCGCCGAGCGCATCACGCGATCGGCATCCGACTCGAGCCGGTCGATTTCCTCGCAGGCCTTGATCGCCGCTTCGGCGACGTCCGGCTGGCTGATCTTGGGCAGCAGCGACACCGCGTGCTGAACCCGCTCGCAGCATCTGGCGCTCAGGTCGCCCAGGCGCAAGATGTCGTCGTTCATCGCCTGCACGTCGTAGAGCGACATCGTCTCGCTTGCGTCCTGCAGCAGGTCGAGAATGTCGTCCATGGCGTTGATCAGGCCGTGGATCTGTTCGCGGTCGATCGGCGTGATGAAGGTCTTGTGCAACAGCCGGTTGACCTCGGCCGTGACCTTGTCTGCCTGCCGCTCGGCAGTGCCGACCTCGATCGCGTGCTTTTCGCGCAGCGCCGGGTCGGCATAGTGCTGGATCAGACGGATGAACGCGCGCGCCCCCTCGGTGATGAAGCCGGCGTGCTGATTGAAGAGCTCGAAAAAGTTTCCCTCGCGCGGAAGCAGCTTGCCGAACAGCATTCATCTCTCCTCGTTCGTGCAGAGTTTACTGGTCGGTCCTCACGGATCGTGCTGCTGTAGGAGCCACGGCCCACAATCGCCAGCGCCGCCACGCAGCCACACCCTTGACAGGCACCCCCTCGATCGAATCGATGCCGAACCGGCATCACGATGCCTCGCCGGCGCGGCTTCGCGTCAGCGCGCTCGAGTGCCGGCGCGGCGAACGAACCCTGATTCGCGGCCTCGAGCTTGCGGTCGAGCCCGGCCAGATCGTCTGGCTGCGCGGCGCCAACGGGCAAGGCAAGACGACCTTGCTGCGCACGCTGGCGGGACTGAGCGCGGCGGAGGCCGGCCAGGTTCGTTGGGCCGTTGGCGAGGCCCAGCCGGGCTTCCTTTATCTCGCGCACGGGAACGCTCTGAAGGACGATCTGACCGCACGCGAGGCGCTCGCCTTCCTGCTGCGACTGAGCGGATCGCTGACGACATCCGCCACGCTCGACGGCGCGCTCGACCGCTTCGGCATGGCCGGTCGCCGGCACGCGCCTGTGCGAACCTTGTCGCAGGGCCAGCGCCGACGCGTCGCCTTGGCGCGCCTGGCGGTCCGGCCGAGCCCGCCGATGTGGTTGCTCGACGAACCGTTCGAGGCACTCGACTCGACTGGCGTCGCGACCTTGAACGATCTGCTCAGTGCACACGCTGCCGGCGGCGGCAGCGTCGTTCTGACGAGCCACGTTCCGCTCGCGATCGTGCTGCCGATGCCGATCGAAGTGACGCTCGGGGCACCCGCCGCGGCATGACGGCGCTGTTCCGTGCGGTGGTCGGCCGCGACTTGCGGCTGGCGGCACGTCGCCGCTCCGACGCGCTGCTGCCGATCGCTTTCTTCACCGTCGCCGTCAGCCTGTTCCCGCTCGGCGTCGGCCCCGAGGCGCAGATGCTGCGCACGATGGCGCCGGGAGTGGTCTGGGTCTCGGCTTTGCTGGCGGCGATGATCTCGGTCGGTCAGCTGTATGCGAGCGACCTCGCCGACGGCTCCCTCGAGCAGATGCAGCTCGCTTCGCCACCCGGCCTGGCCCTTGCGCTCGTCGTCGCGAAGGCGGCCGCGCACTGGCTCGTCACCGGCGTGCCGTTGCTCATCGCTGCGCCTTTGTTCGGCCTGATGTTCGACATGCGTGGCGAGGCGATCGCAACGCTCGTGCTCTCGCTCCTGCTCGGCACCCCGATCCTGAGCCTGCTCGGCGGGCTCGGTGCCGCGCTGACTCTCGGCCTGCGCGGCGGCGCGGCCCTGCTCGTGCTTCTCATCGTTCCACTTTGCATCCCGGCGCTTATCTTCGGTGCCGGCGCCGTCGCCGCGGTCGATGCCGGCATCCCTGCGCAGGGCCACCTGTCGTTGCTCGGCGCCTTTCTCATCTTCACGGCCCTGATTGCGCCTCCGGCGACCGCCGCGGCGCTGCGCATCGGCACCGAATGACCGGTTGTAACAAGGAGCGCCCGGGACGCAGGACAATCGCACTCGCTCGCGCCTCTTGACCATGGCATTTCAATTCTTCCAGTTCGCCGCTCCGGCCCGTTACTACCGACTGGCCGGCGCGCTCCTGCCTTGGTCCTGGGCGGCCTTCGCGATCTTCGCGGTGGCGGGCCTTTTCGTCGGTTTTTTCCAGGCGCCGACCGATGCGACGCAGGGCGATGCCTATCGCATCATCTTCATCCACGTGCCGGCGGCCTGGATGTCGATGGTCCTCTACATTGCGATGGCCTTCTGGGCAGCGATCGGCTGGGCCTTCAATGCCCGGCTGGCGTCGATGCTGGCGCGGGCGATCGCGCCGACCGGCGCCATGTTCACCTTCCTCGCTCTCTGGACCGGTGCCTTGTGGGGCAAGCCGGCCTGGGGCACATGGTGGGTCTGGGATGCCAGGCTCACCTCGGAGCTGATCCTGCTTTTCCTCTACGCCGGCTTTCTCGCCATCGTCGCGTCGATCGACGAGCCGCGCCGGGCCGACCGGGCCGGCGCCCTGGTCGCCGTGGTCGGCAGCGTCAACGTGCCGATCATCTATTTCTCCGTGAAATGGTGGAATACCTTGCATCAGGGCGCCACCATCACCCTGACGACGGCGCCGAAAATGGTGAGCTCGATGCTGCTTGCCATGCTTCTCATGACCTTCGCCTTCTGGGCCTACGCGTTCGCGGTCGTGTTCACGCGGTCGCGGGCGATCGTTCTGGAGCGCGACGGCCACGCCGCGTGGGCCGCGGACATGACCGGATCACCCCGCATCGCCGCTGCGATCGGAGCAACGTCATGACCTGGAACAGCGCTTCCGACTTTTTCGCGATGGGCGGCTACGGCCTCTACGTCTGGGGTGCCTATGCAGTCGCCGCCGCCTGCATGGGCGTCGAGCCGGTGCTGGCGGCGCTGCGTCATCGTCAAGCCCTTCAGGCCCTGAGCGACGAGGGTGCGCCATGAAGCCGCGCCACAAGCGCCTGGCCATCGCCGGCGGCATCGTCATCGCCGCCGGTGCCGCAGCGGCGCTCGTGCTGAACGCGTTCCAGAGCAATCTGGTCTTCTCGTATTCACCGTCGCAAGTGGCAGCCCACGAAGCGCCCGGGCTGCGCACGTTCCGGCTCGGCGGACTGGTCGAACGCGGCACCGTCAAGCGCGACGGGACACGGGTCAGCTTCGTCGTCACCGACCTGGCGAAATCGATCCCGGTCCGCTTCGACGGCATCCTTCCCGACCTCTTCAAGGAGGGCAAGGGCGTGGTCGCCCAGGGTCGACTGCAGGGCGATGTGTTCGTCGCCCGCGAAGTCCTGGCCAAGCACGACGAAAACTACATGCCGCCGGAGGCCGCCGAGGCCTTGAAGCGGGCCCAGCAGGGCAACCCGAAGCTTGCCGAATCGCTGGCCGTCGCTCCGGCAAAGCCGCAGCCATGATCCCCGAGCTCGGTCACTTCGCTCTCTGGATCGCGCTCGGCGTCTCGGCCGTGCTCGGCACCTTGCCGATGCTCGGCGCGGCGCGCGATCGGCGTGACTGGATGGCGCTGGCGCGGCCATCGGCGCGCTGGATCTTCGGCCTCGTCGCGTTCGCCTTCGCCTGCCTCGCGCTGGCCTTCATCGGCAACGATTTCTCGGTCCTCTACGTGGCCTCCAATTCGAACCGGTCGCTGCCCATGCACTACCGCTTCGCGGCGGTCTGGGGCGGGCACGAAGGCTCGATCCTGCTCTGGCTGCTGATGCTGACGTTCTGGACCTTCGCGGTTGCCACGTTCAGCCGCCACCTGCCGGACAAGGTCGTCGCCCGCATCCTCGCGGTCATGGGCTGGCTCGCGTTCGGCTTCCTGCTCTTCCTGTTGATGACCTCGAACCCGTTCGACCGGCTCTCGCCCGTCCCCGCCGAGGGCCGCGACCTGAACCCCTTGCTGCAGGACCCGGGCATGGTGATCCATCCTCCGATGCTCTACATGGGCTACGTGGGCCTCTCGGTCGCCTTCTCGTTCGCGGTCGCGGCACTGATCGGCGGCAACCTCGACGCGACCTGGGCCCGCTGGACCCGACCCTGGACCGTGGCCGCCTGGATCTTCCTCACCATCGGCATTGCGCTGGGCAGTGGCTGGGCCTATTACGAGCTCGGCTGGGGCGGCTGGTGGTTCTGGGATCCGGTCGAAAACGCGTCGTTCATGCCGTGGCTGGTCGCCACCGCGCTGATCCACTCGCTGGCCGTGACGGAGAAGCGCAACAGCTTCAAATCCTGGACGGTGCTGCTCGCCATCGTGGCGTTCTCGCTGTCGCTGCTCGGCACCTTCCTGGTCCGCTCGGGTGTGCTCTCGTCGGTGCACGCGTTCGCCACCGATCCGCGGCGCGGCCTCTTCATCCTCGCCTTCCTGGTCATCGTCATCGGCGCCTCGCTGGCCCTCTACGCCTGGCGGGCGCCGACGGTCGGCCTGGGCGCACGCTTCGCGCTGCTGTCGCGCGAATCGCTGCTCCTCGGCAACAACGTCCTGCTGGTCGTCGCCTGCGGTGCGGTGCTGCTCGGCACGCTCTATCCGCTTGCCCTCGACGCGCTCGGCCTCGGCAAGATCTCGGTCGGACCGCCCTACTTCGACACCGTCTTCGTGCCGTTGCTGACGCCCCTGATCTTCCTGATGGGCGTCGGCCCGCTGGCCAGGTGGAAGGAAACTGCCTTGCCCGATCTGGCGTCGCGGCTGAAATGGGCCGCCGGCGTCGCCGTCGTCGCGGCGCTGCTGACGGCGTGGCTGCACCGCGGCATCGGCCTCGTCGGCAGCGTCGGCCTCCTGATGGCGTTCTGGATCGTCGCCTCGCTCGTCACCGACCTGGTCGAGCGGCTGCGTCCGGTCGGCGGCCACAGGGCCAGCGTGCTGCACCGTGCCCGGCTCATTCCGCGGGCCATGGTCGGGATGATGATCGCGCACCTCGGTGTCGCCATCTTCATCTTCGGGGTGACGCTCGTGAAGACCGGCGAGGTCGAGCGCGACGTCAAGATGAACGTCGGCGACAGCACCGAAATCGACGGCAAGACCTTCACGTTTCGCGGCGTGCGCGACGTGGCGGGCCCGAACTACAGTGCGGCCCAGGGCCTGATCGTCGTCACCGAGGGTGCCAGGACGATCGCGACCCTTCATCCCGAGAAGCGCTTCTTTCCGGCCACCCGGGCGACCATGACCGAAGCCTCGATCGACGTCGGCGTGACCCGCGATCTCTACGTCTCGCTCGGCGAGGCGGTCGGCGGCGGCGCCTGGATCGTTCGCGTCTACCTGAAGCCCTTCATCGACTGGATCTGGGGTGGCTGCCTGGTCATGGCGCTCGGCGGCCTGCTCGCGGCGACCGACCGCCGCTATCGCCTGCGATCGCGGCAAAGCGCGATGGACACCGCCGAAGCGACGGGCATCGCCGGCAGCAGAAGGCCAGCGGCAGCGAGCGCATGAAACGGCTCTGGTTCCTGATTCCGTTGGCGGCCTTCTTCGCCCTGGCGACGATCCTGGCGATCGGCCTCAAGCTCGACCCCCGCGAAGTCCCCTCGCCGCTCATCGACAAGCCGGCGCCGACCTTCGCCCTGGCCCGGCTCGACGATGCCGCCAGGACGGTCCGCTCCGGGGACATGCGCGGCAAGGTCTGGATGCTCAACGTCTGGGCCTCGTGGTGCGTCGCCTGCCGCGAAGAACATCCGCTGCTGGTCGAGTTCGCGAAGAAGGGCCTGGTTCCCATCTTCGGCCTCGACTACAAGGACCAGCGCGCCGATGCAAGCGCCTGGCTGGCCCGATTCGGCAACCCCTACGAGGCTTCGCTGTTCGACGACGAGGGCCGTGTCGGCATCGACTTCGGCGTCTACGGCGTGCCCGAGACCTTCGTCATCGACCAGGCCGGCGTCATCCGCATGAAGCACATCGGACCGCTGACGCCCGCCGTGCTGGCGACCAAGATCGAGCCGCTGCTGGAGCGGCTGAAGAAAGCCGATGCCTGACTTCTTCGGGCGGTTGCGCATGGCTCGGCTGCTGAGCGCAGCATTGCTGGCCTTCGTCGCGGCGACGGCTGTCGGCAAGGAGGCGGTACCCGCTGCCGCCGACCCGGCACTGGAAGCCCGGATGACGCGGATCACCTCGGAGTTGCGCTGTCTGGTCTGCCAGAACCAGACCATCGCCGACTCCCGCGCCGATCTCGCCGTCGATCTGCGCAGGCAAACCCGCGAGCTTCTCGAACAGGGCAAGAGCGACCGCGAGATCATCGACTACATGACCGCCCGCTATGGCGACTTCGTGCTCTATCGACCGCCTCTGCGCGGCAGCACCGCCTTGCTCTGGTTCGGTCCGGCGGCGATGCTGCTCGGCGGCGCCCTGGTGCTGGTGATCGTGCTGCGCCGTCGTGGGCGTTTGCCGGCCAACGCGTTCGAGCGCGACGACGAGGACGATGGCGGCGACGCCGTGTCGCCGCTTTCACCCGTGGCCGCCAAGGCCGCGTCGGCCGGGAGCTAGGCGCGGTGGATCCGGTTCTGGGCCAGGCCCGCACCCGCCTCCGGCAGCTCGGCGCCGCGCACCGGGCGGGCACCATCGACGCCGCCCGCTTCGACAGCGAGCGCCGCGCCATCGAGCGCGAGCTCGGCGATCACCTGATCGGCGAAAGTGATGCCGCTGGTCGGCCTTCGTGGAGGCTGGTCGCTGGCATCGTCGGCATCGTTCTCGGCGTCGCGCTGATCGGCTACTGGACCACCGGCTCGCCCTCGCTGGCCGGTGCCGGCCCAGGGGCCGAGACCATGCCGCGAATCGCTGCCGGGCCTGACGGTGCCGCGAGCCAGGCCGGCGGCGTGGGCCTGCAGCAAATCGCGACGATGGTCGAGACGCTCGCCGAGCGCATGAAGAGCCGGCCCGACGACGCACAGGGCTGGACCATGCTGGCTCGCTCGTACACGGTGCTGAGCCGGTTCGACGAGGCCTTGCCTGCCTACAAGCGAGCCAGCCAATTGCAGCCGCGCAACGCCGTCCTGCTCGCCGACTATGCCGACGCGATCGCCGCGACCAAGGGCAGCGCCAACAACCCGGAGTCGATCGCGCTCGTCGAGCGGGCCCTCGCGGTCGAACCGAAGCAGCCGAAGGCGCTGGCGCTCGCCGGCACCGCGGCGTACGACCGGGGCGACTACGCGCTCGCGGCGTCGCGCTGGGAAACGATGGCCGCGGAGCTGCCTGCCGGCAGCGAGCTGTCGAAGCAGGTGCGGGCGAGCATCGACGAGGCGCGGCAGCGCATCGCTGGCGCGGCATCGGCGCCGAACGGTGGAGCGATCGGGACGCCCGTACGTAACGGCGCGGCCGTGGCGCAGGCTTCGGTTAGTGATGCCGCGCCGCTCGCGGCGCAGACTCCGAGCCGCGCCGCGGCACCCGCGAGGACAGCGACGACGGCAACGGCATCGACCGCCGCCGCGGGCTCGAGCGTCAGCGGCACCGTCACCCTGGCCCCGGCCCTGGCCGGACAGGTCGCTCCCACCGACACGGTTTTCGTGTTCGCCCGCGCTGCCGGTGGCGGCCGGATGCCGCTTGCCGTCCGCCGTGCGACCGTCGCCGATTTGCCGTTGTCGTTTCGGCTCGACGACAGCATGGCGATGGCGCCGGGCGCGACGCTTTCCGGCGCGGCCCAGGTCATCGTCGGCGCGCGCATCAGCAAGAGCGGCAACGCCATCGCCCGGGCCGGCGACTTTTCCGGCGAAGCAGCGCCGGTCGCGCCGGGTGCGACCGGTCTGAGGATCCGGATCGACAGCCTCGTCAGCCCGCGCTAGAGGTCGGCTCTCAGAGCCACGACCTCGCCGACACCGGCCAGAGCACGTCGGGCTCTGCCGCATTAGGTGGGCCGAGAAACTCGCGGGGTCCGCGGAACCGCTCCAGACGATCGACCAGACGCAGCAGGTCGACCTCGCTGCCGACCGGGTCGAGCTGCTCGCTGTCGACCACGAGCACAGGCGCGGCGTCGTAGCGCGCGAAGAACTCCGCATAGGCGAGGGCCAGGCGTTCGAGATAGCCCGCGTCGATCGCCAGCTCCATCTGCAAGCCGCGCCGACGGACCCGGCTCAGCAAGGTCGGGGTCGATGCCTGCAGCCAGACGACCAGGTCGGGCGACCGCAACTCCGCGGCGATCGGCGCCTGCATCTGTGCGTAGAGACGGTACTCGTCGTCGCTCAGCGTGAGCTTCGCGAAGAGGGCGTCCTTCTCGAACATGAAGTCGCTCACCGTCGTCTGCGAGAACATGCTCGGCTGGGCCAGCGAGCGCATCTGCTTTTGCCGCTGGAACAAAAAGAACAGCTGGGTCTGAAAGGCGTAGCCCGGCATGTCGTCATAGAAGCGGCCGAGGAACGGGTTCTCGGCGGGTTGCTCGAGCATCGGCTCGGCAGCGATCCGGCTGGCCAGGCGCCGCGCCAGCGTCGTCTTGCCGGCGCCGATCGGACCTTCGATGGCGATGTGGCGAAAGCGCGCGAGGCCGATGCTCATGCCGAGCGGAACACGAAGTACACGGCGCCGACCATGCAGAGACCGGCCCAGAGAAAGTCGAGCTTGATCGGCTGCTTCATGATGAGGAAAGCGAACGGCACGAACACCAGCAAGGTGATGACCTCCTGCGTGATCTTCAGCTGCGCCAGGCTCATGCCGGCTTGATAGCCGATCCGGTTGCCCGGCACTTGCAGGAGATATTCGAACAGCGCGATGCCCCAACTGATGAGAGCCGCGATGACCCATGGCCGTTGCTCCAGATACTTGAGGTGGCCGTACCAGGCGAAGGTCATGAAGACGTTCGATGCCGCGAGCAGCGCAGCAGTGCGCAACGGCGCCGGGATCGGTTCAAGCATCACCTGAAGTCTATGGTTGGGCCCAGCGGACGACGCGCTGTGAACCCAGAGGCTCGAGCAAGGTCTCTACGCTGCCGCGCCCGGGCACGTGCAGGCCGGCTGCGATCTCGGCGAGCGGCATCAGCACGAAGGCTCGCAGGTGCAGACGCGGATGCGGCAGGACCAGCTCTGCGGTCGTCAGGGTCGTCTCGCCGTGAAGCAACAAATCGAGATCGAGGCTGCGCGGCGCGCTCGCGTGCGGGCGGAGCCGGCCGTGCGCAGCTTCGATGGCCTGCAGGGCGCGCAGCAAGGCCACCGGCGCGAGCGTCGTGCGCAGACAGGCAACGGCGTTGAGGTAGTCGCCGCCGCCGGCATCGACGGGCGCCGTCTCGTAGAAAGCAGAGCGGGCACGCAGGGACGTGCCCGGCAGCGCCGCCATCTCGTCGAGCGCCCGTTCCAGCGTCGCAGCGCGATCGCCGAGATTGGCGCCGAGGCCGACGAACGCGGTCGTGCCGGTCAACGACATCGCCGCATCGCGCCGGTGCACGGCTCGCGCAGGCCCGGCCCAGGAAGCCTGGGTTTGCAACGTCGCAGCGTCACCGTACTTCGATCGGCGTGCTGCGGCCCGCGCTGCTGGCCGCCGTCACGTCGCCGTGCCGGTCGTGCCTGTCGTGCCAGGCTTGCGACGGCGCCGCCGGCGCTTGCGCGGCGCCGCCGGGTCGCCGCCGGTTTCGTTGATGTCGCTGGCCTCATTGGTCTCGCTGGGCTCGTTGATCTTGTCGGCCTCGGAAGCCTGACCCTCGACCGCGTTGCCGCCTTGCTCGCCGCGTGCGCGCTCGTGCACCCGGCCCGGCAGCGCGGCGCGCGGCGGCGCCGCGTCGGCGCTTTTTTTCACGCGACGCGGGCCGTGCGACTCACGCGCGGCGTCGGCCAGGCGTCGGCGCTCGTCGTCACCTGCGACATAGAGCGATTCCCACCAGACGGCAAGGGCGGGATCGGCCTCGCCGACCTCGCCGCGCAAGCGCAGGAAATCGAGGCCGGCACGAAACCGCGGCTGCTCGAGCAGCGTCAGCGTGGAGCTGCTGTTGCGCCGCTCCAGGCGCGGCTGCAGCATCCAGATCTCGCGCATGTCGACGGCCAGCTTGCCGCGACCGGAGATGTCGCCGATGCGGGCATCGAAGGCCGCATCGATTGCCGTCTGGAGCGCCGGAAACGTCGACTCGCCCGCGGCCTGGCGCTGTTGCCAGCCCTCCTGCACGTCGTGCCAGAGCATCGCCGCGAGCATGAAGCTCGGCGCGACCGGCTTGCCGGCGGCAACCCGCGCGTCGGTGTCGGCCAGGGCGGCGCGGACAAACTGTTCGCGGCCATCGTGGCGCTGCGCTTCATCGAGCGCGACATCGAGCACCGGGAACACGCCGCGGTGCAGGCCGAGCTTCTTCAGCTCGACGATCGAGGCCAGCGCGTGGCCGGTCTGCAGCAGCTTGATCATCTCGTCGAAGGTGCGGGACTGCGGCACGTTGTCGAGAAGTGCCGCCATCTCCTTGATCGGGGCCCGCGTCTTGGCCTCGATCTCGAAGTTGAGCTTGGCGGCGAAGCGCACCGCCCGGATGATCCGCACCGGGTCTTCGCGATAGCGCGTGACCGGATCGCCGATCATGCGGAGGAGCTTTTTCTTCACGTCGCGGATGCCGCCGTGGTAGTCGACGACGACCTCGCGAAGCGGGTCGTAGTACATCGCGTTGACGGTGAAGTCGCGCCTTGCCGCGTCCTCGATCTGCGGGCCCCAGACGTTGTCGCGAAGGACCCGGCCCTCGGCGTCGACGACGCTGGTCTTGCCGTCGAGCTCGCGCCTCGATGTCTTCTCGTTGCCGGCGACCTGATCGGCGGCCGCAGCGTCGAGCACGGCGCGAAAGGTCGAGACCTCGATCACTTCGGACAAGCCCCGGTCCTGGCGGCCGCGGCCGAACACGACGTGGACGATGCGAAAGCGCCGGCCGATGATGAAGGCACGCCGGAACAGGCCCTTGACCTGCTCCGGCGTCGCGTTGGTGGCAACGTCGAAGTCCTTCGGCCGCAGCCCGACCAGCAGGTCGCGGACCGCACCGCCGACGACGTAGGCCTCGTAGCCACCCTCGACCAACGTGGCGACGACCTTCACGGCACGCTCGTCGACCAGCGCCGGATCGATGCCATGCACCGATTTCGGCACTTCGACGCGCTTGCCGGCACGCACGCCCGATGCGTCGCTGACGCTCTTGCCGAGAAGCCGGTCGATGAATGTCTTGATCATTGCTGAAAGAGTTTCAAGATGCGCCAGCCTCGCTCGCGAGCGAGCGCTTCGAGGCCGGCCGAGGGGTTGGTCGCGACCGGGTCGGTCGCTTGTTCGAGCAAAGGCAGATCGTTGAGCGAATCGCTGTAGACGGTGACGCGCTCGAAGTCGCCCCAGTCGCAGCCGCAACTTGCCAGCCATTGTCCGACACGAAGCACCTTGCCCTCGCGATAGGCCGGCGTGCCGGCAATCCGTCCGGTCGGCCGACCGGACGCATCGCGCTGCAGACGGGTCGCGATCAGCGTATCGATGCCGAATGCCTCGGCGATCGGTGCGGTCACCAGCTCGTTGGTCGCCGTGACCAGCGCGATCCGGTCGCCGCGCTGGCGGTGCCCGTCCACCAGCTGCCGCGCGGCGGGTCGCATCGCCGGCCCGATCACTTCGCGCATGAAGCGCAGCTGGGCAGCGGCGATGGCCTCGGCGGGGCGCTGCAGCAGCGGCGCGGTCGAGAAGGCGACGTAGCCGTCGATGTCGAGCTTGCCCTCCAGATAGGAGGCGTAGAAGGCATCGTTGCCGCGCCTGAAGGCGACTGCGTCGACCCAGCCGAGGCCGATCATGAAGTCGCCCCAGGCATGGTCCGAATCAATCGGCAGGAGCGTCAGGTCAAGGTCGAACAGGCAGAGACTCGTCGACGCGGCGGGCATGGAACTGCGTTGGCTTCCTGGACTCGGGCGACTCGTGGCGATCTCCTGGCCGATCAATGATGCCGCAGTGGCCCGGCTGTCATGGCGGCCCCGCCGTCGGGCCGGTCGAGCGCGGACTCGGCCAGCATCTGCTTCAGCAGCGGCACGGTGATCGCGCGCTTGTTCGAGAGCGAGAAGGCGTCGAGGCGGACGATCATCGCCATCAGGTGCTTGAGGTCGCGGGCGAAGCGATGCAGGAGGTAGTCCATCACCTCATCGGAGAGGAAGGTGCCGCGACGATCGGCCTCGCGCCGGAGCGCCGATCGCACCTCCGGCTCGGCCAGCGGCTGCAGCGCGAAGACGTGGCCCCAGCCGAGGCGCGTGCGCAGATCCTCGCGGACCGCGAGATCGACCGGCGGGACCCGACCTGCCGCAAGCACCACCGCGCCGTCGCCGGCGGCCTCGACGAACAGCGAGAACGCCGCTTGCTGCTGGCCGGCGTCGAAGGCATCGCAGTCGTCGAAGACGATCCAGTCGCAGCGCTCGGGCGGCCGCCATGGCGCCGGGTCGGCAGCGGCGAACCAGGCGATCGCCTCGCCCTTCTCCTGAGCCCGCTGGACCACCGCCCGCAGCAGATGCGATTTGCCGCTGCCGTCCGGTCCCCAGAGGTAGGCCGGCGGCGCACCGGCGCCGAGGCCGAGCAGATGGGCGATGGCAGCGCGATTCGGACCAGGCAGGAAATTGTCGAAGGTCTGATCCGGATCGGGGCCGATCGGCAGCGGCATCTGCTTCACGCCGACCTCGTCGCGCCGACGTTTGAAGGACGCCGGGAAACGTGCCGGCGCTGCGAGCCGGCGGCGCGCAAGCGAATGCAGCCGCGCTGGCTAATGCAGCCGCGACGCGTCGTCGTGCCCCAGGTCGGCAAGCCGTTTCTTGATGATCGGACGGTCCGGCGCATCCGGCGCGTGCTCCAGGTAGCCGACCAGATCGACCATCGCCGGATGCCTGGCGCCGAGCGCCGCATGTACCAGGCCGCGATCACGCCGCTCTTCCCACACATCCGGGAGCAGGATCACGAGCCGCTCGGCAACGCTCAGGAGGCGGGTCGAATCATGGCTCTCACGATAGATCTCCTTCAGGTTGCGCAGCATCCGGGCGATCACCTCGCGCGGCGCCGCCGGCTGCAGGAAAGCGCCCAGCGGCAGCTCGTCGCCGCCGTTTTTCCCAAGGCGACGGCGGTAGGGGGCCAGCAAGCCGTCGAGCGCATCGCGCGACATCGACTGGCCGGTGAACGGATCGATGACGATGTCGCCCTTCGGCAGGCGGACCTTGGCCAGGAAGTGGCCCGGAAAGGCGACGCCGTCGGCGGGGAGCTGCACTTGCGTCGCCAGCTCGACATAGAGCAGGGCCAGCGTGATCGGAATGCCGCGCCGCGTCTCCAGCACGGCGTGGACGTAGCTGTTGCGCGGATCGTAGTAGTCGTTGATGTTGCCGGCGAAGCCGAGCTCGTGGAAAAAGAAGCGGTTCAGGATGCGCAGGCGCTGCATCGGCATCGCATCGGGGGCGATGCGCGCCCTGAGGCGAACCGCCAGGGCATCGATCGCGGCCAGGATCGACTGGGTGTCCAGGCCCGGGTGCTCGTGCTGGGCGACGGCGATCGCCGTCTCGAGCAAGGGCAGGCTGGCGTCGTCGGCGACGAGCGACGCGAAGTAGTCGAGAGCAGTCGGCGGAAGGAGCGGCAGCAGACCGGGCATCGGCGAAGTTTAGAGCTTCGTCCTCGAATGAGCGCGGCCGTGCCCGCGATCTGCCTGCTGGCCGCAGCCTCAGGCCCGGCGCGAGAAATGGCCGGGCCGGACCCCCGCCGCAAGCAGGGTCCCGAAGTAGACGAGCGCAGCGGCAACGATGCTCGCGACCAGCCAGCCGACGCGGACCGGTTCGCGTCCGACCAGGCCGATCCAGTCGATCCGGAAATCGGCCCAGGCCAGCAGTCCACCCATCAGCGCACTGGCGCCGCCGATGGCCAATCCGAAGCGGCGCCAGCCCGGCTCCGGCCGGTACCAGCCGCCGCGGCGCAGGCCGACGAAGAGCCAGAGTGCATTGACGAGCGCCCCGAGGCCGACCGAGAGGGCCAATCCGGCATGGCCGAGCCAGGGCACGAAGCCGAGGTTCATGGCCTGGGTCAGGGCGAGCACGGCAATGGCGATCGTCACCGGGGTGCGCATGTCCTGGCGCGCATAGAACCCGGGAGCGAGGATCTTGACCGCGATCAGGCCGATCAGGCCGACGCCGTAGCCGCGCAGCGCCGATGCCGTTCTGGTCACGGCCAGCGCATCGAAGTGACCGCGCTGGAACAGCGTCGCGACCAGTGCCTCGGGGAAGACCAGCAGCGCCACGGTGCATGGCAAGGCCAGCACGAACGTCAGCCTGAGGCCCCAGTCGAGCAGTCCCGAGTAGCCGGCGTTGTCGCGGTGTGCCTGCGCCGCGGAGAGCTGCGGGATCAACACCGAGCCCACTGCGACACCGAGCAGCGCGGTCGGAAATTCCATCAGCTGCGAGGCGTATTGCAGCCATGACACGGCGCCGATGCCTTGATGCGAGGCGATCTGCGTGTTGATGAGGACCGAGATCTGCGCCACCGAGACGCCCAGCAATGCCGGCGACATCTGCCGGACGACACGTCGGACGCCTGGGTGGCGCCAGGCTTCACGAAGCGTCGCGATGCTCGCGCCGATCCGCGGCAGGCAGCCGGCGCGGCGCAGCGCCGGCACCTGCACGGCAAGCTGCAGGACCCCGCCCAGCATGACGCCGACGGCCAGGGAGTAGACCGTCGGCAGGCCGGCCCGCTCGAACACCGGCGCCAAGGCCCAGGCCGAGCCGATCATCGCGACATTGAGGAGAACCGGTGTCGCCGCAGGCACCGCGAAGCGCTTCCAGGTGTTGAGGACGCCGGCCGACAGCGAGACCATCGAGATCAGGCCGATGTAGGGAAACATGATCCGTGTCATGACGACCGCGTCGTCGAAGCGGGCCAGACCCGAAGCCATCAGCCAGACCACCAGCGGCGCCGCGGCGACGCCGACCACGCAGGTCAGCGTCAGGGCGATGAAGAGGACGGTCGCGACGGCGTCGATCATGCGCCGGGTCGGCTCGTCGCCGTCGGTGGCCCGGGCCTGGGCCAGGGCCGGAACGAACGCCTGCGTGAATGCACCTTCGCCGAAGAGCCGACGCAACAGGTTCGGGATCCGGAACGCCACGTAGAACGCGTCGAGCGACGCGCCGGCGCCGAACGCCGATGCGATGACCACGTCGCGGGCCAATCCGGTGATGCGCGAGGCGAGCGTGAAGAGGGAGATCGTCGACGCCGCTCGAAGTAAATTCATGGACGCCGATGCTATACTCGTGGTCTTTGCCGAAAAGCAGCTGACGACCGACAGAAGTGTCGCTCAAGCAGTCGACAAAGCGCCGGCAACAGTGCCCCGGCACCGCTCGAATCACCCCTGAAGAACGTACGCCGGAACACACGCATGGCCACCGCAGCAAAAGCCAAAAAGAAAACCGTTCGGATCGCCTCCGGCCTCAAGCGGGTTCGGCAGGACACGCGTCTCAACGCGGCCAACACAGCGATGCGTTCGCATTTCCGCACCGTCATCAAGAATGTCCAGAAGGCAGTCGACGCCGGCGACAAGCCGAAGGCGACCGAGCTTCTCAAGGCGGCGCAACCGGTGATCGATTCGATCGCGGACAAGAATCTGTTTCACAAGAACAAGGCAGCCCGGCACAAGAGCCGGCTGTCGGCGAAAGTCAAGGCGATGGCTGCGGCGGCCTGAGCAGGCGGGCGCACTGGCGCCGACGAAAAAGGGCTCGCGATGCGAGCCCTTTTTCATTTGGATCGGCCCAGCAGTCTCAGACGCCGGCCGACACGACCACCACGAGCTGGTTGTCGCGCGCGAAGTTCATGACGAAGTCCCAGGCCATCGGCTCCAGCTCGCGCAGCGCCGCGTCAACGAGCACGCCGCGGACACCGCCAACCTCGCGCGGCCTGCAATAGGGCGAATAGCCGATGAAGGCGCCGGGGCCGCCGCCGCCGTCGGGTCGAAAGCAGGCCATCGCGCCGGCCAGTCGCTCGGCCCAATCGCTCGGCCGAAACCGCCTGCCGTCGACGGTCAGGCCTTGGATGAAGGTTGTTCGAGATTCGGCCACGGGCTGAGGTGAGTCGAGCCGGATTGTCAGTCGCCGATGCGCCATTGCTGCATCGCAGCAAGCAGCCGGCGTGGACGAATGCCGGCTTTAGAATCGCACCCCTTTCGCCGACCTTGCGAGTGCCGCCATGAACGCGCCCGAGAAGCTGCCCGTTTCGCCCGAGCCCCATGTCATGAAGACCTATGGGCGCCTGCCGATCGCGCTCTCGCACGGCCGAGGCTGCTGGCTCTGGGACAGCGAGGGCCGGAAATACCTCGACGGCCTGGCGGGGATCGCCGTGAACACGCTCGGGCACGGCCATCCGAAACTGGTGCCGGCGCTGCACGACCAGGTCGGCAAGCTGATCCACAGCTCCAACTACTACCAGGTGCCGCTGCAGGAGCAGCTCGCGGCCAAGCTGTGCGAGCTGTCGGGGCTCAGCAATGTGTTCTTCTGCAACTCCGGGCTCGAGGCGAACGAGGCGGCGCTGAAGATCGCGCGCAAGTTCGGCCATGACCGCGGCATCGACCGGCCCGAGATCGTCGTCTACGAGGCGGCGTTCCATGGCCGCTCGATCGCGACGCTGTCGGCCACCGGCAACGTCAAGGTGCAGGCCGGCTTCGGTCCTCTGGTCGAGGGCTTCGTCCGGGTCGCGCTGAACGACGTGCCGGCGCTCGAAGACGTCGCGCGCAACCGGCCCAACGTGGTCGCCGTCTTCCTTGAAGTGATCCAGGGCGAAGGCGGCATCCGGCCGACCACCGTCGAGTACCTCCGCGAAGCCCGCCGCATCTGCGACGAGCGCAACTGGCTGCTGATGCTCGACGAAGTGCAGTGCGGCATGGGCCGCACCGGCAAGTGGTTCGCGCATCAGTGGGCCGACGTCGTGCCAGACGTGATGCCGCTCGCCAAGGGGCTCGGCTCAGGGGTGCCGGTCGGCGCGGTCGTCTGCGGTCCCCGCGCCGCCGATGTCCTCGGCGCCGGCAACCACGGCACCACCTTCGGCGGCAATCCGCTGGCAATGCGCGCCGGCGTCGAGACGCTGCGGATCATGGAAGAAGAAGGCCTGCTGCAGAACGCCGCGGTCGTCGGCGCGGCGCTGAAGAGGGGGCTCGAGCGCGAGCTCGACGGCGTTGCCGGAGTGGTCGAAGTGCGCGGTCAGGGCCTGATGATCGGCATCGAGCTGGACCGGCCTTGCGGCGTTCTGCTCGGCCGCGCGGCCGAGGCCGGCCTGATGATCAGCGTCACCGCCGAACGGGTCGTCCGGCTGCTGCCGCCTCTGATCCTGTCGCGCGAAGAAGCCGCGCAGATGGTCGCCCTGCTCTGCCCGCTGATCAAGGAATTCCTGGCCTCGCCGACGGCATGAAGCCCGGCAGCAACCTGATCAAGCACTACCTGCAGTTCAGGGACTTCCGGGCCGAGGAGTACGCCTACCTGTTCGAGCGCGCGACCATCATCAAGACGCGCTTCAAGAACTACGAGAAGTACACGCCGCTGGTCGACCGGACCCTGGCGATGATCTTCGAGAAGGCGTCGACGAGGACGCGCGTCAGCTTCGAGGCCGGCATGTACCAGATGGGCGGCTCGGTCGTGAACCTGACGACCGGCGACACCCAGCTCGGCCGCGCCGAGCCGGTCGAGGACACCGCCCGCGTCATCAGCCGGATGGTCGACATCGTCATGATCCGGACCTTCGAGCAGGAAAAGCTCGAGGCCTTCGCGGCGCACTCGCGGGTGCCGGTCATCAACGGCCTGACCAACGCCTACCACCCGTGCCAGATCCTGGCCGACGTGTTCACCTGCATCGAGCGGCGCGGCAGCATGGAAGGCAAGGTCGTGGCCTGGGTCGGCGACGGCAACAACATGGCGACGACCTGGCTGCAGGCCGCCGACATCCTCGGCTTCACCCTGCACGTGAGCACGCCGGGCGGCTACGAGATCGATCCGATGGCGGTGGGCCTGCGTCGCGACGACTGCCTGAAGACCTTCCGCGACCCGCTCGATGCCTGCCGTGGCGCCGACGTCGTCACCACCGATGTCTGGACAAGCATGGGCTACGAGGCCGAGAACGCGGAGCGGCAGATCGCCTTCGCCGACTGGTGCGTCGACGCCGAGATGATGGCCGCGGCGCGCCCCGACGCGCTCTTCATGCACTGCCTGCCGGCGCACCGCGGCCAAGAGGTCGAGGCCGACGTGATCGACGGCCCGCAGTCGGTGGTCTGGGACGAAGCCGAGAATCGCCTGCACGTGCAGAAGGCGCTGATGGAATACCTGGTGCTCGGCCGCATCGGCTGATCGCGGCCACGGCCCCGGCCACGGCGCTTCTTCAGCGTCGCGTCGCGTCGCGTCGACCGGGCTACGACAGCTCTTCGATCACCGGCCGGCTCGGCATCGCCGCACGGTTGCGCGTCACCATCGCGACGCCAATGCCGGCGATCGCCATGCCGAGCCACATCGTCGCCGTCGGCGCGGCGCCGAAGATCGCCCATTCGCAGATCGCCGCCACCGGTGGCGTGAGATAGAGCAGGCTGGTGACCCCGGTTGCTTCGCCTCGGCGCAGCAGCAGATGCAGGATCGAATAGGCGCCGATCGACGCCAGGACCACGTGATAGAGCAGCGTCAGGACGATCTGCCGGTTCCATTCGATGTCGAAGCCTTCGACCATGGCGCCGAGCGGAAGCATCACCGCGGCAGTCGCCGCGAAATGGATGCAGACCGCCGAGCGCAGATCGACGCTGGCGCAGAACTGCCGCTGGTACAGCGTGCCGCCGGTGACGCAGGCCAGCGCCCACGCCACCGCGAGCAGGCTGACCGCGCTGATGGTGCCGCCATCGATGCGATGCGCGACGACCAGGGCGACGCCGGCCAGACCGATGCCGACGCCGAGCATCTGCAGCCGCGACAGCCGCACATGCAGCCAGCGCGACACCGCGACTGCGGTCAGCAACGGCTGCAGCGCCAGGATCAGCGCAGTGACCCCGGCCGAGAGGCCCCAGCGCTGCGCGTAGTGGCTGCCGCCCAGATAGCCGGCGTGGCTGAGCAGGCCGGCGACGGCGACGTGGCCCCATTGCGCGCGCGACGTCGGCCACGCGGCGCGCAGCCCGAAGGCGAGCATGGCGACGACGAAGGCAATCGCATAGCGAACGCCGATGTAGGTGAACGGCGCCGCGTACTGCAAGGCGATCCTGCTGGCGACGAAGCCCGCGCCCCAGACGCCGACGAAATAGCCGCTCAGCAGCCAGCGTCCGGCCAGGCCCTGGAAGGCGGGAAAGCGGCCGCCCGCAAGTGCGGAATTTTCAGCAGTCACGCGGGTGTGCGAATTAACCGACACCGGGCCACGCCATCCTTTGCTACCGTTGCCTGCACGATGGACGAACGACATCTCCG